>CAJODY010000025.1 GCA_905233285.1 uncultured Bacteroidaceae bacterium
CTGCTTCGTCCTGAGCTAATACTGACTGTGTCATACCAAATGTGAACACACCCATCAATGCAATGATTGCAAAAACTTTTTTCATTGTGTTGAAAATTTTAAGATTAATAATTCTAATGTTTAAAGTTTTATGTTGTTTTTTTTGTTGTTCTGGGGCTATTGGGGTGAATGGGGTCATTGGGGGTTCCCTGTTCCTTCACTTCGTTGCGGAGAGAGGGGGATTCGAACCCCCGAAACGCTTTTGACGTTTACACGCTTTCCAGACGTGCCTCTTCAGCCACTCGAGCATCTCTCCAGTCAAGGTGCGTTTCTACGGCTTCGTTACAATAGTTCGCACAAAAATAACTATTTTTTATTTAGCGAGTATCGTATTTTCCAAGAAAATTTCAAATTCGGGGTAAAAAAGGCCTTTTTTTATGTCTTTTTATGATTTCATGAATATTTTAAGAGCATTTTCGGTGGTTATTCGGTCTATTTCGTCGATGTCGGTTTCGTAGATTTCTGCAAGTCGTTTTGCCACTTCTACGACGTAGGCGGGTTCGTTACGTTTTCCGCGATAAGGCACGGGTGCCATGTAGGGTGAGTCGGTCTCGAGTACGATTCGGTTGAGGGGTACGGCTGTGCGGAGTGTCTGTGGCAGATTTGAGTTTTTGAATGTGAGTACGCCGCCGATGCCGAGGCAAAAGCCGGGGAAGCGAAGGAGTTCGCGTGCCTGTTCGGGGCTGCCGGTGAAGCAATGGAATACTCCTGTGAGCTGACTGCTGCTGTATTGCCTGATGAGCCGCAGGAGTTCGTTGTGGGCTTTGCGGCAATGTATCATGAGTGGCAGGTGGTAGCGGATGGCCCATTGTATCTGCTGTTCGAAGACTTGGAGTTGTAGGTCGCGGTGGGTGTCGTCCCAGTAGAGGTCGAGCCCTACTTCGCCTACGGCTATTAATCGGGGTGCAGTAGGGTCTTCGATGGACTGGCTGAGTTGCTGTTCCATGAGTCGGAGTGCTTCGTCGGGGTCTTCGTCGGTGACGTTCTCGGGATGGAGTCCTATCATGGGGTAGAGGTAGTCGGGGTAGGCACGGCAGACATCGAGGAGCCGGGGAAGGTCGGCACGACAGATGGCAGGAACGAAGATTTTCTCAATCCCTGCCTGACGGGCACGGCTGATGACGAGGTCGAGGTCGTCGTGGAATTCGGGGCCGTCGATATGTGAGTGGGTGTCAATCATCGGGTTAGTATTTGCGTCCGAGCAGTCGCTGTGCAAATTGTCGGAGCTGCTGTTTGTCTTCCTGTGGCACGGATACGAGGTCGAGATGACGGAGTGCTTCGGTGAAGAGAGTCTCGATGCATTCTTTGGTTATTTCCGGTATGCCTATATTATTATATATATGTGTAACGGCTGCGATTTTCTCTTCGGGTGTCTGTCCTGTCTCACGGAGCCAGTAGTTGAGTTCAAGGCGCTGGGCTGCGTCGGCTCGGTTAAGTGCCTGGATGAGGAGATATGTTTTTTTGTTTTCTACGATGTCGCCTCCAAGTTTTTTCTTGAATACGTTAGCGTCGGCATATACGTCGAGCAGGTCGTCCTGTACTTGGAAGGCGAGTCCCATCTTTTCGCCGAAGTCGTAGAGGTGTTGCTGGTCGTCGGCTGATGCTCCTGCCAGACGTGCTCCGATCTTGAGGGCATAGGCGAGGAGTAGGGAGGTCTTGAGTCGTATCATCTCCATGTATTCGGCTTCGGTGACATCGGTACGGGTTTCGAATTCGATGTCGATTTCTTCGCCTTCGAGTACTCCGAGTGTGGCACGGATGAAGTCGTCGAGTGCGGGGTTGTTGCCGAAAAGCCTATAGGCGAATACGAGCATGGTATCGCCTGAGAGGATTGCTGTATTCTCGTCCCATTTCTTGTGGACGGTGGGTTGTCCGCGGCGCAGGTCGCTCTTGTCGATGAGGTCGTCGTGGAGAAGTGTGAAGTTATGATATGTCTCGAGCGCGAGTGCTTGGTGCAGAATGTCGGCTGGCTGGTCGCGATAGAGGTTGTATGCCATTAGCATGAGTACAGGGCGTATGCGTTTGCCGCCTGCTGAGAGTGCATAGCGTATGGGGGAGTAGAGCCGTTCGGGCGTTGCGGGGAAGTCGATGGTGGGTAGTGCTGCATTGACGGTCTCGATGAGTTGGTCGATGGTGAGGAGTGTTCTCATTGTTGTATTCGGATGGGATGTGGAATAAAAAAGAGAGTGTATCGTTGACACACTCTCTTTGTGTATGGTTTCAGTTTTTTTACATGAGTCGGAATGTTACAGGAAGTGTGAATCGTACACGTACTGTCTTTCCACGCTGTTTGCCTGGCTGCCATCTTGGCATGACTGATACGACGCGGAGTGCTTCTTTGTCGAGTGCAGGGTCAACTGAACGGATTACTTTCGGTTCTACGATTGAACCGTCTTTGTTGACTACGAACTGAACGAGTACACGTCCCTGGATGCTGTTTTCCTGTGCTGAAGCAGGGTATTTGAGGTTTTTGCTGAGCCACTTCATGAGTGCATCCATACCACCTGGGAACTCTGGGTTCTGTTCTACGACTTCGAATACTTCGCCTTCGTCACCCTCTTCCATTGTTGCTGCTGGAGGACCCATTGCAGGACCGCTGACGTGTGCTACAGGACCTGAAACGGCTTCTGTGGTTGACTCAGTAGATTCGATTTCCTCTTCTACGATATCGGTGTTGTTATCGACGATGTCGAGGATTTCGGCTACCTGTGGTGCCTCAGCTGGTGGAGGTGGAGCTGCTGTGAAGATTGGCTGTGTGATAGGAACTACTTCTTCCTCGGAAACGAACGAAGAGGTAGAGTAAACGACATCGGTCTCTACATAGTCGCGTGTGGTGTATTCGAAGGCTACGAATACGGCCGCAAGGGTCACTATGTATCCAATGAGAAGACCGGTGCTTTTCTGACCTTCAAGATCTGCTCTTTGAGATTTTTTGATTTCCATAAGTATTGTAGATTATTTAGTTATTTCATGCTTTTGACGCAAAAGTAGCACTTTTTTTAAATACGAGCACAACAATGGTGGTTTTTTTTGTCAAAAATTCTTATTTTTTTTCGTTTTACCATGAAATCGCAGTTAAAATGCCGGCTTATTGTATAATGTGGACATCGCGCTGTGGGAATGGTATCTCTATGTTGTTTTCGTTGAGTGTATTGTAAATGACTTCTCTTGCCTTCGCACACCAGGCGTTCTTCTGATCGACGAGTAGCCATACTGCGACGATGAGGTCAACGCTGCTGTCGCCAAAGTCGGAGAAGGCTATTGCAAGTGGGTGTTCCTCACTTACGATGTCGCGTCCGTCATCAGTCTGTGTGCAGAGTGGGCGCAGGGCTTTGAGGAGTAATGTACGCACTTTCTCTACGTCTGTTCCGTAAGCAACTCCGACTGGTATCTTGACGAGTGCGTACTGGTGGTTCTTGGTGAGGTTTTTGAAGTTTTTGCTGAAGAGTGCGGAATTGAGGAAGGCTATGATGGAGCCGTCGAGGGTGACTATCTGTGTGCTCTGATAGGTGATGCTCTCTACTTTTCCGGTTATTCCGTCACATTCTATATAGTCGCCTACGCGCACACGTCCACTCATCAGGGATATGCCGTAGAAGAAGTTTTCGAGTAGTCCGCGCGATGCGAAACCCAAACCTGAGGCAAGTCCGGCTCCGATGATTTCAAGTCCGCTACGAGGTACTTTCAGCAGCACGAGCGACGCAATGGCGTAGGTACCCCATACGATGATTTGTATGATGTTGCGTGCAAAGGTCTTATTGAAGTCCTGTGTGCCGTCGTCGAGTGTGCGCTTGTAGTAGAAGTAGAAGGAACGGACGGCGTAGTTGATGTATTTGAATATGTAGAAGCATGCCACGACGAGACAGATTTTGAAGAGTGAAATCTGTATGACGCCTTCTTCGTTGATGAAGTCGGTGAAGAAGATGGTGCGGCAGATGGCTGTCATCTCGAATGTGGATGCTGCTGCCACGATACATAGGATGACGGATATGACGGATATGACAGGTACGAGTGCGATGGAGACGAAATCGTAGAGCCATGTGGTGGATATGAAGTCGCCTTTCTTTGCACGTACGAGGATGGTCTTGTTTGATAGTTCCTCGCCTATGTTCTGGCGTACGCGCTCTATAATGTAGTTACGTTCGTACCATTGGAGTATGTCGAAGAAACATGTGATGCTCTGGATGGCAGCCAACTGGAATGTCCACCAGATTGTGATCTGCACGCTGAGCATAGTGTATCCGTACCATGAAATAAGGGCTGATACGACGATGACGAATGTGGATATGCTGCAATATATTCGGTCGCTGAATGGCAGGGTGCTGCTCAGTTTCCGGACTGTTCTCAACTGCCATATCGTGCAGATCAGGAGTATGATGGGGAAGAAGAGGTTTAGCATGCTGTTGGGCAGCAGTACCATGCGGCACATGATGGCAAGGAGTGAGAGTATGATGAATGGGGTGTACATCTCGACACCCTTGCGTATCTGATTGCTTTTCAGACGGAAGATGAGCGAAATGAGCACTACTTCCGTAAGCCATGCGAAGTTTATCATCAGTCCGGTTGTCATGCGTATGACGTTGCGGTCGAATGAACTGTGTATGATGAAGATGGCTATGATAAAGATGAACATTCCGACTGCCATGATGATGGCTGGACGTTTGGCTATGAATTTCTCGGAACGGAAGCGTTTCGGTACGAGCCAACGCAGGATGAGCCAACTG
This sequence comes from uncultured Bacteroidaceae bacterium, assembly GCA_905233285.1. Lineage (GTDB taxonomy): Bacteria > Bacteroidota > Bacteroidia > Bacteroidales > Bacteroidaceae > Minthosoma. The sequence continues at coordinate 4,764 of CAJODY010000025.1, forward strand.
AGCAGCATGCCTACGATGATGTAGAACGTCATGAAGACGGAGGAGAAGAGCAGAGCAGGACCACGCCATTCGGAGTAGCGGGAGTCGTTCTCCTTGATTGGGGTGTATTTCTCGCGGAAATCCATCTCTACCTGTCTCCATTGCCGCGACATCGACATGAGTAGGCTGAAGTAGTTCCTGTCACCCTTTACGAAGATGTTGTTCTGGAGTTCCTGATATTTACTTTCGGCATAAGTGTTGAGTTTATGAACTTTCTCCGACACGTGCTTGTAATACCGCTCGTCTCGACTGATATTGTTGTACATGCGGATAATGTTGTTTCTCAGAGCCTTTGCATATACAAGACAGCGCTCACGGTCTTTTATTTCCTGTTCTTTGAGGAAGAATGGATCGTCGCTGTCAGGAACGTTTTCAATGATGACGCTGTCGCCCACGATGGTGTCGGCTGCACTCACAAGCAGGGAGTCTGTTATCTCATGCTCGGGTTTTGCCTTTGCTTTTCCTATGGCAGGAGGTAGCTGTTCGAGGGCATAGATAAGGCTGTCGTATCGAGCCATCTCGTCGCGCATCTTGCTGCGAATCAGGTCGTAGGGTACGTTTGTCCGGCTCAGTTCCTGATGCAGTTTTGTTGCCTGCTGACAGGAGTATGCTATGTCGAAGGTGAAGTCTGTCTTCTGGGAATAGAGCATCAATCCGATTTGTTCGCTTCGCTGCATGTAAGCCACAAGGGTCTTGTGCTGCATTTCCTGCTGCGACTCGTAACGGGCCATGAACGACTTCTGTTTTTTCCAGTTGTTGCGGAGTTCCAGACACAGAACTCCGAGTGTGCGGGCAAGTGATTCTTCCTGCAGAACTGCCCATGAGGGCAATACTGTGCAGAGGGTAACCGCAAGGGTGAGAATGAATTTTTTCATGTATCGTGTTATTTTAATTGTCTTCTTCGACGATGTTTTTTATGGATGAGAAGAATTTACGACTGATGGCCTGCGCTTTGTTGTCGTTTTCTATCTGTTCGAAGTTCTTCTTGATGATGTCGTCCTCGGTAATGGCCTCAGGGGTGGCATCTTCCTGATCTTCTTCCATATATGAACGGATGGACGATTTGAGCGATGCTGTCTTGCGTTCCAATGCTCCGCGCATACCTCCGCCGCGTTTGAAAGCTTCACGCTTGCGCTGCCGTCTGATGGCTTTGAGTTTTTTGCCCCTTTGTGCAAGTCTTCTCCATTCTCTGAATGCAATCCGCCATCGTTTCACGGTGGGGCGCATGTGGATGATGAACTGAATGAAATTGACGGCAAGCCATTTCAATCCCTTGAACAGGTAGATGATGGAAAGAATGAAATACTTCAGACAGAGGCGCAGAACATGTATTATAAACCGTCCGGAGGCTTTCAGATAGACTTTAGCCTTTCTGCGAAGGGTGCGTACTTTCTCCTGTGTACTCTTGTCTCTCCACCATACACCAATGGATGCAAGACCTTGACGGGTCAGTCTGATTGTAAAACGGATGGACTTATAGAGACACCGGATGAGATATTTCAGTATAGCCCAAAGAAGAACCAACAGCAAGCGTCCCAGCTCAACCAACAACTCCTTGATGCTCTTCTGTGAGGAGGTGTTCTTGCTGGGTAAGTCTTGTGTTTCTGATTCTTCCTCGACGGTTTTCTCTACTATGCCGGCCGGCATTTCATCTTCTATGTTATCAAACAAATCCATTGGTCGTTACAAAAACGTTGCGAAGGTACGAAGAATAATTTACAAAGCACCTATTTTTTCTGTAAGGAATTTCAGCGTATTTTCTTTTTCTGTATATTTGCCGCAAAATTTAACTGTAATGAAACGGATAGGACTACTTTCAGACACTCACGGATATTGGGACGAGAAGTACAGGAAATATTTCTCTGAATGTGATGAGATATGGCATGCTGGCGACATCGGTACGGTTGAAGTGGCAGACAAACTGGCCGAAATAGCCCCTCTTCGTGCTGTCTATGGAAATATCGACGGTGGCGACCTGCGCTATATGTTCGGGGAGAAGTATCGTTTCAAATGTGAGGACGTAGATGTGCTAATGAAGCATATAGGCGGTTATCCGGGCAGGTATGATGCGTCGATACGTGGCCTTATATATGCCAGTCCGCCACGTCTGTTCATTTCAGGGCATTCGCATATGCTCAAGGTTATGTATGACAAGACCCTCAACTGTCTGCATATCAATCCGGGGGCAGCAGGGCAGTACGGCTTTCATAAAGTGCGTACTTTGGTTCGTTTTGTTATTGACGGAAGCGAGATAAAAGACCTTGAAGTCATCGAACTCGGTGATAAGGTCTCAGGAGTTGCAGAGGCTCAGTTGCGTCCGTAGTTCGTATTCAAAGCTTCAGTTTTACGCCACCCATAAACCAGAACCCCGGTTGCACTACGTTGCCGATATCGACATATCTCTTGTTGGTTATGTTGTTGAAGTCGGCAAACAGTTCATAGTGTTTTTCTTGCCAACGTAACAGGATATCGAACAACGAGAAGGGAGCATATGCAGTTTTTCCTTTGAATTGGTATGTGTCCCAACCGTAGCTGTTCTTCACGAGATGTGAGGTGTCGTATTCGTAGTATGTTCCTGCTCTGTCCTGAAACCTATATGCCAGCGTCGCTGACAGGTGTTTCCAGATATGTGTAGTTATGGAAGCCACGACCTTGTGACGCAAGTAGTTCAGACCATAGTAACTGTCGTCAAACCGTATATCATCCTTTCTCACCTGATTCATCAGCGTGTACTTGGCTGATACCGACAGACGTTTGTCAGCAGTAGTATAACGGATACTTGCTGATGCCCCTATGTTGTTGACTCTCAGATTTGTGGCATGGTATGTGGTATAGATGCCCCGTCCGTATTTTGTGACGGAATCTTCGGGTATTACCCAGTCAATCATATCTGTCTGGTGTCGGTAATAGATACGCAGACTTGCGTCGAATCCTCCTTTCTGTAAATTTCCTCCTATACTGAATTCGTTGACGTGTTCGGGTTGCAGTCCGGCATATCCTACTTGGGTAGGACTTTTATAATATATATCCGTAAATGTTGGCATCCGCTGTGCCATGCTCCAAGCAGCATATACTTTCAGCCCATTGCAGGGTCGCCAGCTAACATCCACTCCCGGATAAAGACGGAAACGATGGTCGAGCCATGTGTTCATATTTGCCATCAGTCCCATGCTTATGCTGAACCGCTTGAGCAGAATGTTGTGTTCCAAATGATAGCAGATGTTTGTCCTGTTGTCTTTCTTTGTGAATTGGCGGTCGGTTCCGCAGATATCCACATATTTATCAGGAGAGAGTGGGGTGCCGAGTGCTGTTGACAGTATGCCTTCGTTTCTGAATTCTGCTCCTACAGAACTGACTCCTGCTACCCATGCCGTCTGAAGATTGAGGCTTGCCCCATAGACGTCGGTTCGATGGTAGTTCTCCTGAGTGGGCGACATACCACGTATAAGCTGATAATGGTCGTTGGCTCGGTTCCAATATAGTGTCGGTACCACCTGTATCCGTCCCTTCGTCTTTGCCGTCAGAGCTATCGTGCTGTTTCGGTTTTCTTCATATTGATTCGGAAATTTTCCACTATAGAAAGTGTTGGCTCCGTAGTCTTTACTGCTCATTCCTGCTTGCCATTTCAGGTCAATTTCCTCTGTACTTACCCCACCATTATAAAACACGTTCAGACGCTTGAAATCGCTATTGTTTACGGCTCCGTCACTCCGTGAACATCCTGCTGATATATAGTTGTATAATTTGTTATTACTCAATGAAAAAGCACCATTTGCTTGAGCTGTACCATAACTTCCGCCACTGAGCAGAATCATCCCTTGCGGCTGCATCTTTTCCGATGCCGTCACACTACCTTTCGTCACGATATTGATGGCTCCAGAATAAGCGCTCGAACCAAATACTCGGCTCGCAGCTCCTTCGAGAATTTCCACTCGTTCTATGTCGTCAATGTTGAAGGGGAAGTCGGCGGTAAGATGTCCGGTGTGAGGGGAAGAAACATTCACACCATTTATGAGAATCACAATCTGGTCGTGTGTACCGCCGTCGATGCTGATGTCCGTTTGAATACCATATGCACCCCGTTGCCGGACATCCACCCCGGATGCATATTTCAGTAAGTCACTAACTGTCTGCGCAGGACAGTCTTCTATCTCTTCTCTCGTCACGACGCTGACGATGCGTGCCGTCTGTTCCAGCGGCATCGACACTCGTGAGGCTGTCACTTCGACGTCGTCCAGGTTTATACCTCCTTCGTCCGATGCATCCATGCTGCATCCCATCACGGTGCGTGCCGTGGCGTTCTGGGGAGCCGCAAAAGTGAGTGTGGCTACAGATAGTATGCCTATAGCTATCTCTTTGTGCAGACTTCGGAAGATGGCATCGCCTCGTCGGCTGAACTGTCGCCAGCGAATGACGTCATTCTTTAGTTTTAATTGCTGTTGTCTCATCTCTTCTTTCGAAAAAGTAGTGCAAAGGTAGGACTAATATGTTTATTTTTCAAAAACTGCATGTAAAAACTTTAATAATCCTTAATGCTTTATTTGTTTATAAAAATAAAACAGTAACTTTGCGATAAATCGTGCGATGGTACGTTATTGTGAAGTAGTAATATTATAAAACTGAAACCTCAAATGAACATCAGAAAATATTTTCTCATTATTTTAATTCTTCTTCCAGCGGTTTCCTATGCCCAGAAGTACACAACCGGTTCCTATACTTTCCCCAAAGATAAATCCTCATATTATGGTGACTTGGAAAGCGGCAAACCGAACGGAAAGGGCAAGACAATCTTTATTAACGGTGACTCTTACGAAGGCGAGTATGTGAAAGGAAAGCGCCAGGGACAAGGAGTCTATTCTTTTTCCGACGGTGAGAAGTATGAAGGAGATTGGTATCAGGACCACCAACACGGTCGTGGTACTTATTATTTTTCCAATAATAATAAATATGAAGGTCTTTGGTTTACCGACTATCAGGAGGGCGAAGGCACCATGTTCTATTACAATGGCGACAAGTATGAAGGTCAGTGGCATCAGGACAAACGTGAAGGCGAGGGAACCTATACGTGGGCAAACGGAGTCTATTATAAAGGTGGATGGAAGAACGACAAGAAGTCGGGCAAAGGAGTCTATGACTGGCGCGACGGCAGCAGTTACAGCGGCGATATGCTTGAAGACATGCGCAATGGTCAGGGTACTTTCATCTATTCCAACGGCGATAAATACATAGGCGGTTGGAAGGACGACGTGATGCACGGCAAGGGAATCTATATCTTCAGCAACGGCGACCGTTACGAAGGTGAATACCATAATGGCGAACGTACCGGACAGGGTATCTTTACCTATGTTGACAAACGCAAATATGTAGGTCAGTTCAAGAACGGGCTTATGGAAGGTGTCGGTACATACTATTGGCCCGACGGCTCGAAATATGAAGGCAGCTGGATTGAAGACCGTGAAAGCGGACGTGGCAAATACGTCTCTGCCAATGGCGATATGTACGAAGGAGAATGGCGTGCCGGAGCCATGCATGGCGAAGGAGTGCTCCGTCTCTCTGACGGCACTAAGTTCAAGGGACAGTTCCACAACGGTATGAAAAACGGCAAATGCATCGAGGAAAGTCCTGACGGAACACGTTTTGAGGGTACATACCTGAACGACCAGCGTGACGGAATGTTCGTAGAGAAAAACCGCAACGGAGCCGTCATCCGAAAAGGTGTATATGTTCGTGGCACACTTCAGACCACCAACTGACCCTTTTCCTAATCCTAATACAGAATAACCATGAACGAACCCAACATACCACAGTTGACCGAGCAAGTGAAGACACTTGCCGTGGAGGTTGGGTGTTATATCCTCGACCAGCGCAAGTCTTTCACAGAAGACAGCGTGGAGCGTAAGAGTGCTCACGACTATGTCAGCTATGTTGACAAACAGGCTGAAAAGATGATAGTGGGACGTCTTCGTGAGATTCTTCCTGAGGCAGGATTCGTTACCGAGGAGCAGACCGTCAGTCAGTCTGCCGATCAGGAATACTGTTGGGTTGTTGACCCTCTCGACGGCACTACCAACTTCATTAAGGACGTGCCTCTCTATTGTGTATGTATCGCACTTCGTCGTGCCGAAGAACTTCTGCTCGGAGTCGTCTATGAACTCACCCGCAAAGAACTTTTCTGGGCATATAAGGGTGGAGGAGCATGGATAGGTGAAACCCCCATTCATGTGTCCCGTCGTCAGCTCGACGACTCGCTCGTGTCCTTGGGATTTCCTTACAACGCAAAAGAATATACCCGTTTTGCACAGCGGCTTACCGACCGTCTCTACGGCAACGTAGCCAGCATACGTTCCCATGGTTCAGCCGAAGGAGAACTGTGCTATGTGGCAGCCGGCAGATTCGACATATACATTGAGTCGTTTCTCAAGCCTTGGGACGTGGCTGCTGGAGCCATCATCGTGCAGGAGGCAGGTGGACAGATTTCCGACTATAGCGCACAAGACCTCCTCTGGCCTTCCGGACGTGAAGTCCTTGCTACAAACGGCATCGTCCATCAACAGATGATAGAAATCATTTCATCAATAAAGCAATAAAACTATGATTATCGACACACTTGAAAATCTTGGCAAGTATGCCTCGCTCAATCCGCTTTTCCCTAAGGTGGTTGAATATCTGAAGAACCACGACCTGCAGTCACACGAAATCGGAAAATTCCCCATCCAGGGTGCCGACCTCTTCATCAACTGCACTATGTCTAAAGGCAAGACAAAGGAACAGGCACGCATCGAAAGCCACAACCTCATGATTGACATTCAGATTCCTATCACCGCTCCCGAGACTATGGGTTACACCTCGCGTACTGCTCTGCCCGAGGCGGAATACAACGCCGAGAAGGATATCACTTTCTATCCCGGATTGGCAAAGACCTACGTTACTGTTCAGCCGGGCGAATTCGCAATCTTCTTCCCACAGGACGGTCATGCTCCGTGTGTCAGCGATCTTCCTGAAATCAAGAAAGCAATATTCAAAGTGAAAGCATAACTAACGACTAACAACTAAAAACTAACAACTAATATTATGGCAAAGAAAAGCACTACAGTAAAGCACATCGGCATCGTACAGCACGACGGATGGCTCGAACCTTATGAAGATGCAATTCGTGGACGTCACGACCACGCAGTATGGAAAATCAACGACCTCACGCAGAATGGCAAGCAGACCCTCAGCAGTTTTGCTTCCGGATATCTCTACTTCGGTCTCCATCGCACCGACAAGGGTTGGGTATTGCGCGAATGGGCACCTAACGCAACCGAGATATATGTCATCGGCGACTTCAACGGATGGCAGGAAGATGAGAAATATAAGATGAAGCCGCTGAAGAACGGCAACTGGGAACTGAAGCTCACCAAGAAGCAGATGCAGCATGGCGACCTCTTCAAGCTGAAAGTGAAGTGGAACGGTGGTGAGGGCGAACGCATCCCGGCTTGGATCAACCGTGTCGTTCAGGACGATAACACAAAGATATTCTCTGCACAGGTATGGGCTCCTGAGACTCCGTATCAGTGGAAGAAGAAAAACTTCAAACCGACCACATCTCCGCTTCTCATCTACGAATGCCACATCGGTATGGCACAGGATGCCGAGAAAGTGGGCACATATGCTGAATTCCGCGAGAACATACTGCCACGCATCAAGAAGGATGGCTACAATGCCGTACAGATAATGGCCATTGCCGAACACCCATACTACGGTTCGTTCGGATATCATGTCAGCAATTTCTTCTCTGCCAGCAGCCGTTTCGGTACTCCTGAAGAACTCAAGGAACTCATCGACGCAGCACATGGCATGGGCATAGCTGTCATCATGGATATCGTTCATTCTCATGCTGTAAAGAACGAACTCGAAGGACTTGGCAACTTTGCCGGCGACGGCAGTCAGTATTTCCACGGCGGAGCTCGTCGCGAACACAACCAGTGGGATTCCCTCTGCTTCGACTACGGCAAGAACGAAGTGCTCCACTTCCTGCTCTCCAACTGTAAGTTCTGGCTCGACGAATACCACTTCGACGGATTCCGTTTCGATGGTGTTACCTCCATGCTCTACTACAGCCACGGACTCGGACAGGCATTCTGCGGTTACGGCGACTACTACAACGGAGCTCAGGACGACGATGCCATCTGTTACCTCACACTTGCCAACTGCCTCATCCATGAGGTCAATCCGAATGCAATCACCATCGCCGAGGAGGTGAGCGGTATGCCAGGACTGGCTGCTCCGTTCAAGGACGGCGGTTTCGGTTTCGACTACCGTATGCAGATGAACGTGCCCGACTACTGGATTAAGACCATGAAGGAGCGTCCCGACGAAGACTGGAAACCGTCCAGCATATTCTGGGAACTCACCAACCGTCGTTCCGACGAGAAGACTGTCACCTATGCCGAAAGTCACGACCAGGCACTCGTGGGCGACAAGACCGTCATCTTCCAGCTTATCGATGCCGACATGTACTGGCACTTCAAGAAGGGTGACGAGAACTTCATGGCAAACCGTGGTATCGCACTTCATAAGATGATACGACTCGTAACAGCCAGCACACTCAACGGAGCCTACCTCAACTTCATGGGCAACGAATGGGGTCATCCCGAATGGATTGACTTCCCACGCGAAGGCAACGGCTGGAGCTACAAATATGCACGTCGTCAGTGGAACCTGCTCGACAATCATGAACTCTGCTACCATTGGCTCGGCGACTTCGATGAGGCTATGCTTTCCGTACTCAAGTCGGAGAAGAAAGTAGAGAAGACTCCGGTTCAGGAGATATGGCACAACGACGGCGACCAGATTCTTGCCTACACTCGTGGCGATCTTCTCTTCGTCTTCAACTTCAATCCTACCCAGTCCTTCACCGACTACGGATTCATCGTAAAGCAGGGTGCTTACGATGTTGTGCTCAATACCGATGCAAAGGAATTCGGAGGCAACGGACTTGCCGACGACTCCGTACGTCACTTCACCAACTACGACCCCATCTACGAGCAGGATGGCAAAGGTTGGCTCAAACTTTACATACCAGCTCGTTCAGCCGTTGTGCTGCGAAAAGCAAAAGAAGAATAAATGAGTACACCTAATAATTACGAAGGGGCTTCAGGGGTAATTCGTTACTCCTGCGCCCTTTTGTTTTCTCTCTTTTCCTTTGCCTACCTATGCCTCCAGAGCGATGTGCTCTCCGAGGCACAGTACGTATATTCCCACGGACTCACCACCTATAACTGCATCATAGGAGCTGCGTTTATAACTCTTGTGCTCTTGGTCATACAGAAAATCGTAGTCCGTCTCCTGCCTTTCAACTGGCACTATTATTCGGTCAGTTATTTCCCCTCGTTTCTGTTGCTGGCAATTTTTACCGACATCACCCCCGACCAACTGCACGACTTCTCATTGGGCATGTGGGTGTGGCTCTTTCCGCTCCTGATTATCCTATATGTCTTTGCCCTGCGTTTCGTACGCTATCGTAAGGCAATAGGCTACAAACCCGTTCATCTGCTTTGGCGCAATTTCGTCCTGCTTTTCGTCATGATGCTTCTTTGTGGCAACATACCGCAGACCAACGAAGTTTCCCACTATGAATATGCAACCGAACGCTATGTCATGCGTCACGAATACGACAAGGCACTTCAGGTAGCCGACCAGTCGCTCCATTCCACCCGACGCCTTACCGAACTGCGTATGTATGCCCTTGCACAGAAAGGTGAACTCCCCGAACGTCTTTTCGACTATCCGCAGCTCTATGGTGGCGAAGGACTCCTTTCCGTTTCCGATACCGATTCCATCTATCGCTATTCTTCACGTCGCATCTGCTTGCGACTCGGAGCACTCCCAGGTTCTGGCATCCATACCACACTTCAGTACCTCTGGGCTATCAACGCCGTCGATTCCCTGCGCTCGTCAGCCACCATCAACTACCAGCTCTGCTACCTCCTGCTCGACCGACGCCTCAAGTCCTTCAGCCGGAAACTCGCTGAATACTATCCTCCTTCGTCCGACACCCCTCTGCCTCGTGCCTACAGCGAAGCCGTCGTATATATAAATAATGTGTCAGGAGGTAATCTGAACTATTCCATCAGCCAGGATATCATCGATCGCTTCAACTGGTATCAGCTTCGCAAACAGGAACTGGCCGACGAGAAGGGTGGTGAGAACCTCCTCCGTCGCGAATTCTGGAATACCTTCTGGTGGTACTACGAACACTAAATCACCTCAGCTACCACAAAGCAGCTTCCACCTATAAAAATGAAATCGTCCGCCTTGGCATCTGCCACAGCGGCATCATACGCGTCCTCGACGCTCTGGTAGCACCGTCCCTTCAGTCCGTGCTCCGCAGCTTTCTCCTGCAGCTCCTCCGGCAGCAGAGCCCTGGCTACCTTTGCCCTTGTGAAATAATACTCAGCCCCCTTGGGCAGCATGCTGAGCACTCCGTTTATATCCTTATCGTTCACCATGCCGATGACAATGCGCAGCGTCCTGTACTTCTGCCTTGCCAACTGCCTGACGATATATTCGAAACCACCAGTGTTGTGACCCACGTCGCAAACCGTCTTCGGCTGTTCCCTCAGCGTCTGCCACCTGCCCATCAGTCCCGTGCGCTCGCATACGCTCCGTAGTCCTTCCTGTACAGCCTCGTCGCTTATCTTCTGCGTTCTGCGCAGCACTTGGATTGTAGCCAGTATCGTCCTGAGGTTCTTCTCCTGATAATCGCCCTGCAACTCAAACTCAGGCATCTGTCCGTCCCATTTCAGCTCCTCGGCACTTATCAGTTCCGCACCCATCTCCCGTGCCTTCGCTTCAAACACCGGACGAGTCTCTTCCACCATCTCTCCAACGACCACCGGGATGCCCCTCTTGATGATTCCAGCCTTCTCTCCTGCAATCTTCTCCAGTGTGTTGCCCAGCAGCTGTACGTGGTCGAACGAGATATTCGTGATTACCGATACCAACGGACTGATGATATTCGTGCAGTCCAGTCTGCCGCCCAGTCCTACCTCCACCACAGCTATATCCACACCCTCGTCGGCAAAATACTTGAAAGCCATAGCCGTAGTCAGTTCGAAGAACGACGGATGCATCGGTTCGAACACCTCTCTGTACCTTTCCACAAACTCCACCACATACTCCTCGCTTATCATCCGTCCGTCAATCCTGATGCGCTCGCGGAAATCCCTCAGATGGGGCGACGTGAACAGTCCCACCTTGTACCCCTCGCATTGCAGCACAGAAGCCAGCGAGTGGCTCGTCGAACCCTTTCCGTTCGTACCAGCCACATGTACAGACTTAAACCGCCGGTGCGGATGTCCGAAAAATTCATCCAGCGCCAGCGTAGTCTCCAGCCCCTCCTTGTATGCATCCTTTCCCACATTCTGGAATAGGGGAGTGCTGTTGTAAAGATAATCTATGGTTTCCTGATAGTTCAATTTGAGAAGTAATTCTTGAATCTGTTGAAAATCGACTTCTTCACGCTCTCCTGCGGAGTGAAATTATCGCTCGTCATCATCTTCTCCATAGTCGTCTTCTCATCCTTCGACAGCGTCTGTGGCATATACACACTGATATTAATCAGTTCGTCGCCCCTCACGCCTCGGTTATATCCCTGCACCTGCGGAATACCCTTGCCCCTCAGTCGCATAACCGTTCCAGGCTGCGTTCCTGCCGGAATCTTCACCTTAGCCTTGCCGTCAACCGTAGGTACCTCGATGTCGCAACCCAGTACAGCCTGCGGCACACTCAAGAGCAGATTATACACGATGTCATTGCCGTCGCGCAGCAGTTCCTCGTGCTGCTTCTCCTTGATGATAATCTGCAAGTCGCCGTTCACGCCGTTATGTCTGCCGGCACCGCCCTTGCCTTCGAGCGTCAGCACCATGCCCTCCTGCAGACCGGCTGGGAAGTTCACCTCCACCAGAGTCTCACCCGGCACCACACCCTCGCCGTGGCAGTGGCTACACTTATTCTTCACCACCTTGCCCTCGCCGCGACAGTCCGGACAAACCGACTGACTCTGCATCATACCGAATATGCTCTGCTGCGTGCGCACTACATATCCGCTTCCGTGACATGTCGGACACGTGTCCACCTTTCCGTCAGCACTTCCGCTTCCGTGACAGTGCTCACACACCACGTCATTCTTTATCTTGAACTTCTTCGTACATCCGTTCACGATTTCGCTCAGCGTCAGTTCCACCCTCAGTCGCTGGTCCTTACCCTTGAACACCGTCTTCTGCTGACGGCCACCGCCTCCGAAACCGCTGAAGCCGCCTCCACCGAAGCCTCCACCGAAGCCGCCTCCGAAGCCCATGCCCTCGAAGATATCGCTGAAGTGGCTGAAGATATCGCTCATGTCCATATTCTGGGCATTGAAACCGCCGGCTCCGCTCACACCCTCAAAACCGAACTGGTCATACCTCTGACGCTTCTGCGGGTCGTGCAGCACCTCATAAGCCTCGGCAGCCTCCTTAAACTTCTCCTCGGCCTTCTTATCACCCGGATTCCTGTCCGGATGATACTTTATGGCCAACTTCTTATAGGCCTTCTTTATCTCGTCCTCGGTAGCACCCTTCTGCACACCAAGCACCTCGTAGTAATCTCTTTTATTTGCCATTCTTTGTTAGTTTACAGTTTACCGTTTACAGTTTACCGTCTTTAACCCTTAACCTTTACTCTCCTACTGCGACTTTTGCGTGTCGAATCACCTTATCGTTCAGCGTATATCCGTCCATCACGCAGTCAATCACCTTTCCCTTCTTCTCCTCGCCGGCAGCCACCATAGCGATAGCCTCGTGATAGTCAGTATCGAAATCCTTGCCCACCGTGTCCATCTTCTCCAGTCCCTCCTGCTTCAGCAGCTTCAGGAACTTATCGATAATCAGTTCCACACCCTCCTTGCATGCCTTCACGTCCTCCAGCTTCTCCATCGTCTGCTGCGCACGGTCCAGGTCATCCAGAATCGGCAGTATAGTAGTAATCACCTTCGTGCCGCCGTTCCTTATCAGTTCAGCCTTCTCCTGCATCACACGCTTACGGTAATTGTCAAACTCCGCAGCCTTATACAGCATCTGCTTCTTCAGCTCCTCAATCTGAGCCTCAGCCTCCTCCAGCTTCTCCTCCACAGTCTTCTCCTTCGGAGCCTCCTCCTCAGCGTTCTGTTCCCCTTCCGAGGCAGTCTTCCCGTTCATCTCCTCTTCAGAGAGGGTCTTCTCTTCTTCTTTCATATTCATTTCTTCTTCTGTCATGTCATTATATATTTTTAAAGTTCAGCGTCATGTCGGCAAACAGCGTGCCACCTCCCTTCCGTCTGCCATGTTGGCAGAAGAACGACGAAATATTTTGCAGGCTCGTCAGGGAGTTAAATAGATTCAACTTTGCTGACTGGAATATAGTGTGACGTCAATTTATTGTATTTCGGTCACTTTCTTTTCATAATCATTCAGGTTCAAGAGAATGTGTTGATATTCATATATTTGTGTATTATCATCATTCATAGTAGATTCATTATCGTTCATATATCATTCATGTACCATTCAGGTTTGATACGTTTTTGGGAACTTCTTGTGTTTTTATTCCCTTTTTGATATTTTGAAACAGTTACCTTTATAATTATGAATCTTAGTATATCCTTGATTAGCGAGTTCACGTCCAATTGATATACTTGGATTTTTGCCCATGTCAAATTCGGGAAAACGCTCATGTATGTATTCCACCACTTCTGATGTGAACATTTTATTTGAATCAATACATTCGTTCGCAGGTTTGAAAAGATACTTAATTATGGAGTTATAGTCGTTTACGCTCATAAATTGTATATTAGACTTCATCACTCGTCTGTTATCCTCATTGCTAAAATAATACGGTTTGCCGGCTTTAATTTCAGCTACTATCTGGGCATATATCTGAGCATAATTTCTTTCCTGACTGAAGTCTATCTCATCTGCTTTGACACATACGAATCGCCGACTTCCAGTCTGGTCGAGTAGGGGACGCATACAGTTGGTCGTAGCTATGAAACTGGCGAAACGTTGATGATATTCTATCGCTTTGCCGTACGGGGGACGATATTTTGCATCACTCTTCGACAGGATATATTTCAGCATCGGGTGTTTATTTGCTGACAAGGCATCAAACTCATCTATGTTTATAAGTCCGAAACGACTCAATGCCATATATGGGTCATTCTCTGTTTTGAATGATATGTTATCGTTATAGTAGTAGCGTAGTTCTTCAGGTAGAATCATATTACAGAACGAAGTCTTTCCTCCACCTTGTCTTCCTATCAGAACAGGCACGATTGAGTTTCCATGTGTACTGTCTTTTCCCATCCAGTTCGCAACCATAGCTCGCATCCATATAGCACCATAATATGGCCAATCCGGATTGTCTGTTTTCACTCTCTGAAGGAACGTAGTGAGTCTGTCTTTCCCATCCCATTCCGGCAGTTGATTCAGGTAATATGTCAACGGATTATACTCTTCAATCATATCTGAGAATACATATCTTTCTACGTCTTTGTCCCATATTCCCAAACCGGCTTCAGCAGCCTTCTGGCAGAGGGTTTTGACAACTCGATTTGTTACATCTTTAAAATCTGCCTGAATAAGGTTTAGTTTCCTGTATTGTACTACACCTGTTAGGATATTGATTCTGAATTGATAATGCTTGTCTAGATACCATCTTGCCTTTTGTGCGGCAATGTCTTTTGTACCTAGAAGCTTTATCTGCTTTTTTTCAAAGTCAACTTTCGAATAACATGATTCGTAAATATTACTTACAGTCTCTTCCCGTAGTTCGTGATCTCTGCTACATCTCATTTGCGAAAGGCAGAATTCGATGGGTAGTCCGGCTTCACGACAAAAATATGCCATTCTATTTACAAATGCCTCTCCGTATATGCCCTCTTCTACATCTCTGCATTCTTCATGTGCTTTATTCACAAGTGCATAATATCTGTTCATACATACTTCATAATAATCAACACCAAGTGCAGCTGTTCCTATGCTTCTTGCTTCCCAGTCAATCCTCTCCTTATGAATCATATCATCTGCAATAATCGGAACTGCATTCTCATTATAATATATATATGGGTCGGCACTCATCAGACACGAATGTGTCAGGTCCGGCTCTATTATATCCACATTTGCATGCAGCTGGGTTGAATACACTTCTCTTGCCTGATGATATGCATTAGCATGAAACATCCGTAGTCGCATTCCCTGACTATTTACTTCCTTCTGTATTGCATTCTCCAGTTCAGCTGTTGCAGTCTGTGTTTTGCATATAATCTTTACAGACCTTTCAGTAGCTCCTAGAAAAACCATTAAGGTATGGGGCACACCTATTGCTGCATTTCTTATTGATTCAGCCGTTTGCTTATCGATGAGATTATTGATTTCGAGTAGGACGAGATTATTATATGCACCAATTATCTTCTCACCTTTCTTTTTCTTTATCTCCGATGCAAAGCAAATACTTGGAATGCCTCTCAGACTTAGACTTACTGTATTGTTACCGCTAGCAGATGTAATCACACCTCCTAAATCGACGATATTACGAATCTTTCTCAGGTTATCAGCATAGCGTTCCTGACGTACATCTTCTACGAATTGTTCAAGAGAAACCCTCTTGTAACTTTCATTCTGTCTGTCGTTATTTATATATGTAATCATAGTACTTAATAAGAAGTTAAATTAGAAGTAAAAATGGATTTTTAATAGGGCAGTATATGTTATCCTGCTTGCTTTACTTGTTTATTTATTCATTTGCAAAGTTATAAAATATAATTTAAATATCCAAACTATAAATGCAATTATTTTATAAAAAATACACAACATCCACTATTATTCTATAAAATATCTGAATGATTTCTGAACTATAAATATGTAATACTGAATGATTTATGAATGATTTTATTAGTTTATCTCTTTAATATATAATAAAATAGTTATATATCTGAATGATATTAATATAATTATATAATAGTTTGTTTATGTAATTAATTTTTGCTATCTTTGTACCATGTTAAATCAATAAGTAGTTAAACTTAATTTCTTATATTATGAAACGTCCCAATATCTATTTCAAGGATGCACCTTCAGGATACACATTGTGCATCAACAACCAGTGTCCAAAGTCTTCAGATTGTATTCGCTATCAGGCATATCTGACCCTGCCCAAGAATGAGAAAACGATAAGAGTTGTTTCTCCTTCTTATGCAGAAACTAATACCGAATCATGCGCCTTCCATCGTCCTGTTCAGTTTAAGACTCTTGCCTACGATTTCAGCAAGAATTTTAACAACATGACAAAAATTCAGGAATTCTCATTTCGTGCAAGCGGAATTCAGAAATTTGGTCGTTCGGAATACTACCGTCTTCGCGGTGGTGAAAAAGGAATCACTCCGGAAGGTCAGGAATTTCTTCTCAACCTTGCCAAACAAGTCGGCTTCGAAACCACGTCAGACCAGTTCTTCGACCGTTTCACTGACGTCATCGACTGGTAACAGCTTCATGATATTGTCTCGTCCCACCATAGTTCCCGTCTCGTCCCAGTGGGACTCCGGTTTCATCACTGTGGGACTCTCGTCTCATCAGCATGGGACTCCAGTCCCACTGTGATGAGACTCATCGGTAGCAGTGGAATAATACTTCGTTGCTTATTCTAATCATAGTTCATGTAAGCATGACTCTGTGCCCGTATAACCGCTCTTTTCAAAAAAACTCGTTTATAATTTTGTCGAGAATATAACATGTAGTATTTTTGCACACAAAAGAATATAAACAAAAGAGATAACAGCAAAACGTGAGAGATCGAAACCGCGGATAAACAAGCAATTGGAAGCGGTGGATGAACTGGAACCTAAAATAGAGAATACTTGGATTGAAAATCTTGGTAAGTATCTGCTGGATATTTCTAAATACGTTACGACAGGCGTTGTGATTGCCTCGCTGTTTAAAGACATGGATGATAGTTCTACGATATACATAGTTGGTACTGTTGTGGCAGTTTCGACTTTGATAGTAGGATTAGTATTAACCAACAAGAAAAGAAAAAGGGAGGATTAAAGTTATGGGAATGTATCTTATTTTTTTCGTTTATGGCGTGCCATGTATCTTGTTCCTACTGTTTTGCCTGACTCCGAAGGGCAAGCATTGGTTAAAGGTAAACGGTATGCTTTAATTTAATGCTATTGAGGAGAAAACTTCCCTCATCTTCTTCAGTCTCAAATTAAATCCGTCAACCCATCTCAAGGTCTGGAAATGCGCTGAACTGAATTAAATGTTTAGCTCAAGGAACTTATCGGTTAGCCGTCACGAAACATGCAACGCTGTGAATTGGCTATTATTGCTCTGTGCCTAGAACCTTTTCAGAGAGTTATAAACTCAAAGAGCCAGGCGCAGCCCCAGGAGGTCGCGGCGGAACGCCGGGCCGTCGCTGAAACGGTACGACGAGCGGCAGTACCCTGCGAAGTTGCCCCAACTGCCTCCACGGTACACGTGGCCAAAGCCAGTGGACGCGCCTGTAGGATTAGTCTGAGAACTGCTGCTATAGTCGCCATACCAGTCCTGACACCATTCATATACGTTGCCGCTCATATCATAGATACCAAGTTCGTTAGGCTGTTTAGTAGCCACTTCGTGTGTCTTGGCGCCGCTATTACTTGCATACCATGCCACATTGCCAATATTGTTGCTGCCGGCGTATTTATATCCCTTGTTATTCTTTCCTCCACGGGCTGCATATTCCCATTCTGCCTCAGTGGGAAGACGGAAGTTCTCTCCTGTCAGCTGATTAAGTTTTGTTATAAAGGTCTGGCAGTCGTCCCAACTGACATTCTCGACAGGCAGTTTGTCACCTTTTAAAAGCGAAGGGTTATCATTCATCACAGCCTTCCACAGAGCTTGAGTTACTTCGGTCTGGCCTATATAGTAACTACTCAAAGTCACGCTATGAACTGGTTTTTCATTAGAATATGCTTCGCTGTCGGCCGCCCTCTACATATATCATAGTAAACGAAACTCCATTTACATTAAATACTTTATTATTTTTGTTTTGTTGAATGTTTGCAGTTTTTCCTCTACGTTGAGGTTTCGGAGTCTGTTTATTTTGTGGAGTTGGACGTCGTATATGTTCTCCTGCTTTTTGTGCATGCATGAGAATAGGGAAAATGCAAAGCAATAATATGCTTAATATGTATCTTTTCATAGTGTCTGTTATATTTTATGTTGTTATGATTGAACTAAAGAGCAATACGGAGACCACAAAGTCCAGTTCCATATTGCACATTTGAGCTTCTATAAGAATTTGTACACGTACCACCCATTTCTTGAGAAGAACCACCTCGCCTCACACGCTGAGAACCTGTGGAAGGACCTAACGGATTAAACTGTTTATCTTCATTATAATTGTCATACCAATCTTGACACCATTCCCACACATTGCCACTCATGTCATATAGTCCAAGTTCGTTTGGTTTTTTCTGCCCTATTATATGAATAGTTTCTCCATTGCTATTATCATGATACCAACCAACTTCATTAATATTATTACTACCTGAATATCTAAAGCCTTTGCTATTTTGCCCTCCTCGAGCAGCATACTCCCATTCTGCTTCAGTTGGTAAACGAAATGATTTTCCTGTTAAATAATTTAATTCTTTCAAAAACAACTGACAATCGTCCCAACTTACTCCTGCTACAGGTGTCTGGAGATCCTTTTCTTTAGAAGGGATAAATCCCATTACTGCTGCCCACTCCTCTTGAGTTACCTCATATTTACCGATTGAATATGATGTTAGGGAAACTTGGTGAACCTTTTTCGAATCGTTAAAAACATCATAACCTTGTTCTGCTGTTGCTCCCATCATAAATGTCCCTCCTTTGACATAGACCATATTGCTAATAAGATTATTTAATAATTGTTTACGCTTGTCTTGAGAGATTTCTTCTATCATATCAACATATATAACATTATTTTTTTCAATATAAATACATTTCTTAAGAGTTATATAGCCTTTAGCCTCTAACTTAAGTATATGAGATCCTTCTTTTAAGTAATATGTTTCAACCTTACCTAATAAAACATCATCTATATACAATGATGCAGATGGAACATTGGATGAAAATACTATTTTAATACCATTCGATGTCAATTTATTCTTATCGATAGTATGCGATTTTGGCTTGTTTGAATTTTTTTTGTTCATATTTCCTGCAGCCTTTCCAACCCACCGGGCAAGGCGAAAACCTATCGGTGACAGACCTCTATTATCTTGTGGAGCAGATGAGCGTTCTGTAATACGACAATATGATGCGGAAAAGGAGAAATGCCCGCCACGACGTATTCTTTCTACTCCATCAGAAGGTCCTGTCGGATTGGTAAAGGTACCATTATTATAACGACCATACCAATCTTGACACCACTCAGCAACATTTCCGCTCATATCATATAGACCTAGTTCATTAGGCATTTTCTGTCCAACTTTTTGGCACATACCATTTGAATTATTGCTTGACCATGCAACAATACTTGGGTCGTTACTACCAGCATATTTATATCCTCGACTTTTATTTCCGCCACGTGCAGCAAACTCCCATTCAGCCTCCGTGGGCAAGCGAAAATCCATATTTGTCAATTTGTTTAATTTTTGAATAAATGCTTGACAATCATCCCAACTGACGTATTCTTCTGGCAGTTTGGCTCCTTGACGGTATTGTCTATCCATATGTTTTCCCATTACAGCTATCCATTCCTCCTGTGTGACTTCATATTTACTAATAAAGAAAGGAGACAAAGTAACCATATGTACAGGCTTTTCACTATCAAAGGCATCGTTACCCTGTTCTGCTGTTGCCCCCATCATAAAAGTACCTCCTTCTACGTAAACCATATTATTAATAAGGTTGTCAAGGATGCGCTGCCTTTGTTCGGTCGTTTTTGATGTTGATTTCGGCTTGGGTGCAGGCTTGTTTTGTGAACTGTTTTGTTTAGCTGGAGTTTGGGGACGCTTGATTTCACCGCCTATAGCTTGGGCAAAAGCAGTCTGTGGCAAACATACCGTCACAAAGACAAGCATGAGATAAATAATAATGCGTTTCATATTATGTTTTTTTGTTCGACTACGTTATGTGCGTTTTTTTTCGTTTTTATTTTCTAACTTAATTTTTTTTTCCGGCAAAGCCGGCTATTATTGCTCCGTGCATCC
>CAJODY010000026.1 GCA_905233285.1 uncultured Bacteroidaceae bacterium
CAATATCTGGCATAGGCTGCTGACCGTCTTTGGCCTTCAGCCCCATTCCACAACGCATTAAAATGACAAAATTCCTAATTGGTGTCATCGTTCCTCAACTATATACTGCTTTATCATAAACCTCGTTAGTCTGTTTGGCTATGATATCCCAATTGTAACGATGCATATCATAGAGTGGCTTTTGCGATATATGAATCATTTCTTCCAACCTGTTTGCAAGCATCTCTATATTGCCGCAAGGGAAATAGCAGCTCTCGTCAAGACCTATTTCCAAGTTGGCGGGGATGTCACTTGCAACAACGGGAATGTTGTATGACATCGCTTCAAGCAGGGCAATAGGCAATCCCTCGTGACTGCTGGGCAAGCAATAGCAGGAGGCGTTAGTTAAGAGTGAGTGCAGTTTCTTGCCTTTTATGAAACCCGTCAGTACAACATCATTCTCCTTTGCTCGCATTTTGAGGCAACGGGAGTACTCGTCTTCAAAGTCTGTATCACCAGCCAAAACAAGTCGCATATCCTCATGAATTCGTCCTGACTTCTTGAGTAAAAGGAAAGCATCGACAAGGTGATGCAGATTCTTTTCTGGAACAAAGCGACACATGCCCAAAATATATTTGCCTTCTTCTATACCAAGTTCGCTGAAATACTCTGGAAAAGCACATATCTCAGGTTGTGTCACCCCATTATATATGAGTGTCACATTTTTCTTTCTTCCACATTTCTTTGCGATTAGGGTTTTGATGACATCAGATATAACGATTACTTGATTCGCAAATCTGCAACCAAACTGTTCGCCAAGTTTCAGCATCATCTTGGCCACCTTTCCCCATTTGTCTCGATCGTAGTCAGGGCCGTGATGTGTCATAACAACTCGTAGGCCACGTAACCGGGCGTATGGTGCCAGCAGGTTGGGACCAATAGTATGGATATGAATCAGATCTGCTCCCAACGACTTTGCTTTATTGATGGCTCGAAAAGTATGTATGATTGCCTCAAACTTCTTGGACTTGGGCGCATCGATGTCGATAATTTTCACCCCTTGCCATTCTGTCAACGGCGTTTCTTCTCTGACATAGTTTTTCCGACGAATAACAGTTACATCATATCCCATAGCAGCAATTCTTGGAAAAAGCTTCTCGCAATGTGTCTCCACACCGCCCATTATATTGGGTATGCCACGTGTACCTGTTACTACAACCTTCATGCTAATTGATATCGATTTGTCTGTTTGTTTCTGCTTTTGTGGCTTCATAGCCTTGACCAGCAACATCGTCATTCACAATATCCTCACCACGCTTGCCTTTAAGAGCCTCCTTGGAATCTTCAGAAAGGCCATTGTTAATAACGGCATTCATATCGCATGTAGAACATTTGTCCAGCTCCTCTTTGCTAACTTTCCCGTCACGGTATTTGCAGCAAATATCCTGTTCGTACATTGAGTATTGCATACCCATCAGACTCTTAGCCTTATGCCATATTACCCATGGAATAACCCGCCAGATGTATTTATGCATAGCAGGACTCACCGAACCAATCATCCAACACTCACGGTCACAGCAGCGTACCTTTCGACGCACCTTTTCAGCCTCAGGTGAATTCCACAGCTCATCCCATGTTTGTCGATTCAGATTTCCCATCACCTCCTTATCTTTCGTTCCGTTACAAGGCATCACATCTCCGTATGGATCAATAAAGAAAGTGTCAAAACTCATATCGCAAGGTAGTAAACGTTTCTGCCCGTAGATATAGTTGATAAGTCCGTGGTTGAAGTATGCCCGGAACCATTTCTTCGGAGAATTAGACTCAAGAAGCCTATTAACCAGGTTCTCGAAGTTCTTTGCCACCATTGGTCGGTCTTTGATGATATTCTTAGCCTCTACGAAATAGAAAGAGTTATGCAGGGAAGCTGTTGCGAACTCCATACCCATCTTGTTTGAGATATCATATAGAGGAACTAAATCTGGTGCATTCTTGTCCTGCACGGTCATACCGAAGCCTACATCCTTCATTCCCATCTCACGTAGTTTCTTCAGCGTTGTATATCCACGTTGGTAACCGTCGTTCAGTCCTCTGATTTCGTTGTTGGTCTTTTCGAGGCCTTCAATAGAGATACGGATGCCTATTTGTGGAAAATCCTTGCAAAGGTCAATGATGCGATCTGTGAAGAATCCGTTTGTGGAAATCACGATTCTATCGGACTTTTTATATAGTTCGCGTACGACCTCCTTTAGATCTGTACGTATAAAAGGCTCTCCACCAGTAATGTTGGTGAAATACATCTTAGGTAGCTTCTTGATGGTCTCAATAGAAATCTCCTCCTCAGCTTTTGAAGGAGCCTTATATCGATTGCACATTGAACAACGTGCATTGCAACGGTATGTTACAATCACGGTGCCATTTAGTTTCTTTTCTACCATATTCTTTTCATTACTTTTTTGAAAACCTCCATTAGTTGGTTATAATGAGCTTCAGGTGAATATACTGTTTCAATGAGTTTATAACCATTCTCACCCATTTTCTTCGCCTCTTCTTGATGCTCGAACATGTATTGTACTTTCGACATCAAGTCTTTAGCATCCGCATACTTGAATTTTAACCCGGTCTCACCGTCACTTACCATGTATTGCAGACTTCCGAAGTCTGTGGCAATGACTGCTTTCTTGAAAGCGTAGCTTTCTATCAGAGAGTTGGGGAAATTATCATACCATTCACTGGGGACAACAGTGCATAAACAGGACTTTAGATAAGGAGCAATCTGTTCAAAATCCATTTTGCCTAAGAATTCGATATTCTTGTTTTTATCAGCATATGCTTTCAAATCCTCTTCATAACCATCATGACAGAATCCAATGATTTTAAGTTGGTAAGGGGCGTCTTTGAATGCCTTAATGAGTGTCATCAGTCCTTTCTGCTTTTCCAGACGTCCAACATACAGTACAAAAGGTTCATAGGTAACCTGTGGATTCACTTCTTTCAGATTAAAGAAGGTTGGTATGTGATTCAGTTTTTCGTAAGGAATGCCATATTCATTCAGTTTCTTATAGGTAAACTCACTTGGCACAACAAAAGCATCGATACGCTGATGTACATTCATGACATCATGCAGCCGTTTAGCCATCATTTTTATGCCACTATACACATGTGAATTCAGTACACATCTGTTCTTCACGCATGCTATTCTGTTGCCCTTTAGACATTCTTCGCAGACACCAATCCTGTAGTTGTAGAACAAGGCGTTGGGGCACATATATTGGAAGTCGGAGATTCTATGTACCACTGGTACTTTCATCTCTTTTGCAGCATCCACTATGGATGGTGAGATTTTATTGTGCATCTGTATGACATACACAAGGTCTGGCTTCTCATCCTTGATAATCTGTCTCATTTTCCGCTTAGCTTCCATAGAATAGAACATGCGAGTGAAAGACTTCAGAACCAGTCTTAATGATTTCTTTTTTTGGGCAGACTGTGCAAAATACACCTCATCATCCACGATGTCTAGGAAGTATCTCTCTAGTTCGGGGCGTTCCTTTCCATTTACTATAATTGGCACATTGCGGGATGACTTGATAGAGAACGGAATAACCTCATGGCCGTTCTTCTCCAATATCTCCTTGATATTGAAGTAATACCTTTCCGGCCCTCCAGAAAAGAAGTATCTATAGTTTACAAGTATTATCTTCATGGCGATATTTTTATATCGGCAGTTTCAGCCATTCTCCTATTTTGTAATCCCATTCTGCAGGTTCAAAAGGAACATTGCCGGAGAAATGGAAGAATGTTAATTCCCCGAAGTAAATTTTCCCATTAATGTCATACAAATCCACCCGGATATGTGGATAACCTTTACTTAATTTCTCTGCCAAAGCTATCATCTTTTCAAAGCCTGCAGGTTTCGTTATCTTTCTGGTTGCCCATGGATGTCCCTGTACGAATGGCAGGTGATTGAATTCTGTGTCAAAGAAATCAAATTTTACATCACCAATATTTCTATCTGTGGCAATGAAAAGCATCTTGCATTTACCGTCAAAACAAAAAAACTTATAGTCTTTTAGTTCATTTCCAGACTCATCCACCATAAGTTGTTCTGCAATAATACGAGGCTTGATACTTTTATATGGATATTCTCTATGCTCATAGAAATAATTATGCTTCAGACTTTTACATATCTTTTTCTTTGCCTTTTTTAATGTCATGTCGCTTTTATCCTTGCATATAGCAACGCCACCAGAGTCATGAGTAGTCTTAAGTACAATTTTATCAGGCAGTTTGCTAAAGTCGATGTCATCCCATGAATCCCATATACCAAGCGTTGGAATAATATGTTCATCACCAATCATGGCCCGTACATATACCTTCGCTTCGTACTTATCTACCAATCGAGTATAATCAGGGTGGATATCATTCAATTTCAACCACTGAAGTTTTTCATTATATGTAACTGGATGATTCAGATTGGGAAATTTCCCCATACCAGAAAAATATTCCCAGCGGACAAATGTCTCATCGCTCATAAAGCGAGAGAACATACGTCGCAGAATAACGCCAAATGTCCAGTATGGATCTTTAAACACCTTTAATATCTTGCTCATGAGCAATCTTACTTGTCTTGTTGTTTTATTTGCAAATAATACTTTGTAAAAATATCCTTCGGAGTCATATTTGTCATCATTGACTCACATATATACCAGTCGCCAACAGACAATATATAATCAGGATTGGGCTTAGTTCTTATAGAGCCTTTAATCCAATGAACAACAAACTGTAAAAATGCTCTTAACAAATACACCATCCTTAAAAGATTATAACCTAATCCCTTTGTTGAATTTCCTGCATAAAAATACACCCCTCCCTTTGCATGAGCTGGGCGTGTAGCTGTTTGAATCATGGACAGTGATTTGCCTGACATACCCTCCTTATGTATCAAGGTGAGATCAGCATTCACCCAACACTGGTACCCCATCTTGTTGATCTTTGTTGACAATGCTATATCTTCAGGAGAAAAGAAGAAATATTCGTCAAAGTATCCTGCCTGTTCCATAATATTTGTTTTTATCAGGAATGCGGCACCTATTATATTATAGGTCTGGAATATACCAGTCTTGTTTGAATATTTCCTGTCATTTTTCTCATTAAATAAATGGATGATACTTAGCAACATTTGTTTCCAACCGATATATGGACGTCCGCATACCTGTGTTATTCCATCAAATCCAATGAGTCTCGGACTGATTATCGCAACACTTTCTGGCAGTTTTTCTATCGTTGAAACAAGCCGGTCTATAACAGGCATCTGCATCTCCGTGTCATCATTCAATACGAAACAATATTTTCCCTGTGCTAGCTTCAGCGCTAGATTATTATTTTCTGAGAAACCTCTTATCTCATTACTCTCTATAAATGTAACCCAAGGGAAATCATTCTTGACTTTCTCCAAATTTTCCTTTGTAAAGAGATATGCCACCACAAAGGTCTCGTATGTTACCTCTGTCGTGTATTTTCGGATGCTCTCCAAACAAGGATACAGATTATTCAGATTGTTCATGCAAACAATAACGATACTAACATCTGTTATAGCCATATTATAATATCTATTCGCTTTGTCTTATAGTATTATTTTGTTTGTTGAATCCAATGGTTTTGCTACTTCCATATTTTCGCAGATATATCCATATCAAAAAAATATAGAAGAATAATAAATTTCCAGATTCGAAAGAGTAGTCGCCATAAAAAACGCCTTTAGCAACATATGATCCAGCAATAATTATTACGAGAATGTTTATAAAAGAAATGCATGGAGACACCCTTTTGCGTTTCCGTGTCATCAGGTAATAAAAAAGCAAGAAAAAAACAGGAGTAAGAACCCTCCCCCAGTTAAAAAACCAAGTTCCAGCTACGCCATGAAAAATATATGTTGGATTAGGATAATGAAATTTGTTCGCTATAAACATTGAAGTTACACCTTCGTCTTCACGAGCTTTTCCATTATCATAATCTAATCCTACTATTCTGCGATAGAGGGGAAACTGATTCCAACCGTAAAAAGGTTCTTTTAAATCTTGGTATAATAGTCCACAAAAATTCAGTTGTGATTCACCGGCATATCTTAATGTTGAATATCCAATATAATCAGATTCATCATCTGAAAAACGTGCTTGGGTAATGCTTGAAAAAATTGGATACACAATGCCTCCCAATGCTATTACATAAAAAATAATCTTTTTTCTCAGCCTGTTTTCTATATAACTTTGAATAAGTATAATAATAGTGAGAATTTCAAAATAAACAAATATTATAACAGATCTTGAAATATTAGATAGCATTAGATTGAGATTATATGCAAGATACAAAAAGATACAATATTTGTCAATAAATCTTTTTTTATTTAATAAGATAATATTAACAGTTGATATGGTAAGGAGTAATATAGGGGTGGAGCCAAATAAACGTTGTAAAATTAAGATAAAGAAATTTCCCCTATGTGAATCTTGGAATCCATACGTTTCATTGCGTAGGTCGGCCAAATCTTCGCTGGAATGATAATAATCGAAACTTTCAGGTAGCCTTATCAGCAGAACAACAGATAAAATAAAAGATAGAAAATATTGAATATTTGTCAAAAATTTTTCATTATAACCCGAAATAATTTTATAATTATCAATGGATACATCTTTAAAAGCCAATATGAGAAGAGTATTTAAAGCAAAAAGATATAATACAGATTCTATTGTAATAGTTCCTTGTGCGGATTCGCTAAAGAAATATAAGGGAGAAATAAAAAGAAGAAGACCAAAAATAGAATTTCCTAAATACAATGCAGATAAAAAAGAACAAACATTATTCCACTTATATTTCACAATACAGTATATAAAAAGTGAAATATAGAGTAAAATATTGATATAAAGTGTTTGTATTTCTGTCATCTTGTATTTTAAGTTTATAATATAATCATGGGTTAATTCATATATTTAATATTAAACATTTGATATAAAAGTTTTGTTACGGATATACCTTTTTTGTGGATTATATATAATTGTTTAACAAACTCTATGAAGTTTTTTTTTAGGAGAAGAACCATAATCCCCCTAATTCGCATAGGTTCTATAATGTAACCGTTCTTTTCCATAAATAGTTGTACTCTGGTGTAAACCCAAAGTCTGGTGAGTATTTTTTCAAGAGTGTCTCCAAATTCTGCAGAAACGGAACCTTTACGAAGAGTAAGGACATATATTTTCTTGTCAATAATATCTATTTTATTAGCCAAACATCCTGTGGTCACAGAAAAATAATAGTCATTGGCAACTTTTGTTTCATCAAATTTCAGATTATTATTATTCACGAAATGATGTTTTATGAGTTTTGCCCATGGCTCGCAGTACAGATATCGAAAGGGAGATGAATCATTGGTTTTCTTGAAATTGTTAAACAATAATTCTTTCCCCATATTCCTATTTGCTTTTTGTTGGATGTTGTCCGAATAAACGCTTTCTATATTGAAATATATTATATCAGCTTCACTATTATAATATTCGTCTAAGATTTTTTCAAATCCATTAACAAAGTAATCGTCAGCATCAGCAAAAAGTAACCAGCGTCCTTTAGCGAATTTCAATCCGATATTTCTTGCATACCCCCCACCTTTATTAGTGTCATTTATATAAAATTCCACATTTTTTCTTTTTAAATAACTGTATTCTTGCAAATATTTTTTTGCATCTGGACTACAATCATCTATAATCACTACTTGTATGTCTTCTCTTTCAGGTATAGACATACAACACCTTTTCAGTAGAAGTGGGGTATTATAGTGTGGAATAATAATTGTATATTTTATGTCCATATAACTTTATATTTCGGATTTTTGGGGCAGTATAATTATTTCCGTTTTATTTAACACAGTTGTGTTGTTTGGTATATCTTTCCCCGAAATTAAGGTTCTATATCCACAAATGCAATTGTTTCCTATTTTTGATCCTTTTAGAATTGCGACAGAATCTCCAATCCAAACATCATTACCTATAACTACAGGCTTCGTTATAGGCTTTCGTGAGACATCGCGCATAAGATATTGTTTTTTCCATCTTTCACGTCTATTGAGTGCCCCTTCAATTTCATGAGTATTTGTATCCCATAGTTTGACATTGTACGAAATTTCTACAAAATCTCCAATAGAAATAGATTCATCACAACGTATTTCAGAAAATTCATTCAGATTAATATAATTCCCAAATGTTACTTTCCCTCCAAATCGTATCCAAAATTTTTGAGCTCTTATCCGATTAAATTCTCCGAAGGACAATATTCCAGAACTAATAATTACTTGTTGCTTTGTAGGCATAATACCCTTTGAAAGGAAAGAGGATTCTCCAATTTCTACACGTCCATTGGAAAGGGCAAAGCATGTATCATAAATCTTCACATTATTGCATATTATCATAATAGAATTGTTCCTCAAATGTATTTTTGAACGAATAATTCTACATCCTTGCCCAATTTCTATTTTTGATCCTTTTTCAGCATACACATAAGAACCAAATAGTAAATAATACCATCTGATACAGAAAAGTTTCCTGATGAATGATGTTATTTTATCCATTTCGTTTTGATTTTAAATGCCGTTTGTTTAACATAATTTTTTTCGTCAAAAGTGAGAGAAAAAAGATATGTCATTATTAAAAAAACTATGATAGAAGTTATAAATGTAAATATAAAATTGAGGGTTGGCGGAAGATAATAAGAAGTTAACGAGCATGCAATAATTGAAAAGAGAACAGGTTGAAAAATTCTGCAGAGAACGTTTCTTGAATAATCCATTAATGAAATATTTAAAAAGTGGCTCGCTATATACAAGCGTACGAAACCTGCAAAAAGTTCAACAAAAGCATATAAAATGATTACACTAACTACAGAAAAATTCAACGATAATAAAAAATACCCTAACGGAAGAATAAGAATTTTTACAGCGCCAACATATATAGAAGAAATTTTGACTAGATTGCAAGCTTGAAAAGAAGAATTGATACCAACGGTTAGTTGATCAAACATCATAGCAAGTAGCACAAATTTACAGAAAACGACAGAATATTCAGGAATGTCTTTTAACCATAGGTTCAATATTGTTTCCATCTCAAACAGACATGGAATAGAAAAAAAAGCCAGGAGTAGGAATCCATATTTACAAGCGCATAAGGACATATATATCATTCTTTTTCTGTTTCCTGAACCTTCTGCTTTCATTATTTGAGGATTGATGCTACGAATCATTGTAACTGAAAAATAATTCAATTGGGAAGAAACTTGATTTGCAACGGCGTATGCAGCATTTATTGCTGGTCCTTTAAACATGTTTAATAAAACTGCAATTCCTTGGCTTTTACTTATCGCTGTAAAAGAACCGACTAAATTCCAACTTGCAAAAATCCCCATGTCTTTAAGCAATTTTTTGTTGAAGTTTGTAAAATCAATGTGCTTACATTCTGGATATTTCCAATTGCAAATGATATAATATAAGAGAAAGGAAAATATAGATATACATCCCATTCCTATTCCGTATATAAGTAGTTTGTCTTCAAATGCGATATAAGTAATAAGGATTGCAATAAAAAGTTTTCCAAGGGACTCCAGTATTGATATGATAGCAATAAATATCATTTGTTCATTTGCGTTTATGCTAGCCGTATAAGGAACAGAAATGAAAGTAAAAAAAACAGCTATAATTGCAAATTGGAATACTGTTTTTGCTGTTTCGAGTCTTTCATAAGGTATTTGCAAATAAGAATCTATAAAGTAGGTGCCCCCTATTTCTAATAATAAAACAATTATTATTCCTAAAATAGCATGTAAAAAAAGACTATGATTAAAGATTGAAATTAAAGTTTTTGTATTATTCTGGCCTTGATAAAAGGATAAGTATCTTTGTGTAGATGTTGTCAATGCCCCATTTAAAAAAGAGAGCATAGCAATGACTCCCATGATGACATTAAATATACCATAATCAACCGCTCCCAACGAAGAAAGCACTATTCTAACAGAGAATAGTGATACACCAATTGAAACTGCCATTTTAATGTACAGGACAATGGTATTCAATATTATAAGAGAACCTGGCTTCATCCAGTTTTGAGTTGATTTAATAGAATGTCTTTTCCCTTTTCTTCTTCCTGATATTGCTCTATCAAGCAGGCGTGATGTTTGCTGCCTTTAATAAGCATTTTTGTCTCTCTTGAAGATGGTCTTGACAGTCATCCATATGATGCGGATGTCGAGCCAGAGGCTCCAATGCTGGGTGTACCAGATGTCGCGCTCAACTCGACCTTCCATCTGCCACAGTTCACGGGTTTCACCGCGGAAACCAGTTACCTGCGCCCAGCCGGTGATGCCGGGTTTGACGAAGTGGCGCACCATGTACTTATCTATCAGTTTGTCGTATTGCTCCGTATGAGCTAGCATGTGAGGGCGGGGACCCACAATGCTCATGTTTCCAATCAACACGTTCCAGAATTGAGGCAGTTCGTCAATGTTGGTCTTACGCATGAAATCACCAAAGGGGAATTTGCGCGGGTCGTCCTTGGTGGCCTGCAGACGGTCGGCATCGCTATTAACATGCATGGAGCGGAACTTATAGCAGTAGAAATCGTGGCCGTCAATTCCAGTGCGCAACTGGCGGAAGAATACCGGTCCCGGGCTTTGACGTTTTATAATCAGCACGATGAACGGCAGCAGCAGTGCTGTGGGTATCAGGCACAGGATGGATAAGACGATGTCCGACAGTCGTTTTAACAGTCTGTTCATCGGCTCTTCCAACGGACTGGTGTAGGTGGTCATCACGCCGATGTCATCGATGAGAGTCGGCTGCAGATTCAATTTTTCCTCTGCCGTCGGCAAATAGTAGAACTTCACCATGCTGTGATCGCATAGGCGTACGGTCTGCTCTATCATTTCGCGCTCCTTGTGCGAAACACACAAATAGAGTTCTTCGCCCAATGGTAGATCTTCCGGGTGGGACAGCAACGATTCGAAGTCTTTGACACTTCCGTTATGGCTCAGACCCTCGATTTCACCGTAGATGTTACGAATCTTATAGCCATATGTGGAATTACTTGTGAGTTTCTTATATAAATTCAGAAGTTCTTTGTCCGATCCGACAAGTGTTACGTAACGTGTATTGTAGCCCGACTGTCTGAGTTCCTTCACTAACCATCGTTCTAAGAATCGCAGTAGGATGAGAATCGCCAGCATAACAAGACCCATGACAAACAGATACACTCCCACACGGGAGATGAAGCGAATGGAGCGCAACATCAGATACGAGAGCAGCGTCTGCATCCCTACGAGCATTGTGCAGCGACGCAGTATGGCATTGGCACCCACCATACGTTCATGAATAACCGACGGGAAGCAATACTCCGCAATGATGAAAGCAAAGATGCAAATCATCCAAAAGGCCCCTTCCTTCTCTCCGTCCCAGTTCTTTGACGCGGGAATGGCATTAGTCAAGATGTAGAGCAGGCCGCACAGCACCGCAAAGTCCACCGCAATTATAAGTAGCTGTATAAGTCTGTTTGTCTGGTTATCGTTCTTTATTCGTATTTGCATTGTTCAATCTGTATTAATTGGCATTATAAAGGCTGTTGGTATATAGGCTGTTGAAATGAGTCCGATGCTGGACAAAGAAAGAACCACTCTCTGCTGACCTGCCACACGGGCAACCCTCCCTTCGACTCCTTTGAAGAGGCCTTCTATCACCCTGACCGTCTCGCCGCCCTTGTAATGGCACTGCGATTCATCCACAAACTTCAGATGCTCACTCATGTTAGATGTAGCAATGATGAAGTTCTCCATTTCATTGCAGGATATGGTCAATGGAGGGTTCTTTCCCATTTCGTCTTGGACAAAATGATTGTAATAATAGGTAAGAAATGATAAAGCCGGCGTATGTTTTACGTACTCCTCGGCTTTGTCCTCTGTGGTATATACGAAAAGAAGGTTTGGGAGCAATTTCTCCAAAACTTTCTTTTGCTTTCCATTTACTATTTTGCGTGCATAGCGCTTGGCGATATAGACATACGTACCCTCTTCCACGATGTAGTCCGCAGCCTGATCTTCTCTTCCATACGAGGCTCTAAAAACATACCAACTTTTACTAGGGTTATATACATACCTTACCGACACCCCTGTTTTCGAGCTTTTCGTTTCGGGGAAGGCATCAAGGGTAAACCTGACGCTAGGAGGATCTGACTCGCCTCTTCGAGTTGTCACATTAGACAATGTGGCCATTATTTCGTTAATCAGCTGCAAAGATACTGCTTTTTTGTAGCACGAGCAACGGCTTGTAGCGAGAAAATTATGCCGATCATTGTTTTTTTGTTGTCCACCGCTTAGTTGCCGCAAGTTTGCCTCTTCGTGATACGTCGGGCGCATGGTGAAAATTCCAAGCGCTTGGAAATAAAATTCTAAGCGCTTGGAATTTAATTTCTAAGCGCTTAGAAGTTGAGAGCGGCTGGGACGTGGTGTGAGGATAGGGGAAAAGAAAAATACTTTCTTTTTCGCCACAAGGTTTTATCAGTACGAATAAAATATGTAACTTTACCCCGCATTTGTATTATGATTTAATTTTTGGACAGTTATGAAAAGGATTGAAATTCTCATTTTATGTGTTATGTTGGCTGTGACAACAACGGCTGGAGTTAAGGCTGATGGCAAGTCGGAAGGAGAGTGGACGACAATCAGAAACGGACAAGTGTGGCTTACTGCCGAGGGCGATACGGTGCAGGCTCATGCCCCAGGATTCGTGCTTGTAGATGGGGTGTGGTATATGTGCGGAGAGGATCGTGCGAATACCTGGCGGCCAGATGTAAATTTGTATAGCAGTCGTGACTTAGTGAACTGGAAGTTCGAGAAGAAGATAATCGAGAATGGGGTGACGACAAAGGAACTGGGCAGGAGCCGTATGATTGAACGTCCGAAGTTGCTGTATAACCCGAAGACGGGGAAGTATGTGGTATGGTGCCATTACGAGTCGCGCAATTACGGAGCGTCGGAGGCTGCATGCTTTGAGAGCGACAAGGTGAATGGTGAATATAAATATGTGTGGAGCGGCAGGCCGCTCGGGGTGAAGAGTCGCGACTGCAATGTTTTTCAGGATAAGGAGGGAACGGCTTATTTCATTTCAACTACGGAGGAGAACCAGCACTTGGGACTGTTCCGACTGAGTGAGGATTACCACGAGGCTGTGGAGCATACTGAGATTTTCAGTCATCAGCGCAGGGAGGCTCCAGCCATAGTGAGACTGGGCGATACGTATTTCATGTTTAGTTCGGCTTGTACGGGATGGGATCCTAACCAATGCAAACTGTCGTACAGCAACGACTTGCGTCAGGGATGGACTCCGTTGGAGAATATAGGCAATAACATCGCTTTCGATACTCAGGCGGCTGCCATTCTGGAGGTAAGGGGTACGAAGACGACAACATACTTGTATGTGGGTGACCGCTGGCAAGACCCAGGGCTGCCAGACACGAAGACTATCATCTTTCCGATTGAGTTTGAAGGCGAGAAGTGTAAGTTTGAATATCACGAAAGGTTCGATATAAATTTCACCACAGGCGAATGGCGTGAGACTCCTACCGACGGATTGTTTGTCGATAAGAGCGGTTGGAAAGTTGTGGAGAGCAGTGGCGAAGCAGAGGGAAGGGGCGCCGGCAGGAACGTCATCGACGGCGACAAGACTACGGCATGGTTCTCGCGTCAGGGAGAAGAGGGTGAAGCTCTGCACTTCATTCAGATAGACGTGGGTAGAAAGCAGAAGATACGTGGTCTGTTGCTTACTCCAAATCTGCAGGCTGGTGGTCGCGGACTGGTACGCGATTATGAGTTTCTGGTGAGTGCGGATGGCAAGGAGTGGACTGTGGCAAGCAGTGGCAGATGGATGCCATACTATACGGAGGTTGATTTCGAAGCGCAGGAGTGCCGATACTTCAAACTAGTGTGCAAGAGGAGTCGTTTTGTGTCTGTGGCAGAAATTGATGTGATGAAAGAATGAATTTGCAATTTGTTTTACTTCTAATTCTACTTTTTTTCGTAACTTCGCCCTGATTTTAGGTAAGCAAAGATGAAAAAAGCAAATATCCTGTGTAGTTTGTTGTTTGTGAGTATGTTGGCTATGGCTGATAACGTTGTGTTGTCGCCATATCTGTTTAAAGTGGTTGGTCCGCGTGTCTATAGAAGTGAGGCTACACGACGGGCATTCAGTCTGGACTGGACTCCGAAGTCGGAGCTGAAGCAGTCGGTGCCGGTGGAGACGGAGGGTATGCGTATGCGTGACGGCATGAACGAACTGATGGACAAGGAGTTGTTCAAGGCTTACATGGAACACCCTACTGATTTTCGATATCACGAAGGTATGGTTGAAGGTCAGCAGCTTATCCCAATCGATGGTTCGGTGGAACGCTCTGGTAGCCGTGCGGGTGATGAGACGATGAATAACCTGCTAAGTGTGGATGTAGGCAAGAAGGATGTGGCATCGCTCGTAGGTCCGCTTGACATCGGACTGGAGATTGAACGTCCGAATTTCTGGAAAACTAAAGGTGAGTTCAGTCTGCAATATACGCAGAACTACTACTCGGAGATGTGGTATAAGGGAGCGAACAACAATATGACGTTTCTGGGTTCCGTGCTGCTCGAAGCAAACTATAACGACCAGAAACGCATCCAGTGGGATAACAAGCTGGAGATGAGACTCGGGTTCATCAATTCGAAGAGTGATACGGTGCACAAATATATACCTAGCGACAATAAGTTGTATCTGATGAGTAAGTTGGGTGTGAGAGCTATCAAGGATTTTTTCTATACTCTCTCAACGGAGGCACAGACACAGATTATGAACGGATATAAGGTGAACGACACGACGAAATATTCAGCTATCCTCGCCCCGCTCGATGTATTCGTGTCAATCGGTATGGACTACAAACCGAAACTAAGGCACGATAATACGTTGTCTGTAGCTGTTCTGCCGCTTTCGTACAAGTTGCGTTATATCGCCGGTGGCGACGACGTGATAATCAAGGAATACAAGATGCGCGACGGACTGCGCCATCAGAACGACTTCGGTTCGAAAATTGAGGCGACCTGTAAGTTTACCCTTGTAAAGAACCTTGTGTGGAAGAGCCGCCTTTACTATTATACTACATATAAATATGTGGAAGCTGAGTGGGAGAATGTCCTGACTTATTCATTCAGCCGATATATCCAGACGGAATTTTTCACCCTGTGGCGATTTGACGATAACCGCGATATGAAGTATTGGGACGAGAAACTCGGCTTCTTCCAATTCCGTGAGTATCTCACACTGGGGCTGGCGTATAAATTCTGATAAATGACGGCCTCACCCCCGCCCCCTCACCCTAATGAGAGGGTAGAAAAGTCCCTCCCCATTATGGGGGAGGTTAGGTAGGGGCTGTTAGTACAAAAGAGCGATTTTGTTCTCTTTGTAAAGAAAACTGGAGTAAAATGCTAACAATTTGCAATTATTTTAGCATATTTTGTTGCAAAATAATTTTGCTTGCCATAACTTTGCAGCCGTAATTTGAAAAAAGCTAAGAGAAGACATGAGCAAATTGGTAAAAGTTGAGGGTTACAAACCGTTGCTTTCTCCCGTTCAGACGGAGCAGGGAATAAAACTCATCAAGGAGTTTTTTCAGGTGAACCTGAGTACAGCGCTCCGCCTGCGCAGAGTCACAGCACCGCTGTTCGTGCTGCGTGGACTGGGTATCAACGACGACCTCAACGGTGTGGAACGTCCTGTCACTTTTCCTATTAAGGACATGGGCGAGCAGATTGCAGAAGTGGTGCACTCGCTGGCTAAGTGGAAACGCATGATGCTGGCCGAGTATGACATAGAACCCGGTTACGGACTCTATACTGACATGAATGCCATACGTGGTGATGAGGAACTGGATAATATACACTCGCTCTATGTTGACCAGTGGGATTGGGAACGCACAATAACTGCAGCTGACCGTAATCTCGACTTCCTGAAGAAGATTGTACGTGATATATATGCTGCAATTCTGCGCACAGAATACCTCGTTCACGAGACCTATCCTCATATAAAGCCGTTCCTGCCGGAAGAGATTCATTTCATCCACAGCGAAGAGCTGCGCAGGATGTATCCCGACATGACTCCGAAGGAACGTGAAGATGCTATCTGCAAAGAGTATGGAGCTGTGTTCATCATGGGCATCGGTGGTAAACTGGGCGATGGAGAACCGCACGACGGACGTGCACCTGACTATGACGACTGGAGCACACCAAACAGCGATGGCTTCTTCGGTCTCAACGGTGACATCATGATATGGTATCCTCTGCTGGGTCGTGCACTCGAACTCTCATCAATGGGTATCCGTGTGGATAAGGAGGCTCTACTGCGTCAGTTGAAGTTGGCAGGTAAGGAAGACCGCCTGAACCTCTACTTCCATAAGAAACTGCTCAACGACGAGATGCCACTCAGTATCGGAGGCGGTATAGGTCAGAGCCGACTCTGCATGGTACTGCTCCAGAAGGCTCACGTCGGAGAGATACAGGCAAGCATCTGGCCTGACGACATGAGAAGGGAATGTGCCAAGGCTGGTATGCCACTTATATAAAACCTAAGGACGCGAATGTATTACGTATCGAAGCGCATGGAAATCTCAGGTAGTCATCGCCTGAACCTGAGTTACGAAAGCAAATGCTGTAATATGCATGGGCACAACTGGATTATAACTATTTACTGCAAGGCTGAAAAGCTGAACGAAGATGGCATGGTTTGTGACTTTGCACATATCAAGCAGTCCATCCACGGTTATCTTGACCACGGCAACCTGAATGAACTTCTGCCTTTCAATCCTACAGCCGAGAATATTGCCCGCTGGATTACCGAACAGATTCCGCAATGCTACAAGGCAAGTGTGCAGGAAACGGACTCAAATACAGCAGTATATACTAACGATGCTAAGATTGACGGACACGAAGCCCTGTGATGCAATATAAGATAAACGAAATATTCTACTCGATACAAGGAGAAGGCCACAACGCCGGATGCGCTGCGGTCTTCGTCCGTTTTTCGGGGTGCAATCTCCGATGTCCTTTCTGCGATACCCAACACGAGGAGGGAACGATGATGAGTGTGGAGGAGATCTGCAACAAGGTGGCAAAGTATCCGGCATCCCTTGTGGTGCTGACTGGCGGCGAGCCTTCACTTTTCGTAGATGCACCTTTGTGTGATGCGTTCCATGCACTGGGCAAGACTATTGCAATAGAAACAAACGGAACGCGTGAACTGAATGTTCCTATTGACCATATCACCTGCAGTCCGAAATTTGAATACTGCAAGGAAGGCGATGCCTCACTTCGTCTGAAGCATATAGACGAACTAAAGGTAGTATATACCGGCAAGAACGATATGTCGCTCTACGAGAATATAAAGGCTGACTCGTATTATCTTCAACCATGTGATACGGGCGACAGGGATGAGACAAAAAACATAGTCGAACAGACGCTCGACTATGTTATGAATCATCCGAAATGGAGACTTTCGCTCCAACTTCACAAGATTTTAAATGTAAGATAGTCCGAAACGGACAATCAGCGTAAGCAACATGGCATAGAAGCCTGCCAACAGGTCGTCTGCCATGCAGCCCCAACCTCCATCTACATTATTATCCACCCATCGGCAACCCAAGGGTTTTGTGATGTCAATGATGCGGAAAAAGACGAATCCAACGGTGGAAAGCAGGAACATCTGCCACACCGGACCGTCAAAGAAACACACTGCCAGACATGCCATCCACGTGCCCAGTGGTTCGTCGATGACTACGGCACGAGGGTCTCTGCCCCAGTAGCGTTCCATCACATTCGTAGTCCAT
Organism: uncultured Bacteroidaceae bacterium; assembly: GCA_905233285.1. Taxonomy (GTDB): domain Bacteria; phylum Bacteroidota; class Bacteroidia; order Bacteroidales; family Bacteroidaceae; genus Minthosoma. Next base: position 17,904 of record CAJODY010000026.1, read on the forward strand.
ATACCTACGAGCGTAGTGCTTACAAGCAGTGCAATAGTAGCAATGAAAAGCCATACGGGTGGCAAAACCCACCAGAGCACCCACCAAATGATGAGTCCGAGCAGTCCGGCATAAGTACCGGGGGCTCCGGGCAACAGTCCCGTTCCGAGGCATGTGGAAATGGCTACATGCATCATGGGAGCTATATGAATATCTTTTGTGTTGTTGTTTGACATCTTTGAAATATGTTATTCGTGACGGATGGCTTCGATTGGGTCGAGTCGTGCGGCTTTCTGTGCAGGTATATATCCGAACAAGACTCCGATGAATACACAGACTAGGAACGAGACGTAGATAGACCAAGCAGGTACGCTCGACGGCATACCGACGGCTGGAGCTAAGAATTCGCTGGCACTTACTCCCACAAAGATACCTATGAGTCCACCGGTGACGGAGATGAGTACCGACTCGATGAGGAACTGTAACGAGATGACGGCTCCTGTAGCTCCTACAGCCATACGAAGACCAATCTCCTTGGTACGTTCAGTGACACTCACCAGCATGATGTTCATGATGCCGATGCCGGCTACGAGGAGCGAGAAGGCTGCGGCAACAACGAGGATGAGGGTGACGGTGTCCATTGTGGTGGACATGGTTTCCATCATCTCTGCCTGTGAACGGATGGTGAAGTCATCAACTGCATCGCCTTTGAGTTTATGGTTTTCACGAAGTATCTGTGTTAGTTCCTCGATGGCTGCATCGGAGAGTTCTTCGGTTATGGCAGAACAGACGATGCTTGAGAAGTAAGTCTGTGCTGCTATACGTTTCATCACGGTGGTGTAGGGAGCTATGATTACATTGTCCTGATCCATACCCCAGTTGTTGTAACCTTTTCCCTTGAGTACTCCGACGATGCGAAGTGGGATGGACTTGAAACGTATGTTTTTACCGATGGGATCGACTCCTTCGCCAAAGAGTTCCTTTACAATGGTTTGTCCGACTACTGCCACCTTGGCTGCTTTCTTTATATCCTCCTCGGTGAAGCAGTCACCTTTCTCGATTACCCATTTCTTGATTTCGAGGTATTCAGGACTTTCGCCATAGATGGTGGAGTTAGTATTATTGTTTCCGTAGATGACCTGTCCTGAAGATGTGACTTCGGGTGATACGTTAGTGACGTATTTCTTATTTGCCTCTATGCTTTGGTAGTCTGCAATCTTAAGGGTTTGCATGCTGGATGGGTCCTGACGTACACCACCACGCATATCAGCTCCTGGACGAATGGTGAGCAGGTTTGTTCCCATCGTTGAAAGCTCCTTGCGTATGCTCTCTTTCGAACCCTGTCCGATTGCCATCATGATGATAACGGCTGCCACACCAATGATGATGCCAAGCATGCTGAGGAAGGAACGCATCTTGTTGCTGGCAATAGCTGTAAAGCTGACTTTGAATAAGTTAAGTATGTTCATGAATCAGTCGTCTTGTGGTTTTGGTAGTGCAGCAAGTGCTTCTGCTGCCGACTTGATGTTCGGATTGAGTGTGTCTTCGCGTATCATTCCGTCTCGCAGATTGATGTTTCGGCTTGAATATTCTGCAATCTCAGGGTTGTGGGTCACGAAGATGATGGTATGTCCCTTGTGGTAGAGTTCCTGGAATAGTACGAGCATCTCGAACGAAGTACGTGTGTCGAGGTTTCCGGTAGCTTCGTCGGCAAGTAGTACGGCAGGGTTGTTGACCAGAGCTCGGGCTATGGCAACACGCTGCATCTGGCCACCTGACATTTGGTTTGACTTGTGTTCCAGACGGTCGCCCAGTCCTACGGCTTGAAGAGCCTTGATTGCTGCCTCGCGTCGTTGCCTCGCGTTGTATTTGTTGTTGTACATCAGTGGCAGTTCTACGTTCTCGACAGCTGTAGTCTTCGCAAGCAGATTGTAGTTCTGGAAGACAAATCCAATCTTCTTGTTGCGTAGGTGGGCACGTTGGTTTTTCGACATCTTTCTCACACTGATGCCGTCGAGGATATAGTCGCCCGAGGTGGGGGTGTCAAGACATCCAAGTTGGTTGAGCAACGTGGATTTTCCTGAACCTGATGTGCCTTGTATGGTGACGAACTCGCCTTCGTAAATCTTGAAGCTTACTCCACGTAGCGCTTTGACAGTCTCGCTGCCAACTTGGAAGTAGCGTTTTACGTTTTGCAGTTCGATGACGACCTTTCTTTTGTCTTCAGCCATAGCCTTCGGTTATTTCTTTTTGTTGTTTCGTGGACGAGGCATGAATGGGTTGGATGCACTCTCTTCTTCTTCCTCTTCTCCTCCGTCGATGTTGAAATCTACGAGCACTTCAGTTCCTTCTTCTATTCCACTGATAATCTCGGTCAGTGTACCGTTTGTAGTACCCACCTCTACAGCATGAGCCTTGAAGGTATTGCCATTAAGAGTCCATAGTTTTGCGGGAGCCTGTACGTCCTCGATGTTCTGTTCTTTGGTCATGATGGCTTCGTTGGGAGTAAAGCGCAGAGCTTTCGACGGCACCGCCATCACGCCGTTCTTTTCGAGTGTGTAGATAGTTACGTTGGCTGTCAGACCCGGTTTCAGTTTCAGGTCGTTGTTGGGAGCAGATATCACTACCTCGTAGGTTACGACGTTGCTTTCGGTAGTTGCTTGCTGACGTACCTGAGTCACCATACCTTCGAATGTGTCATCGGGGAACGCATCAACAGTGAAAGATACACGTTGTCCTTCCTTCACTCCGCCTATGTCGGCTTCGTCGATGTCGGCAATCACTCTCATGTCGGTAAGGTCTTGTGCAATGATGAAAAGGGTAGGGGTGGTCATGGATGATGCTACTGTCTGTCCTTCTTCCACTTCCTTCGAGAGCACTACTCCGTCGATGGGTGCTGTGATGGTGGCATAACCGAGGTTGGTTTGTGCTTCCTGTACAGCCTGCTGCTGTACTTTGACTGTCTGTACGGCCTTGTCGTAACTGAGTTTTGCATTTTCGTAGTCGTTAGCACTTACAAGTCCTTTCTCGTAGAGAGTCTTGAAACGATGGTAGTTAGCGTTCTGAAATGCGAGGTCGGACTGTGCGTTCGACAGGTTGCTCTGTGCACTTGCCAGTTTGCTGAGCAGGTTGGTCTTGTCCAGTTCGGCTATGACTTGCCCTCGCTTCACTTCGCTGTTGTAATCGACATAAATCTTGTCGATGATACCACTTACCTGAGTACCTACTTCCACTTCGGTCACAGGTTCGATAGTACCTGTGGCAGTGATGCTTGTAGATATGTCCTGTTTCTGCACTGTGGCAGAGTTGTAAGTCACTTTCGGTTCGTTAGAGCAACTTGCAATGATTAGTGCTGCAGAAATTATCGCAGTCAGTTTCTTCTTGTTTTGCATATATCGATATTTACCAATTTCCATTTTAGCTTTAAACTTTATATCACAGTTCCATTTTCTCTCCTGCATAGAACTTCAGCAGGGCTTTATTGTAGAGGGTTGTATATTTAGCTTGTAGCAGTTGTTGTTCTGCCGACAGGAGATTGTTCTTGCCTGTAGTCAGTTCTACGATGTTTTTCAGTCCACAGTTGAACTGTTCGCTTACGAGGTTGTAGCTTTCCTCCATGCTTTCCTTATTCTTCTTTGCATATATGAACTGCTGCTGTGAGGTGGTGGCATCGAGCCAGTACTTTTCTACACTTTTATATATGTTTTTCTTGTATGCCTGCAGAGTCAATTCGTTGTTCAACTTCGAGAACTTAGCCTTGCGTATGGCAGTGCGGGTAGTGAGTTGGTCGAAGATGGGCATGGAGAGGGTCAGTCCGAGCGAATTGGAAAAATTGTTCTTAATCTGCCTGCCGAAGTCCGTATGTTGTCCGCTTGAGTTGCTTGTTCCCATTCCGGCAGTCATTGACAGGGTCGGCATATAACCGGTTCGAGCCGATTTGATAGCTATCTCAGCAGACTCGATGTTGAGTTCACCCTGACGTATCTCGGGACGGTTGCCGAGTGCTGCTAGATAAATAACCTCCTTGTCAGGAATGACGGTAAGTACCTGTGAATCGTCGATATCGGGGTCAACTACATCAAACTCCTCGTCGTTGCTGAGTTCGAGCAACTGTTTTAGTTGCATTTCGAAATTTGCCAACTGGCTCTTAGCACTTACAAGTGAGTACAGGTCTTGGTTTACCTGTGCTTCCAGTTGTACCCAATCGACTCTTGCCAGGCTACCCACTTCCATCATCTCTTTTGCACGGTCGGCCTTCGCCTGTGAAGCCTTCACTATCTCTTCGTTTACACGTACAGCCTCTGCTTCATAGAGAATCTGGACATAGAGTTGTACAATCTGTTCCTGTATAGTGTTGGCTTCCTTCTGCTCGCTCAGTTCGTTTATCTCCTCCGTCAGTCTGTTCTGCTTGATAGTCATTCGGTTTTTGTTCCAGTTCCATACCGTCCAGTTGGCATTGATTCCATACGAACCATTGTAACTCACATGATTAGTGTTGGTTGTCATCGAACCATTAGTCAGGTTTGTAGTCGATTGACTAAAGGGGCGGTAACTCATGTTCTGGTTTGTGCTGAATGACACAGAGGGGAAGAGTGCAGAGCGGCTTTGCAACATATCCTCGTGACTTTGTTGAGTCTTGATTTTGGCTTGCTTCAGACTGATGTTGTTAGTCAGAGCATAATCGATACATTCCTGCAATGTCCATATTTTCGCATTCATCGTGAATGGTAGCAGGAATGCAAGGGCGCAGATGATTTTTCTTCTTGTCATTTGTGTTTTGATTTTTAAGAAAACGAAAAGCACTTGTGCTATAAGCCGGGTTCTGTAGCTAGTCGGTGACCAACTGTTCGTCATTTATCTACGACACATGTCACCATGTGCCTCAAGCGTTCTACCCTCTGCCTTGGGCGGGCTACCCTCATAACGGCAGCTCCTAAGATGCACAGCCAACGTGTCACCACGCTGCTGGTGGGCTTTTACCCCACCTTCTCACCCTTACCCCGAAGGGCGGTTATTTTCTTCTGCGTTACTCAACCCTCACGGACTGCTTCTACGTTAGGAAGTAGGATGCCCTGTGCTGCCCGGACTTTCCTCTTTCGGCACGAATGCCGTCAGCGACGAACCGCACAACTGCCTTTCGCATTGCAAAGGTACGGGTAATATGTGAAATGAAAGTGAAAATGAAACTTTCCTTACACATTATTTATTTATAATTAACAAAAAAAATACTACCTTTGCGGATGAATTAAAATTCTTTTAGTACGTGTTCCGATTATCACCGCTCATATTGTTCCTCGTGCTTTATTTAGGTACAAGCGTTGTACTGAAAGATTTCTACAGTATACCCATTGCAGTAGCATTCCTTCTCTCGGCTATATTTGCCATACTTGCTCCCGGGGGAACATACAAGGAGCGTATCGATGCTTTTACAAAGGGTATTGGTGAATCGACGGTCGGACTGATGCTTCTCATTTTTATCCTGTCTGGTGCGTTTGCAGCAACAGCGAAGGCTATGGGAGCTGTGGATAGTACGGTAAACATGACCTTGCAAATCCTTCCGTCCGCTCTGCTCCTGCCTGGTGTGTTTGTGGCTTCGTGTTTTATTTCGTTCAGCATCGGTACGTCATGTGGCACGATTGCGGCTCTGACTCCCGTAGCAGTGGGTATCGCTGACGCTGCCGGCATCAGTGTGCCGTTGATGGTCGGGCTGGTGGTAGGCGGTACTTTTTTCGGCGATAATCTCTCGTTCATCAGTGATACAACAATCATCGCGACCCAGACTCAGGGCTGTCGGATGAAGGATAAATTCCTGACTAACATTCGCATAGTGTTACCATGTGCGTTAATCCTAGCTGTTGTATATTTCTTCATAGGTCGCAATGTCGGAATGGTGACTCATGTAGGCGACTACCAGCTAGTGAAGATTATTCCATATCTGTGTGTCATTGCAGCCGCACTGACGGGTATGGATGTGATACTGGTGTTGATTTTGGGTCTATTCACCACGGCTCTGATAGGAATATTAGATGAGAGTTTCAGTCCGTTGGGTTGGCTACAGGAAGTGAATAATGGTATATTGGCTATGGCAGAACTCATGCTCTGCACACTGCTTGCAAGTGGAATGCTGGCGATTATACGCAGTCAGGGCGGAATACAATATATCATTGAGAAAATAACACGACATATCAACGGACGCCGAGGTGCAGAGCTGTCATTGGCTATGCTAGTGGTGTTCGTGAATATCTGTACAGCAAACAATACGGTAGCTATAATTACTGTGGGAAGTATTTCACATGATATTGCACAGAAGTTTGGCATAGACCCTCGTCGCTCAGCATCAATCCTCGATACGATGTCGTGCTTTGCCCAAGGATTGCTGCCCTATGGAGCACAGGTGCTCATAGCTGCTGGACTGGCAACTGTCAATCCGGCTTATATCATTCCTTACCTCTGGTATCCGATGATGATAGGTGTAGCTGTGACATTGAATATAATGATTAAAAGTAATTCGAAATAATAATAATAACTAAAACCTATGATGTCATGAAAAAGTTTTCACTTCTCTGCAAGGGGAACAGATTCGTGCTACTTATTTGTGTCGCTATGTTTGGAAATGCATCCATGCAGGCAGCAGATACCAAGACAGTTTACACATTCGATGTGTACCGCACCATCGGCCAGACCGACGTGTCGGTATGTCCGACCAGCACCAGCGTATTGTGTAATGTGCTCAACTGTACGTCGGAGGGTTCGTTTGAGACGGCTCTCGCAAATTCCGTGGTGAAATTCTATGCTGTTAATGCAGCCGGTAGTTATGCTGCAAAGACCAGTTATTCGCTTTATTTCACTACAGCCGGAGCATCAGTAGCTGTTGCAAATAAGAACAAAGCCATTACGACTGTGTTTGATAAGAAGTCGGCTATCACCCTCAATACTTTTAATGAAAAACTTGAGGATGGTAAGAGCTATCTGGTGAAAGAAGCATTCATTAACGTAAACACAAAAGACACAGTAGAGATGCATTTCAATGTCATCATCGGCGATGAGCAGAAAGTGGTGACTGATATGCCGCTATTCAACCATAGGAAAGACAAGATAGACTCATGGCTTGCAACTCCATACGTGCAGCAGAACGACGAAGATAGTGAGGTGAACAACTGTATTCAGGTCGCTCCAGGTGATAAGATTACAATGGGACTTCGTGTGCGCAACGAAGGTGACAAGGTTGTGTTCAATGTAAAGAACGCTGCAGGCAAGTCACTAAAAAACTTCAATAGCAAGGACTTTGTAATGGAAGATGTGACAAAGGAGAATGCCGGCATCTACACGCTTACTGCCAGATACACTCCTGCAGGCGGTACGATGAAGACTCAGACCTGCCTGTTCTGTGTGGATGTGCAGGAACATCAGGGTGAATACTTTGACTGGGACGCTGACGGTCCGAAGTGGAGCTATGATTTCCGTGACGAATATCCAGGAGGTTTTGTCGTGCCGACAAAGAAGCATACTTTCAAAAAGAAAGATGGCACTGCTGCCAATCAGGTGCATGGTAACTGGTGGAGCGTGTATTGGGGCGACAACTTGAACTCGGAATGTGGCAGCACCGAAGTAGCTCAGAAAGCAATGGAGAATGCCATTGCTAAGTTTGACGTCGATTTTGCTTATATACGCGATGAAATGGGTTGGCCACCAGATATCAATGCCCGTCAGGGATGGAAGTCGTTTATCTATGTATTTGGTTCTGGTTTGTCGAATGACGATACACCAAACACAGAAATGGGTGGCTATCAGGGATATACCAATGCAGATGGTAGCGGTTGGCCATGTGTATGGGCATCGTACTATCCGATGAGTCGTTTCCGTGACGATGCAGACAAGAAATGGGACGACGGCGAATACCAGCGTGAGGCAATGATTCACGAAGGCATACATGCTCTCTTTGCAGACTATCCCGGATGTAAGTCATCAGCTTGGTTTCAGGAAGCAGGAAACGTTTGGCTTCAGGGAGCAATGAATGCCAAGCGCGGTAAGGGCGCACAAGTGTCCGGTTGGCTCGGTGTGGGTAACTTGATTTGTCCTTTTATGCCTATCGAGTGTTATTCGGGCTGGTTGCAGGACGGTTCGTTTGGTGGACCAGCTGCTGAAGGTGTTAATATGTACGGACCAAGTGGACAGGTTTGTACTTGGCGTAACCTCATTGGTGGTGTCCAGTATGGTGAAACCTTTCCAATCTTTCTTGGACTTAACGTAGGCATCGGCAGTGTGCCTTGGATTTGGCGCTACTGCACAGACTATGTGCTCAAGGGCATTGCTTTGGGCAACGAAGCAGAGGGAGTGGAAGGTATTGGTGATGAAGGTATGCGTCAGCTCATAATGCACTATCGTGCCAAACTGGCTACTATGGACTTCAAGGAGAGTTCGAATGGTATGCGTAGTCTGCTTGATGGGGCGTTTGGTACCGTAGTGAAGGCTGAATGGGAACCTTATTGGATAGATGTGGCTCCTTTTGCCCTTACTCCGTACCAGACTCTCGAACTTAACGATGCTGATGGTTGGATGGCTCCTGATACCACTACTAATCCTGGATGGAGTGGAGGTAATATCATACCTATCCATGTGGGAAAGAACGGATGTGAAGTCTTTTTCCGTCCAGAGGATGATAATATGCGTTGTCAACTATGTTATCGAACCCGTGACGGACGTACCTTCTACAGCCAGCCCGTGTTCTGTGGTAAGATGAAGCTGACATGGGACAGCTCTAACGAGCCCGCAAACGATGTGGTATTCATTGTTCCTTGCAACACTGACTACATCTACGAAGGTGATGCTCAGCGCAAGAAGCATTGGGACTATCGTATCAAACTGGGTGATGGTGCACTTGCTCCTGCTTCCATCCGCAAGAAATGGTATTTCTACGAACAGACTATTATTGACGAAGATTATGTTGCAACAGGCATCGAGACTCCGCAGATTGCTGATGTCAATGAGAAATTAGCTGATGCCAAGTTCCGCATCCTCTCAGGTGCTTTCTATAGTGGTCAACAGGTTCGTTTCGACCTTGCTGGTGTGAATCCTGCCGACGTAGTTGCACATCTTGTAGGTATGAGTGGTGTAGTTATCGATGCACAGCCTTTGAGCAGTGAGAGCACAATACAGTTGCCTGCTAATCTGCGTCGTGGAATGTATATCCTTGCTCTTCGCTACAATGGTAAGGTTTCCACGTTTAAGGTATTTGTAGAGTAGCGAAAGTTACACATTATAATATAATAAGAGAGGGGTGAACCGTTCACCCCTCTCTCTGATTGTCGTATAGATTGTGATATTAGTAAACCACTTTCTGACGTTTTGCGTTGACGTAGATAGAGCCCTTTACAGGAACCGGGACTTCACGACCGCTCATGTCTATGAACTTGTCGATAGTAACTGTTGCTTCCGGAGCATCTACGCGAGTCACAGTTTCTGTATCTCCTGCGGAGATATTGAATACATATACGCCAGCCTCAGTCTTCAGACCTACCTTTGTGGTATATATTACACCGGCCTCAGGTTCGTTGCCGAGAAGACTCATTGAGAACGACTGTGACGGGAGGTCGAATGCTATAGCAAATACAGCTTTGTCAATATCATCAATATTATCAATGTAGTGACCATTTTCGTCCATCATCGCATCTTCGCCTACAAATATGTCAGTAGCACCGTATGTGACGAGTTTGCCGCCTGAGTTCTGAACAAGCCATTCAGCAGTCTCAAGGTCGTCGGCAGTGATGCCAAGTGCTTCGAATACAGGTTCCCAATCTATGGGGTTGCTCTGATAGAGTCCCTCGTTCAGTCCGTCGCTGAATATATTATCCTCGGAGAGAGAGAATGTTACGTCTGATTCACCGACAGGTTTTGATGCTTCACCACGTTCTTTAACGTATTCTATGTCAAGAGTAATCTTGGCATACTTGCCGTTCTCTTCATTTACGAGGTAGAATACACTCTCAAATGTCTGACCTACAGTGCGAGCATCAGGCATAGCATAGTATGTGATTACACCATTTGCGTATGTCATACCGTAAGCACTTGTAGATCCCCATGAACCAACAGATTTGCCATCTTCTGCCATCCAGAATCCTGGATTTGGATCACAACTGTATGCATCTGAATATGACATTACATCATCAGTCCATTTCTCGCCGTACAATATTGGATCTTCTGTACCTATTGCAGTTGCAATTGCAGTCATGTCAAGAGAAGTTTTGCAAGATGGATCCTGACCGTATCCTTCGCTTGAAATCAGCTGTACATCATATGCTGCAGCATATGCTTGTGTCCATGATGAAGGATCAATATCGGAAGTTACTGTTACAGTATATGCAAGATTAACAGAATAATAATTCTGAAGGTATTTGAATACCAATTGTGCGTTACATGTAACAGGTTCGGTGATGTTAGTAAAGTGACCCTGCATCTGACCAACTTTAAGTTTGCCTTCTTTTAGATTATCGATAGCTACAAAGAATGCAGATGACGATCCCCAACTAGTAATAACTCCTTCTTCATTAAAGTAAAAGCCACCTGACCCTTCGGTATGATTATCGCTGATGCTTCCGCCACTCATTGCATATATATCATCTATATCATCAATTGTACAGCCCAGAGCTTCGCATATGGCATCCATGTCAACCGAAAAAGCCTTTGTTGAGTATGAATCATTTATAACTGCTGACACTTCTACGTTAGTAGAACCTATTTCTACCATTGCATCTGGGTCGATAGTAGGAGGCTCTTCCATTACGACCTTGACCTTGATACGTGCAGCCTTGTCGCCATTTACGAGATAAAGGAATGTTGAGTCGTTGTCCTCAGTAGATGTGAAAGTGCCTGGGAACTGACCTGAGTTGATAGAGTATTCACCTTCTGCAAGAGTGATCTCCTGAGTATAGAATGTGTTTGCTCCAGTGTTCCAAGCCTTAGGCGCATTGATTTCAAGTGGAATATCCTCACCTGTTGATTCGTCATAGTTTGCATAGCGACCAAACCAAGCACCATCTGCTGCATCTTCTGGGTGAGAGAGTGAGTCTTTCAGTTCGTAAAAAGCATCCTTACTGGTGTCACCTGCATTCAAATTGATGTAGGTCTGTGTGTAAGTCTGAGCAGATGCTTTAGAGTCGAATTCTTCAGCTGTTGTACCGAGAGCTTCGTAAACGCCTTCAAGTGTAGCAGAGTATGTCTTGCCTTCGTAGCTCTTGCCGATTGTAAAGTTCAGTGGAAGTTCGTAGTCTGCGACAATCTGTAAAGTTGAAAGGTAAACCTCTGTAGGTTGAGGTGCAGCATTAACGTGGAGGTTAACGTTGAACTCTATTTCTTTTTCGCCATTTACAAGATAAAGAGTGCAAGCGAGGTCTGTCGGCTCGTAGATTTTCTTGAAGACGTTTGGCATCTGACCTACTTGAACATAGAAAACAGGGTCAATTGGATTGCCATCTTCGTCTTTAGTGTCGTAGAACAGACCTGCAAACCAAGCTGCATTATCTCCCCATCCAACTTGAACACCTTCTTTGTCCATCCAGAAAAGTGATGGCTCATCCATGTGGGTGTTAGTTCTGTCTTCAGTCGTTTTGAGATAAACGTTGTCAGGATTTTCAAGCAGTGCGGTTAAAGCATCTCCGTCAGCAAGGTCGAGAGCTGATAAGATTTCTGTAACATCGAAGGACTGAGAACCGCTGTCGTAATTGTCTTCCGGGTCGCTTGTGATGTTTACATCATAAGCCCATGCTGTACTTACACATGTGAGTGCAAGCATCAGAAAGAAAGAGTAGATTTTCTTCATAAGCATTAATTGATTTGGTTATTAATATTGTTTATTTTGTTGTTTGCTCGTTTAGGGTTTTTACCTGCTCCCATACTTGGCAGCATGCAAATATTGCAAATAAAAATACAATGTGCGCGCACGTACATTGTACTTTCTTGATAATTTGTCAAAAGTGCAACTTGAACGCTGTACTTTTGATATGTGGAGTTTGCATTTCGGGTGGCTTGCCTACATCAGAGAATCGAAAGTGAAGTCTTTATTTACCCTGCAGGCAAGCCCTGTCATACATGCCAACAAATCCCCGTGCTGGTTGCGAATCTGCATGTTGCAATAGGGCAGACGATGATGGTCGAACGTCTCTCGGCATTCAGCCGTGAGGTGGTCGCCCAGTTGTGCCGACTTCAGGAATGTAACGGTGTTGGAGATGCCGAGTGTCAATACTCCGTGACAATTAGCTACGGCAGCAAAGGAAAGGTCAGCGAGGGTGTAAAGAACCCCTCCCTGACACACTCCTGCACCATTAAGATGTCGCTCCTCCACCGTCAGTTCTGCTTTGGCATAGCCTTCGCGCACTTCGGTCAGTTGTGCTCCTATGCTCGCTGCAAAGCGGTCGGTGGTGTTCAGCCGTTCAAGCAAGGTCATAGGTCTTCAGTTTCTTCAGGGCGATAATCTCCTGGGTCTTCTCTGTATCGCTGGTGCGCAGGATAAGTATTCCCTTACCTGCGACAAGGAAAGAGTACATGTAGCTGATATTGATGTCGGCAGAGGCGAAGTACTGTATTGCTGCAGCTGCCTGTCCTGGTGTGTCGTCAAGTTCGATGGCAAACACATCGTTGCTGATGGCACTGATTCCACGCTCTTTCAACAGACTGATAGCCTTGGTCGGGTTATCGCAGATTATACGGTAGATGCCGTATTCCACTGTGTCACTTATGGTTGAGGCTATGATTTGGATGTTTGCCTCTTTCAGAACGTTGAGCACTTTCAGGAGTGTGCCCGATTTGTTCTCGATGAATATTGATATCTGTTTAATTGTCATTGCTTGTAAAGGTTAAGTGTTATTGATAGACTTTTCTCTTATCTACTACACGGACGGCTTTGCCTTCGCTTACTGGCAGTGAACCTTTGGCTACGAACTTGACGTGCGGAGTGAGCAGAATCTCGTCTTTCAGGGCACGGGTTACGGTCTTGTTGAGCGCCTGCAGACGTGCATAGTCGTCGGTGAACATGTCTTCGAGTTCTACTTCTACTGTCATATTGTCGTTGTCCTCGTCGGTAGTAAGTGTGATGAGGTAGTTGTTTGCCAGTTCGGGGAAATGCATGAGTATCTTCTCAATCTGGATTGGGAAGATGTTTACACCACGGAGCACCATCATGTCGTCGCTACGTCCGCGCATACGGTCGAGACGGATGTGGTTGCGTCCGCAAGGACAGCTGTGTCCGAGTACACGTGTGAGGTCGCGTGTACGATAGCGGAGCAGTGGCATAGCTTCGCGTTTTAGAGTGGTGAGCACGAGTTCGCCGATTTCACCCTCGGGTACTGGTTCCAGCGTTTCGGGGTCAACAATCTCTACGATGTAATAGTCTTCCCAGAAGTGGAGTCCGTTCTGCTCTTTACATTCGAAGCCAACACCTGGACCGCACATCTCGCTCATGCCGAACGAGTTGTATGCCTTTACTCCCATCATCTCTTCAATACGCTTACGCTGTTCTTCGCTGTGGGGTTCGGCACCGATGACGAGTACCTTGAGCTGGGTGTCGCGACGTGGGTCAACTCCTTGTTCTTTCATCACTTCGTAAAGACGTGTCACATAGCTTGGTACGGCATGGATGGCTGTGGTGCCAAAGTCCTTGATGAACTTAATCTGACGGAGTGAGTTACCTGCTGCAGCAGGTACGGTGAGCATTCCGAGTTTCTCAGCTCCATACTGGAATCCGAGTCCGCCGGTAAACATTCCGTAACCTGATGAGTTCTGGAATACGTCGTCGGGACGCAGACCTACCATCCAGAGGTTACGTGCCACTTGGTTTGCCCATTCGTCGAGGTCGTTCTTTGTGTGAAGAATAACGGTAGGGTTACCTGTGGTACCTGAACTGGAGTGCAAGCGGGTACACTGGCGAAGTGGAACACTTGCGATACCGAATGGATAAGTGTCTCGCAGGTCTTGCTTTGTGGTGAAAGGAATCTTGCGGATGTCGTCGAGGCTCTTGATGTCCTCGGGTTTCAGTCCGCACTCTTCAAAACGTTTTTTATAGAAAGGTGAATTCATACAGTGTCGTACTGTAGCCTGCAGACGCTCGAGCTGGAGTTTCTGGATTTCCTCTCTCGACAGCGTCTCGAATTCGGGATGCAAGTAGGGTGATTTGTCGTCCATAGTTTTTATTGTTTGGTTTTTCTAGTTTTTCTAGTTGTCCTAGTAATCCTAGTGATTCTAGTAGTTCTAGGTTCTCGTGGTTCTCTGCCTTACGGCTTCGTACATGAGGATGGCTGCACTTACCGACACGTTGAGTGAGTCGAGTTTGCCGAGCATTGGAATGCGTATATGTTTGTCGGCTGCATCTCGCCATTTGTCCGTGAGTCCTGTAGCCTCCGTTCCCATCACGATGGCTGTAGGACGTTTCATGTCTGTATCGTAGTATAGTGACGAGTCCTGCAGTTGTGCGGTAAGTATCTGTATGTTTCGTGCTTTCAGGAATGCGATACATTCGTCCGAGGTGCAAGCCACACATTGTACGGTAAACCTTGCCCCGATGCTGCTGCGTATGAGGTTGGGGTTGTAAAGGTCGGTCAGCGGGTCGCACACAATGACTGCATCCACTCCGGCTGCGTCGGCACTACGGAGTATAGCCCCCAGGTTGCCGGGTTTCTCTACACTCTCCACAACGACGATGAGCGGATTATCCGGCAGGGACAGGTCTTCCATTCCTAGGTTCTTTTCCTTTACTACGGCTACGATACCCTCTGTGCTGCCTCTGTAAGCAATCTTTTCATAGACTTGTTTTGAAACCTCTATCATAGATGCTCCGTCGATGTTCCCTTCTGCTATGTGGAAAGTAGGGTTGGGGCTGTAGTATATTTCCTTGATTTCGAATCCGCTTTCTATACAATGCTCTACTTCACGTACGCCTTCTACCACGAACATCCCCTTGCTACGCCGTTCCGACACTTTCTGCTGCAGGGCAACCAAGGATTTTATCCTCGGGTTCTGTGTGCTCGTTATATGTAAGGCTTCCATACGTGTAGGTCGTGATGAATTAGAATGGGAAAAGGAGTGTCGTTATGAATACGTCGGCAACCAGTATGATTAACGTCATAGGTATGCCCACTACGGCAAAGTCCTTGAACTTATATCCGCCCGGCATATATACCAGCATGTGGGTTGGTGAACCGATTGGAGTAGCAAAGCTGCTGCTGACGGCTACCATCAGGGCTATGCAGAATGTCATCGGGTTCAGGTGGAGTGTCGTAGCAGTAGTCATGGCGATAGGGTAGAAGATGGCTGCTGCTGCCGTGTTGGATATGAATGTTGTGACTATCATAGCTGTAAAGCAGACCACCGTGAGTACAACGTACGGATTTGTGCCGCAGCTGTGCAGCAGTCCTTCGGCTATGGAGTGTGCCAGACCTGAGTTCTCAATGGCTTTACCAATGCAAACGCTACCTGCAAAGACTATAAGGATGTTCCAGTCTATCGCTTTCAATGCCTGTTCTGCTTTGCAGCAACGGCATAGCACCATTGCAAATGCTGCAATCAGACACGCATTAACCATCGGCATGATGTTAAAGGCTGAGAGAAGCATCATCGCTAACATAATCAAGGCTGACAGGATGGTTTTCATACCGCTTACGTTTTCGTCTGCCGACTCCAATATGCCTTCCATGTGCTTGGCTTCAAGCCCGAACCTCTGGCAGGTGTCACGTATCGCTTTTACCTTTCCGGTTACAATCATACGGTCGGAACCCATGATGAATTCGTCACCTTTTACAGGAGTTATCATCTCGCTGTCGTAGCCTTTGACGGCTAACAGGTCTATGTCGAAAGGCTTTCCGTTGTTGTATTTCTTGTAAACGTCGTCCAAAGTCATGCCTACATACGGACTGTCTGCCGGAACAGTCAGTTCGGTAGTGTAGTCATCTATATCGGCATCGTCCATCGGCGATTTATGGGTAGGCAGCAGTTTTCCCATTGCTACCATGCTGACTACTCCTACTACGAGGCAGAACAGTCCGACGAGTGTTGGCGTGAATATGTTCATGTGGACTCCGCTGCTTTCTTCATACATCTGAGAAATGATAAGGTTGGGAGGAGTACCGATAAGTGTACAGATTCCACCCATTCCTGCTGCATAGCTTAATGGTATGAGAAGCTTGGATGGTGCGATGCCTAGTTTCTTCGACCATATCTTCACGACGTTAATGAAAAGAGCTACGACTGTCGTGTTGCTCAGCATGGACGAGAGTATGGCAACTGGCATCATCAGGCGCACTATGGCACCCGACAACGTCTTCGGCGTTCCCATCAGATGTTTTACCATCCAGTTCAGCACTCCGCCATAGGTCAGGCCGGCTACGATTGCAAACAGAATGGCAACTACTACGACCGACTCCGAACTGAATCCGTCGAATGTGTCTTCAAAGTCCAGAACCCCGAATACCAGCAGGGCTGTCATGGTTGCAAGGAAGGCAGCTTCAGTTCTTATGTTCGTATAAATCAAAGCTGCGAACATAGCTACTACAACTACGATAGTGAACCATGCGTTCCCTGATAATCCCCAAAATGTGATATGCTCTAACATAGGTCTAACAGTTATACATCTTTCCAACTACTTTATTTGCCAACCACGTGGGCAGCAGACGGTTGCCCAGACATTCGAGGTCGGACACTATATCACTTGTGTAGAACAGACTCGGACAGCGTTTTGTACAAGCCTTGACTACTTTTTTTGCCACCTTTTCCGATGTCATTCCGTTGTTCTCCTCCTGTTCCATCTGCTCTATGGCTCCCTTCATATTGGGATAGACATCGCTGCCGGCAAGGTCTGTACGGCGTGCAGCTCCGAATCCTGTATTCACATTGCCCGGCATCACGCAGCTGACAGTTATGTCGTATGCTTTCAGTTCGTTTTTCAGTCCAAAGGCAAAGGCGTTGAGTGCTGACTTTGTAGCCGAGTACATAGCCTGGAACGGAATGCTGAACACGGCTGCCATACTACTTACGAAAACGATACGTCCGCGTTCCTTGCCTTGCTTCTCCTGACTGCGCATAAGCGGAAGGGCTGCCTGTACGACGCGGATAGGACCATACACGTTGACGTCGAACTGGCGTTGCATCTCTTCTTCTTTCGTAAATTCAATAGAGCCTGCCACACCCATACCTGCGCAAAGCACGAGTACGTCGATGTGACCTTCCTTGTCGGCAATCTGCTTGATGGCAGACTCGATGGTGTCGCGATTCGTCACGTCGCAGGCGATATGGGCTACACCCTCCTGCGGCTTGTCACTACGGCTCAGGTCATATACTTTCCAACCCTTGTCAGCCATCATTCGTGCTGTGGCGCGTCCGATACCCGACGATGCTCCTGTGATAACTGCTACTCCCATCGTTTATTTATGGTTTTGGTTGAACATCTCGATTCTTTCTTTGAAAATCGGCTCCAGTTCCCTGCTGAAGAACGAAGTACAGATTCTGACGCCCTGTTCCAGACTGCCCATAGTGTCGAGCGGGAAGACGGCGATGCCGTAGTACATCAGTTCGCGAGTCAGTTCGAGGTCATTCATGCCCGGATACTGTACTGTGAAGTAGAATCCGTCGGCAAGCGGAGCTCCGAGGTCGTTGTCATAGACGAGGTAGAAGCCGTTGGCGAGCAGAACATCCTTCATGAACTTCGCACGACGTCCGTATTCGCGTACGTCGGCAAGGAAGTTGTATTTTCCGTCGCATGCTGCCTCCATAAGCGCTGCCATAGCGTGTTGCACGCTGTGGGTCGTACCACTCGAAAGGGTGTACATCAGGCGGTTGCAGAAGAAGTTTCCGAATTCACCCACTCCGAAGTTCTTTTCGAGTGCAGGATAAACCCTGTGGTAGAGTTTGTTGCTTATGCAAGCCACACCGATACGCTGTCCTGCGTATGAGAAAGCTTTCGAACCCGATACAGCCAGGATGTAATTGTCTGTATAATGTGCTATAGTAGCTTGGAAAGGAGCCTCGAACGGATGACTGAGGTCGCGACGGAAGTCCATAGCAAAGTAAGCAAGGTCTTCCAGCACGATGCAGTCGTACTTGTTCACGAGTTTGGCAATGCCTTTCAGTTCCTCGTCCTTGAAGCAAACCCACGACGGGTTGTTCGGATTGGAATAGACGATACCACAGATATTGTTCTGCGAAAGGATTTCGTCCAGTTTCTTCACGAGTGCCTCGCCACGATAGTCGTGGATGTCGAGACCTATGTGTTTCAGTCCGATGACGTCGCATTGCGTAGTCTGCACGGGGAATCCGGGATGGATGAACAGAACGGTGTCCTTCTCAGGCATAGCGTGGTGCCAAGCCGTGAACGTAGCGAAGGTGCCCTGCATCGAACCTGTCGTCGGGATGCAGCAGAGCGGATCGACATCCACATCTATAAATGCCTTTGCGAAGCGTGATGCTGCCTGCTTGATGCGAGGAATGCCGCCGTTGGGAGGGTATATCGTAGCACAACCTTCAGCCAGAGCCTTCTTCTCGGCTTCGATGGCGATGTCCGACGGCTTCAAGCCTGGCACACCCATCTCAAGGTGAATAACCGTCTGTCCTGTCTTCTCTTCCAATACCTTCGACAACGACTGAATGTCGCGAATCGTTGCCTGTGAAAAGTCGCCTAAAGCCATCTCGTTGATGGCACTTGTCACCGTCTCGAAATCTAATGGAGTATTTTTCATATCTTCTGTTCTTACAAAATTTCCTTGCAAAGGTACAATATAAAAATGAAAAGCGTACCTTTGCAGCGCCAAAAAATCAATATATGAACGGAATATATACTGTGGTGCTGCTTATCGGCAGCAACATATTCATGACCCTCGCATGGTACGGACACCTGAAACTGCAGCAGATGCACGTCAGCGACAGCTGGCCTCTCATCGCCGTAATCATCTTTTCGTGGGCAATCGCTTTCTTCGAATATTCGCTTCAGGTACCTGCCAATAAGATTGGTTTCATCGGCAATGGCGGTCCCTTTACCCTTGTTCAGCTCAAGGTCATCCAAGAGGTCATATCCCTTACCGTCTTCACCGCTATTGCCGGTATGATGTTCCAAGGTGAGCAACTCCATTGGAACCATTTCGCAGCTTTTCTCTGTCTTATTGCTGCCGTCTGGCTCGTATTTCTCAAGTAAGAAAAAATGGCTCGCCCTTCGCGTTGAATTTCCAAGCGCTTAGAAATAAAATTCCAAGCGCTTGGAAATAAAATTCTAAGCGCTTGGAATTTCAGCACGGCTGGGACGCCGTTTTTTTGATGTATTGAACCCGACTTATTTCCAGTCCGTAAGGATAGTTCTCTTGTCGAGCACGTGCTTTGCCTTGCCCGTCGAACGCTCGATGTTGCCCGGCTCCTTGATATGGATGTTAGGCTTGATGCCTACCATACTTACGATGCGGTCGTAGAGCGGTTTGATGAATGGCATCTGCTTGGCAGGGTTCGGTGAGAAGTATTCGGTACGCAGTTCGACGTCGAGGTCGAATGTGTCTTCGTTGTTCTTGCGGTCCACCGTGATGAAATACTGTGGGGTGAAGACCGGGAACTCCGTCAGTATGGTCTCTATCTGAGATGGGAATACGTTCACACCACGGATGATGAGCATATCGTCGCTTCGACCCAGAATCTTTCCGAGACGTACTGTCGTACGACCACATTCGCAAGGCTCGTAGTGAGGTGGGTAAGGTCGCGAGTACGATAGCGGAGTATAGGCATAGCCTCCTTGCAGAGGGAGGTGAATACCAACTCGCCCTCTTCGCCTGGTGCTACGGGTTCGAGTGTTTCAGGATTGATGATTTCCGGATAGAACATATCCTCAGCTACGTGTGTGCCGTTCTGGAAAAGACATTCGCCGCCCACGCCCGGACCACACATCTCAGTCAGTCCGTAGATGTCGATTGCCTTTAAGTGCAGTTTCTTTTCCAATTCGCGGCGGATGCCCCAAGTCCAAGGTTCGGCTCCGAAGAATCCGACTCTCAGTTTCAGGTCTTCAGCCTTGATGTCGGGACTCTGTTCTATCACCTCAGCCAGATGCAGGGCGTAGGAAGGAGTACAGCAGAGAGCAGTAGTGCCGAAGTCCTTCATCAGCATGATTTGCTTCTTTGAGTTTCCTGCTGAGATGGGCAACTGAACGGCTCCACGTGCCATTGCTCCGTCATGAGCTCCGAGTCCTCCGGTGAAGAGTCCGTAGCCGTATGCAACCTGAACGATATCACCTGGACCTACGTCGCCGACAGCAAAAACTCGTGCCACGCACTCAGCCCACATCTTCAGGTCGTTCTCGGTATAAGTGCCGACAACGGGTTTGCCTGTAGTACCGGAAGAGGCGTGAATTCGACGGATTTCACTCTGTGGAACAGCCTGCAGACCGAACGGATACTCGTCGCGCAGGTCGTGCTTCGTTGTGAAAGGCAGCTTGTAGATGTCTTCGATGCCATGAATATCCTCGGGTCTTACACCCATGTGGTCCATCTTCTTCTTGTAGAACGGAACCTTCTCGTAGCATCGCTTTACAGTCTTGACCAGACGTTCAGACTGTAGTTTTCGCATGGATTCTCTGTCCATGCACTCCATTTCGGGATTGTGAATCATAGTAGTTATTAATGTATTTATGGGGGTTCTACTTCTTGCTTGCTTCCACACCCATGTCGAATGCCTTCAGGTTGGCTTCTACCACAGCCTCACCTTTGCGTGCAAAGATGACGGAGATGGCTTTGCGCAACTGTTCGACGCTGAGAATCTCGATGAATGGGGCAGCCATACCCAGCAGAACCATGTTGGCTCCGCGTGCGTTGCCTGCGTCCTTGGCTACACTCTCGATGTCGAGCTGAACGACAGAAGGCATACTTGCGAGTTCTGCCATAAGTGCGGTTTCATCGGGGTAATCGGGTATGTTTACGAATGGTTTGTTGCTCGTAACAATAGTGCCTGTCTTAGCAAGATAAGGCAGAATTCCATCGGTTCCATAGAGATGACTACGTCGGCTCCACCGAGGGAAATGAGGTCGGAATAGATGGGTTCGGTAGAGAGACGCAGGTTCGACTGTACGTCGCCGCCGCGCTGACTCATTCCGTGTACTTCTGCCTGTTTCAGGTTGATGCCAGCCTCTGTGGCTGCTTCGCCTATGATGGTAGCGATGGAGAGGATGCCTTGTCCG
>CAJODY010000027.1 GCA_905233285.1 uncultured Bacteroidaceae bacterium
TGCTTCTGAGCCTCTGCTTCAACAATCTTTTTCAAGCTTAGAATGCTTTCCACGGAACCTACGGATGTTCCGCCAAATTTTAATACTTTCATTGCTTTTCGTTATATATGTTTTTTACGTTTATTCCAAACCATACAATGGCAATGCCGAACAGACCAGCCATTGCATAAGAGAGCATGTCGCCCAGAACCACCGAAAGCCATATGCTCACTCCAAAGCATATAGTCACAAACAGCAGCGACAGGCTGAATACTATCATCTTAATTTGTCGTATTGTCATAGGGATTATTTATTCAGTTTCCAACTGTAACCGTCCTTGGTGTCTTTTACCTCGAAACCGAGTGCAGCCAACTGGTCGCGAATCTGGTCGCTGGTTGCCCAGTCTTTGTTCTGCTTTGCTTTCATACGTTGTTCGAGAAGCATATCGACTACCTTGCCATAAGCCTCTTCGCGTTCTTTGTTTTCGCCTCCGGCACTGGTTTCTTTGAGTCCGAGAATCTCGAATACGAATACTGAGAACAACTGCTTCATGGCTTCCAGAGCATCTGCATCGATTGTCTCTTTCTTGTCGGCGATGCTGTTAATCAGACGGCATGCCTCGAAGAGGTTGGAGATGACGATTGGGGTGTTGAAGTCGTCGTACATGGCATCGTAGCAATGCTGACGTATTTCTTCTACTGTCTGGAGTTTTACTGTTCCTCCGGCAACAGGCTGAAGGGTACCGAGCAGTTTCCAAGCATCCATGAGTCGTTCCAGTCCTTTCTCTGCAGCCTTCAAGGCATCGTTCGAGAAGTCAACAGTCGAACGGTAATGAGCCTGAAGGATAAAGAAACGAATGGTCATCGGACTATATGCCTGTTCCAGTTGCGGATGTTTTCCGCTGAAGAACTCGGGCAGGGTGATGAAGTTTCCGAGCGACTTACCCATCTTCTGTCCGTTGATGGTAATCATATTGTTGTGAATCCAATATTTCACCATCTCGTCGCCCTGCGAAGCTACTGCCTGAGCTATCTCACACTCATGGTGTGGGAAAACGAGATCCATACCTCCTCCATGTATGTCGAAGTGGTTGCCCAGATATTTCCTTCCCATAGCCGTACATTCACAGTGCCATCCGGGGAATCCTACACTCCACGGACTTTTCCAACGCATAATATGTTCGGGTTGGGCAGCTTTCCAAAGTGCAAAGTCGGCCTGATTACGCTTCTCACCTACTCCTGCCAGTTCACGGCTGGCATCTTTCACGTTCTCAAGTGAACGACCTGAGAGAATGCCGTACTTATGCTTTTTGTTATAAGACTCTACATCGAAATAAATCGAACCATTGCTCTCGTATGCAAAACCATTATTCAGAATCTCATCTACGAGGTCTATCTGTTCCATGATATGACCTGTGGCATGGGGTTCGATGCTCGGACGGAGACATCCCAGAGCATCCATAGCATCGTGGTAGCGGTTAGTGTAATACTGAGCCACTTCCATCGGTTCAAGCTGCTCGAGACGTGCTTTCTTTGCAATCTTGTCTTCGCCTTCATCAGCATCATGTTCGAGATGACCCACATCGGTAATGTTACGAACATAACGCACCTTGTAGCCGATGTGCATTAGATAACGGAATACGATGTCGAAGGTAATGGCTGGACGGGCATGTCCCAGATGGGCATCGCCATAGACCGTAGGTCCGCAGACATACATGCCAACATGTCCCTCATTGAGGGGCTTGAAAACCTCTTTCCTTCGCGTCAGCGTATTATAAACATAAAGAGCCTGTTCCATAACGTATAAAATTTCGCGCGAAGGTACGATAAAAAAATAAAACTGCGAAAGAGTAGCTGCAAAAACTGACGTTACTTGAGTATAATACTATCCTCAAGTATCTGAATCAGCCCATTTTTATACAGATTTCCGACAGCTTGTTTGAAAGTGCGCTTACTTACGCCAAACTCCCGGTAGATGTCTTCCGAAGGACTGTGGTCGTGAAGATGACAGATGCCGTCGTGTTCCTTCATCCATTGCAACAGACGTGGCGAAAAGTCGTCGATAAGGAGTGGACGGGATGTAATCTGGTTGTATTTCACCTCACCGTCAGCTGTAACGTATTTCTCTGGTGCTTGCTGGTTGCCCTGCTGATTTTTCAATAATTTCTGTATGCGGGATGTGCATACAATGCGATAGGTGAGGTTGTCGATATAGCAGTAAATCTGATAGCGTTTTCCCGGTTTCATCGGTACTGCCTGCTCCTTAAACGGACAGAAAAGGTCTTTTGTAAGTCCCCAGTCCAGATATGCTCCGTACTGGTTCACCCACTTACACTCGAGAAATGCAAAACCGCCAACTTCGACAAGAGACTTCTGTGTTGTAGCCGTAAGACGTTCCTCGTGGTCGAGATAGAGGAACACATCAACGACATCACCCACCTTCGTCCCTTCCGGGATGTATTTGGTGGGCAGAAGAATGTCACCTACCTGCCCTCCTTCGAGATATGCCCCGTGAGGGAGGATTCTAGCTACTTTGAGTTTGTTCCGTTTTCCAAGTTGGAGTTTTACTTCCATATCGTGAGTGCTTTACTGATTATCGATTCTGCCGTCGATAAGGCGTATCGTACGGTCAGTCATAGCTGCAAGAGCCTCATCATGGGTAACGATGGCAAATGTATATCCGAACTTGTCTCGAAGGTCGAAAAATAGTTGATGCAGTTCTGCTTTATTCTGCATGTCGAGCGAGCCGGAGGGTTCGTCGGCAAGTATGACTGAAGGATTGTTTACCAAAGCACGTGCCACAGCCACACGCTGACGTTCACCACCCGACAGCTGGTTGGGCTTGTGGTCGGCACGGTCTGTCAGATTCATGGTTTCGAGCAGACTCATCGCATGACTTTTCAGTGTGCGGTTATTGCTGAAAGGAAGTGACTTCTGCGGGAACCCACTCGAGCCATGCTGTCCGAGTGCAATCATGCCAGGTATCATAATATTCTCGAGTGCCGTGAATTCGGGAAGAAGCTGGTGGAACTGAAACACGAAACCGATATACCGGCTGCGGAAATGGCTCAGCTGGTTCGACTTTAGTCGGTTTACATCTACTCCTGCCACGTTCACTGTTCCCGAGTCCGGACGGTCCAATGTACCCATTATATGTAGCAGGGTGGTCTTTCCGGCTCCTGACGGACCGACTATGCTTACAATCTCACCCTCTGTGATGCTGAGGTCTATACCCTTCAGAACCTGAAGCGTATCAAATGATTTTGTTATGTTATTCAGTTGTATCATAATCTGTTACGTTGCTTTCGTTATCCAGTGCGACAGCCATGTTGTTATGCGACTGCCGGAGTCGAGCGTCTGCTGCTGACTGCGTTTAGGCGAAAGGAAACTCTCTTCGCTTTCTGCTTGCTGGTCTGGATAAATGACGAGTAGCGATGTGTTTGAGAAATACTGGGATAGCCATACTGACAACTTGTTGAACGAAGCGTTCCACGAAATACTGCCACGACGTGCCGCAACCACGACAAGAAGATGGTCTGCATTGACTTCGTGACGAAGTGACGGGAGGTCAGCCCAAATCTCCATGCTTTCGTATTCTGTTTGTACCGTGTTGTGACGTTCCTTCATGTACGGAATAAGGGTTTGTGCCGTCTCTTCCGATGCATAGAACTCGAGTACGCAGCCTAAATCTTCCGCAATTCGGGCTACACGGTTTATCCAACGGTAATATCCACGTTCGTATTGTGCCTTCGGGGGTACGGCTACAACAATTTTCCGCAGGGTATTGGCAGGAATCTGCAGATTGACTATTGATATCTGACGGGCGATTCCATCGATAAGTCCGCTTGCAAATGTGCCGAAGAAACTGTCGGCAGTATGCTGACGGTGATGCAATCCGATAAGTATCTCACTGGCATCGTTTTCATAGAACGAGTGAATAGTTGCCATCACGAAGTTGACTGCCAGTCGGGTCTTGGTCTGAACGGGTACGTCAGCAGCCGAAGCCAGCTGTGTAGCTATACCGAGACATTCCTGCGAATGCATCTTTGCCTCTTCGGTCAAATCGGAATCGTTTATGATATTCAGACAGATAAGTCCGCGGTTCAGTTGACGGTTTCGCATCATGAAGGCCGTATCCATAATCTGCGGAATGTTATCCAGATTATTCAGCGGAATGAGAATCTTCTCATCGTCGAGTGCCGTGGAGTCGCGACGCTCCGAGGCATTTCTGCTACCGACACTCATCTTTATACCTTTCGAAGCCCGGTCGGTGACTATACTGCTTATTATACACGAAATGAGTATCGTTACGACTACACCGTCGAGCACAGCACCACTCATAAGCGGTTCACCCGAATTCGGCATCTTCAGGTGTGTACCAACAAGCACCATTGCCAGGGCTCCTGCAGCATGTGCCTCGGTAAGTCCGAACATCATCAGTCCCTGATAGCGATTCCATCGGAACAGACGGCGGGTTATGACTGCTGCCAGATATTTCGAGACCGTACCTGCCACAACCATGATAAGCACCACAAGAGCAGCATTACCCTCATAGAACAGTGGACGTATATTTACAAGCATACCCACACCTATCAGGAAGTAAGGTATAAAGATGGCTCCTGCCACAAATTCCAGCCTGTTCATCAGTGGCGAGGTGCTCGGAATGAAACGGTTAAGTACCAGTCCAGCCAGGAAAGCACCGAAGATACCTTCCAGTCCACACATCTCCGCTGCCATAGCTGCCGAAAGGAATATGACTGCTATAGTGAAGGTGAAAAGCATGATGGGATCGCTGAATTTCCGGAAGAACACCCTTATTATCCTTGGCAGTACCCAGAACATGAACAACAGGAATATTCCAAAACGCAGGACGAAGAAAATCCAGAACAAAGCATCGATTCCATCGCCTTTTATAACCCCTGACAAACCAGCAAGGAAGAGCAGGGCAGAGAGCAATGCTATCATCGTGGCAAGTACCGATACCGTGACCGAAGGGTCGTTCGTCACTCCATACCGCCCCACTATCGAGTAGCTGACCAGAGTATGCGAAGCAAATATACATGCCAGGAGCAACGAAGCCTCAATACTGTAGTTCAGAAGATATAGTCCTGAGAACAATCCGAACAGGAAAGGAATGACAGTCGTCATTGCACCGAAAGCAATACCTCGCATACGGTTCTGCTTCAGGTTCTGCATATTCATCTCCAGTCCGGCAAGGAACATGATAAAGTAGATACCCACCTTACCGAACATCTCGAACGATGCATCCCTCTGCAGCAGGTTCAGCCCGTTTTCACCAACCACGACACCGGCCAGAATCATCCCCACAAGATGCGGAATTCGCAACTTGCTGAAAATCATCGGGGCAGTAAATATAATGCATACCACGATGAAGAAAATCCAAGTCGGGTCTTTTATCATCCTACTTCATCTTTTCGTTTATTTTCTCTATATGCTCCTTTACGTCAGCCGCCTTTTCCAAATCCTCCGGTTTCATCAGCTCAACAGTACGGTCAATATATCGTTTTGCTTCCGCATAGCTGCCTCTCAGATACAGAATCCAAGCCAACGTGTCAAGGTAGGTAGGATTGTCAGGTTCCAGTTCATTGCTCCGTCGCGACATCTTCTCTGCCTCGTCCAGCCTCATCTCGTTCAGAGCCAGGTAATAGGCAAAGTTGTTCAGAGCCATGGCATCGTCGGGGCGATATACCAGACACGAATCATAGTATTGGAATGCCCTTTCGTCGTTACCTGCATCATGATATATGTCACCGAGCAGAATGAACGCATCGGCTTTCTCTTTCAGCAGTCGTGGCAGCAAGTCGGCTGGCAGAGTGGTAGTAGGAGAAGCAAGTACCAGACTCTTCAACTCGTCGATGATTGAAACCACATCGTTCTTCTGTGTATAAATCTTCACCTTCTCCAGACTTATCTGGTCCGACTTTCCGTCTTTCACTTCCAGACGTTGCAACACACTCAGCACACTGTCCTGCATATTCTGTGAGGCATAGGCATCCAGCATCATATACAGCAGCTCCTGCTTGTCGCTCCATTGTCTGTTCATGCGTTCCAACAGGGCTAGGGCTTCCATCGGTCGGTGGGTATTGAAATAAATCTTCGACAACAGGTCGGCATACCAATAATTATCCGAGTTCCTCTTTACTGCCAATTCCATATCGTTTCTGGCGATGGAATCGCGGTTCAGAAGCATATCGAGCGGAGCAATGTAATAGAGCACCTCCTCTGCCTCTGGATTGAGTTGCTTGCAGTGGCTCAGCAAGTCGTATGCAGTATCGAAATTCCCATTCCTCAACTGCCGCTGGGCTTCAAGAAAGAAAGCCGGTACACGCATGTCGGCCGCAGGCTTCACCGCTTCCTTCTTCTGACGTGCCCCAACCGACACCCCAAACAACATACATATTATAAATAATGTGTATTTCATTATCTCTTACATCTTGATAGAAAGTTCCTCCCCAGGGGAGGTTAGAAGGGACTACTTCGTTCCACTGTGACCGAAGCCTCCAGCACCGCGTTCAGTCTCGTCGAGCGTTTCCACCTGAACGAGTTCCGGCTGTTCGTGACGTGCTATCACCATCTGGGCTATACGTTCCCCGTCGTTGATTACAAAGGGTTCGGCCGACAGGTTTATCAGTATGACACACACCTCACCTCTGTAGTCGGCATCGATGGTTCCGGGAGTATTCAACACCGTTATACCCTTCTTGATAGCCAGTCCTGAGCGAGGACGTACCTGAGCCTCGTATCCTGCCGGCAGAGCCATGAACAGCCCTGTGGGCACCAATACCCTTTCCATTGGTTTCAGCGTGATTGGTTCTTCGAGGTTTGCCCTCAAATCCATACCTGCCGACTGCGGTGTAGCATACTGCGGCAGTGGGTGATGCGACTTGTTTATTATCTCTACTTTCATAGTGCTTTTTGATTTTGTCGCCGCGAAGGTACGACTTTTTCTTTTTGTTTAATGTATTTTACTGCTCAATATTCATATCCGCTGCCTCCGAGGAATTCACGAAGCAGTGAAAACGGCGGGAAGTATTCCACTTTTATGCGGTGATACTTGTGCAGCATCCTTATCAGTCGCTGAGCCTCCGGATATGCCTCTTCGTCGGGTTTGACAGTCTCCAGCAGAGGCAGAGCCAACTGGCGAAGCACACAATATTCATATTGGAACGAGGAATTGATATTCGCATCGGCATTCTCCTGGAACGGCAATATCCATTTCTCCTCACCCCTCCGCACAGAGTCCCAACGCCTCAGGGTCTCCTGCACATTCGTATTACGGAACTGCGAGTCGCGGACTATACGGCGCAGCAGACGGTTGTCCGTAGTGGGGAACACCGAACCGTCCTTGTCGCGGTATATGGTTAGTGCCGAGATGTAAATCTTGTAGAAATAGTCATTGCTCAGATTCGCCCCTTCCAGCAGCAGCGGGTTCAGGGCATGAATACCTTCTATCAGCAGCACATTGTCCTGTTCCATACGCAGCACACGGTCGGTCAGCACACTCTCACCCTTCATAAAGTCGAACCGCGGCAGACGCACTTCCCCGCTTCGCAGCAATATGCCTATGTGCTCTTGCAGCAGTGGCAGGTTGAGAGCATGGATTGACTCCCAGTCCGGATTGCCGTCAATATCCTTCGGCACATTGTCGCCACGCATATAATAGTCGTCGAGCGACATGCTTAACGGTTTGAGTCCCTGCTGCAGTAGGGCATACGAGAGCTTCTTGCAGAACGTAGTCTTGCCACTCGACGACGGACCGGCTATGAGCACAGCCCTCACCTTCTGCCTTACGGCTATGTCTTCGGCAATACTGCTGATGGCTGCTTCCTTCAATGCCTCGCACACCTGCACCATCGTTCTGCCACCGCCGAAGTCTATACCGCCGTTGATGTAGTCGGCCGACAGGTCATACACTTTCAGTTTCTTGTCCGTAGCGTTGATATGCAACTGCGAAACAAGGAAATTGATAGCCTCTGAGACGGTTTTGGGGGCTTCATCCGGATTAATTTGCTCCGTAATGCGTAAAAAAGCCTCACTTACTTCGAACTTTTCAGAACTTTTAGTATTTTTGCGGCAGTTTTGTGTTGACATAGTATCATTCTTTTGTTTTTCAATGGCAAAGAAACGAATATTTGATGGATTGACAAAAACTTGCAAGTCATAAATTCTTAAATAGTTAGAAAAAATATGTCTGTCTGGGTATTCTTTAAACTACTTGGTTCGCTTGCATTGCTCATGTTCGGTATGAAGACCATGAGCGAAGCGCTGCAGAAGATGGCGGGACCACAGTTGCGTCACGTCCTGGGTGCCATGACCACCAATCGCGTCACCGGCATGTTCACCGGTATGCTGGTAACAGCCTCTGTACAGTCGTCAACTGCCACCACCGTGATGACGGTCTCGTTCGTCAACGCCGGACTGCTCACTCTGGCACAGGCCATATCGGTCATCATGGGAGCCAACATCGGTACTACCCTCACAGCATGGATTATGTCTGCCGGCATGTCGTTCGACATTACCAACGTAGTCTATCCGGCATTCTTCTTCGGCATCATCCTCATCTTCCTGAAGACCCACCGCTACGTCGGCGACTTCCTCTTTGGTCTTTCGTTCCTGCTCCTCGGTCTCGGCACACTCCGTCTTACTGGTACCGAAATGCGACTCGGCGAGAACCAGGCATTGCTCGACTTCTTTGCGTCGTTCGACCCCACATCCTTCTGGACCACACTCGTCTTCCTCATCCTCGGTGGAGTGATGACATTCTGTGTCCAGTCGTCAGCAGCCGTAATGGCCATCACGATGATTCTCTGCTCCAGCGGAGCACTACCCATCTATCAGGGTATCGCCCTCGTCTTGGGTGAAAACATCGGAACCACCATCACTTCTAACCTCGCAGCCCTCTCAGCCAACACACAGGCTCGCCGTGCAGCCCTCTCCCATCTGTTCTTCAACTTCTTCGGAGTCGTATGGATTATGCTCGTCTTCCGTCCGTTCGTTGATGCAGTATGCGGATTCGTAGGTTACGACGTTACGATGGATAAGGAGACAGCCGGAGTACAGGCTTTCATGGCAAACGCAGCCAAACTGAGCTTCGTGCTTGCAGCCTTCCACACCTGCTTCAACGTCATCAACACCTTCATACTCATATGGTTCATCCCGCAGATCGAGCGTTTCGTCTGCTGGGTCATCAAACCGAAACGTGTCGATGAGGAAGACGAGTTCCGTCTCCACTTCATCACTGCCGGCTTCATGAAGACCCCCGAACTTTCAGTCTTCGAGGCTCAGAAAGAGATACAGTCCTTCTCCGAGCGCATGCAGCGTATGTTCGGCATGGTACGCGACCTCCTCACCCTTTCCGCTTCCAGCAACAAGAAAGACCGCAAGGACGGTGAGTTCAACAAACTGTACACCCGCATCGAGAAGTATGAAGACATATCTGACAACATGGAACTCGAAATTGCAAAATACCTCGACCAGGTAAGCAATGCCCACCTCTCCGACGACACAAAGGGAAAGATTCGTGCCATGCTGCGTGAGATATCCGAACTCGAGAGTATCGGTGATGCCTGCTTCAACATGGCTCGCACCATCAGCCGCAAGTACAACGGCAAGGAAGACCACTTCAACGAACGTCACTACGACCATATCCACCAGATGATGGACCTCACCGACCAGGCACTCGTTCAGATGAACGTACTCCTCGCCGGCCGTAAAGACTCGTTCGATGTCAACCGTTCGTTCAACATCGAAAACGAAATAAACAACTACCGCGACCAGCTGAAGTCACAGAACATATCCGACATCAACAACCACGAATACACCTATGCCGTCGGCACCATCTATATGGACCTCATCAACGAGTGTGAAAAACTCGGCGACTATGTAGTCAACGTCGTCGAAGCTCGTATGGGAACAAGGCAGAAGTAAAGATGGGCTCTCATAGTTCAATGGATAGAACAAATCTCTCCTAAAGATTAGATCCGAGTTCGATTCTCGGTGGGAGTACTTACAAAAAATGTCTGGCAATTACTTGTCAGACATTTTTTTATCCGCTAAACTCTAAACGGTAAACCGTAAGCGGTAAGCGGTAAACTACTTATCCTGTATCTGTCTTTTCTTCTTCACAGGGTCGCAAGTCAGTCCGCATCCCAGCTTCTTGAAAATCCGGCGGTCCACCTCGCTCAGCATCACCGTGCTGTGTACCTGACATCCGCGCAACTTAGGCAGTTGCATCAGCGCACGCTTGCAGTTCTCGTCGTGGTCTGAGAGCACAGAAATCGCCACCAGCACCTCGTCCGTGTGCAGTCGTGGATTGATTCCACCCAGATACTCCACCTTCGTCTTCTGTATCGGTTCAATCATGCTCTGCGGAATAAGATTTATCTCGTGGTCTATTCCGGCCAGATGCTTCGTCACGTTCAGCAGCAGAGCGGCACTGCACCCCAGCAGCGGACTCGAGTGGGCAGTTATGATAGTGCCGTCCTCCAGTTCCATGGCAGCCGACGTGTGACCCGACCGCTCCTTCGTCTCGTTGGCAGCAATCGTGGTCTTGCGGTCGTCAGTCGTTATCTTGGCTTGGTTAAACAGCAGCTTTATCTTGTTTATCTCCGAGTCGTTACACATACCCTCCACATACTTGTTCGTGGCATCGTAATAGCGGCGTATAATCTCGTCCTTCGATGCCTTGCAGCATACCTCATCGTCCGAGATGCAGAAACCCACCATGTTCACACCCATGTCCGTAGGCGACTTATACGGATTCTCACCGTATATACCTTCGAACAGCGCATTCAGCACAGGGAAAATCTCTATGTCGCGGTTATAGTTCACAGCCACCTTGCCGTAAGCCTCCAAGTGGAACGGGTCAATCATATTGACATCGTTCAGGTCGGCAGTGGCAGCCTCATATGCTATGTTCACAGGGTGCTTCAGCGGCAGGCTCCATACAGGGAACGTCTCAAACTTGGCATATCCGGCATGTATGCCGCGCTTGTTCTCGTTGTAGAGCTGACTCAGACACGTAGCCATCTTTCCGCTTCCGGGGCCCGGAGCCGTGATGATGACCAGCGGACGGGTAGTCTCCACATAGTCATTCTTGCCGAAGCCTTCGTCGCTGGCAATCTTAGCCACGTCATGCGGATAACCCTCAATCATATAGTGGTAATACGCCTTGATGCCCATGCGTCCCAGTCGCTGACGGAACGCGTCGGCAGCCCTCTGTCCGTCATAATGCGTGATGACAACCGAGCCTACCATAAAACCGCGTCCCATGAACTCCTCCCTCAGTCTCAGCACATCCTCGTCATACGTGATGCCCAGGTCGGCACGTATCTTATTATTCTCAATGTCCTCCGCGCTGATGACAATCACAATCTCAATGCTGTCCTGAATCTGCTGGAACATGCGCAGCTTGCTGTCCGGCTTGAATCCCGGCAACACACGCGATGCGTGGTGGTCGTCAAACAGTTTTCCACCCAGTTCCAGGTACAACTTGCCGTTGAATTGGGCAATTCTCTCCTTTATATGCTCCGACTGGATGCGAAGATACTTCTCGTTGTCAAATCCTATTCTCATCTTTAATGTTTCTAAAATTTCTGCAAATATAGTTACTTTTCCGCTTTTTCATTTCTTTCCTATTCTTTTTTTTCTCTACTTTTGCACCCGACACATCATTTTTCTTAAATACATCAACTATGGAAAAGAAACAATTCATCCGCGAGTCTGCCATCATCGCAGCAGGCATCCTACTGGGACTCTTCACCCTTGGCATCAGCATCAAGGCAGCCATCGACCGCTTCACCGATAAAGACCGCCGCGTCACCGTCAAAGGTCTGGCCGAGAAGGAAGTCGATGCCGACAAGGTGACATGGCCCATCCAGACCAAAGAGATAGGCAACGACCTGCCTGCCCTCTACGCAAAGATAAACTCCACGACGGCAGTCATCAAGCGCTTCCTCACCTCCAACGGCATCAGCGAAGCTGAAATCAGCGTCAATGCCCCCACCGTCATCGACCTCAACGCCGAGCGCTACGGCGAGAACAACCGCAGCTACCGCTACAACATCACATCCACCATCATCGTCACCTCGCAGAACGTCAAACTTGTGCGCTCCCTCATCAACCGTCAGGGCGAACTCCTCCCGCAGGGCATAGCCATCGTCGATGGCGGTTACGAAAACCCCATCAAATATGAGTTCGTTGCCTTCCGCGACATGAAACCCGAGATGATGACCGAAGCCATCCAGAACGCTGAGAAGACAGCCCAGCAGTTTGCCGAGAACTCCCACTCCAAACTCGATAAGATAGTCAATGCCGATCAGGGACAGTTCTCCATCGACAACCGCGATGAGAACACCCCTTATATTAAAAAGGTACGCGTAGTGACTACCGTCACCTATTCACTTAAAGACTAATTTAGTTTACAGTTTACCGCTTACCGTTTATTGTTATGAGATATATTTCATTCCTTCTGCTTTCTGCAGTTCTGCTATTCGGGTGCACCCGTCGTCCCGATGTGGTCCTGTCGCCTACCGACGACCATAGCCAGTTCGTAGTTCTCACCGACGTGGTGCCCGATGCCATCCTCGAAATCCGCTACTTCGGCACCTACAACTTCGTCGGAGCCCGCATCCGTGGCTACGAAGAACCCACAGCCCTGCTCACCCGCGTTGCAGCCGACAGCCTGAAAGCTGTCAGCGACGACGTAAAAGCCCTGGGCTACCGCCTCAAAATCTACGATGCCTATCGTCCTCAGATGGCAGTTGACCACTTCGTCGAGTGGGCAAAAGACTTGGGCGACACCATCATGAAACCCTACTTCTATCCCGACCTCAACAAAGACGTCCTCTTCCCACAGGAATACATATGCGAGCGCAGCGGTCACACCCGCGGTTCCACCCTCGACCTCACCCTCTTCGATATGCGCACAAAGAAAGAGCTCGATATGGGTGGCACCTTCGACTTCTTCGGCGAAGAGAGCCATCCCAACTACGGCGGCAATGCCGATGAAATGGAATATAAAGACAACGAACTCATCACCGAAGAGCAGTTCCAAAACCGCATGCTTCTACGTGCTGCCATGATGCGCCACGGCTTCAAACCCTTCTACACCGAATGGTGGCACTTCACCCTCGCCGACGAACCCTTCCCCGACACCTACTTCACCTTCCCTGTGAAACACTTTTAGCTTAAAATGTTCAACAGTAAGCGGTAAGCCGTAAGCCGTAAGCCGTAAGCGGTAAGCTATAACGGTAAACAAATGCTATTCCTCCCCCTTATATTCCCCCTCCTAGCCTTTGCGCAGCCCGACTCCCTGTCCACTTCGCTTCGCGACCTGCGTACTTGGGCAGCCGGTACTACCGTCACGGCCGAAGCCGTCACAGCCTTTGGTGGAGAAGACAGTTGCTTCGTTGCCATGCCCATACCCGATGCCGTATGGCAGCGCATGCAGGGCAAGAGCTACCAACCCAACCCCCATATCTCCCGTTCCGACCTGCGCTACCTCCGCTTGCTCCATACCGACTACGACCATAAGATACACCTGGGCGAGATGGTCTGCAACCGTCAGATAGCCGACCGTCTTCTTGATATCTTCCGTCAGCTTTACGAAGCAGGTTATCCCATCCAGCGCATCGTCCTGCCCGATGACTATGATGCCGATGACGAGCGTCAGATGCGAGCCAACAACACCTCCTGCTTCTGCTACCGCAGCGTATCCGGTTCGAAGAAACTCTCAGCCCATGCCCGCGGCATGGCCGTTGACCTCAACCCCTTTTATAATCCCTATTATATCGACCGCAAAGACGGCACCCGCTTCGTCCAGCCCGCTACGGCGCGGCAGTATTGCAACCGCAATAAACAGTTCCCATATAAGATAGACAAGAACGACCTGGCCTACCGGCTTTTTACCCGTCATGGCTTCGCCTGGGGCGGCTCATGGCGCACCTGCAAAGACTACCAGCATTTTCAGCTGAGGGAGTAGCGAGGGTGTTTTTAACCCTTACAGTCCTCTACTTCCCTAAGAAAATCAGGAGTTTGGCGCAGATATTCATACCCGAATCTGCACCTCAAGCAGTCCCTTCTGCTGCAATACTGCCTGTACAGATGAATCAGAGCCTGACTGTCGGCAGCATTCTCTGGCATGAGTCCGGCTGCTTGCCAATTCCTCACGATGAAATTATTCTCAGGTCTCATGTGCTCCAACAGTTCTAGGCCCGCCTCCACCATCTGTTCGCTGCCTTTATACCGTCCGTAGCAAAACGCTATTGGTGCTACGGCATTGATTATCAGCAATCGCTTTGACGAGTCCGACAGACGCTTCTCGTTTCGTCTGGCACTTTCCTTGCCAAATGTATAGTGCGTAGTCCAGTAATCGCTCACATGCGTATCGAGCAGTCCCATCACAGCCTCCACATCCTTCACGTTCAGAATACGCGACAGGTTCAGCCTCTGTCCGTAATACAACATAGCCAACTGAGCAATCCTCACATGTGGAAAATTCTGCGGACGCATCCTCATGAACTTCCACTCATGGGGGTCGATAGGGGCAAAGCCGAACTTCCTCCTCAGATAGTGGTACTCATTCCGTAACCTTACATAATATTCATCAGTCAAGCCATCGTCCTCCAGCAGTCCTGCCTGTCCGAAGAATATAGCCTCCACCTGCATCAGGCTGTCCTTATGCTTTCCTACAGCCGACATAGGGATCGAGAGTGCCCAATGCTCGAAAGCATCACCATTCTTACCGAACCCGAACGAACGTGCCAGCGTCACGAAGAACACATCCTCCCAGTCGCCCTCGAGCACAGTCCTGCGTTCCGTTATCTGCTTGGTTCTCATCTCCATTCGCTCCACCAGCAGCGCGCTTAGCCAACAGTGTACTTGCAACCGACCAATGCTGCCCAGTACCTTCCTGCATGCCGGAGCCACATCGTCGTGTAGCAAGCTCTCGTAATTCCTCTTCACATAGTCAGGTATCGTAATCAGCACTTGGGGAATACCCTTCCCGTCGGGTCGTCTCACCGTCTCGTCATCCTCAGCCACCACATGCAGAATTATATTCTCGTATGCCGGGTTGCCATCGTGACCATGCCTATGCCAGTCGCTCGCCCTCGTGTGCAGTTCCACATTTCCTACCCACACCACACCGTCAATCTTCACCTTTGCATCCAGAAAGTCAGGTCCCGCGTCCCTATTGTGCAGTCCCGGATTCAGCATCTCTACCTCCTTTCCGTCCGTCGTCCTCAGCGGTTCCAACGGCAGAATCCTATGCTTCCAGCAGTAATGTAACAATTCCTCCATAATCTTTTCGAAAGAAAAACACTTTGTCCGCAAAGATACACACTCTTTCGGATTTGTGCAACAGTTTGCTAGTTTGTTACAAAACACGCAACTTCAAAGCCAACGCCCTCATACCAAACTCAGACAGTGGCTCCACCTAACCACGTCCCAGCCGCTCTCAAATTCTAAGCGCTTAGAATTTTAACCGTGCACTCGACGTATTACAAAGTGGTCGGAGCGTGGCGAAAAAAAGGCAGGGACGAGGATTGGAAATTACGGAATCAAGAAACTACGGATAATGGAAATGGGGATATAAAAAACCCCTATTCTTCCAACTTGGGCATCGCTAAGAAGTCAATCTGCAATACGCTTGGGGAAGGCTATAGGGATTTGGCTGCAAAGTTATCACATTTGTCATAAAAGTATCAAATAAAAAGATAAGAATTTTCAAAAAAGTATAAATTTTTTTCTTCTTACAATTTATTGCCGTACCTTCGCGGCGCGAAAATGAGGGGAATAAGATTGTTTTTCGTATCGATGCTGTTGCTGGGCTCACACATGATGACATGGGGACAGATAACGGCTGACTCGCAGACGGGCCTGGATATGACAGGTGCGCCTATCGTGGCGCATGGACTGTATTATACGGGTATGGTGGAGTATGACGGCGAGATGATTCCCAGTTTCCTGATGGCTGACGTGTATGTGTTCAATAAGCTGGTGTTCAAGAACGAGCGGCAGGCACGTAAGTATTACAAGATTGCTAATAATATCAAGAAGGTGTATCCGATAGCGGTGGAGATTCAGAAGCTGGTGAACAAGACGATTGCACAACTGGACTCGCTACCCACGAAACGAGAGAAGGATGAGTTCATAAAACGCTCGGAGAAGGAACTGAAGAAGGAGTATTACCCCAGACTGAAGAAACTGACGTTTGCACAAGGCAAACTGCTAATCAAACTGATTGACCGCCAATGCGACATGACAAGCTACCAACTCATCAAGACGTATATGGGCGGTTTCAAGGCGGGTTTCTATAATGCTTTTGCCAGTCTGTTCGGAGCCAGCCTGAAGAAGGAGTATGACGCGGAAGGGGATGACCGACTGACGGAAAGGGCTATCTTACTCATAGAGAGTGGACAGCTTTAGTATAGTTGAAAGTTTAAGGTAAACGGTAACATTTTGGAGCAGCGAACGGAGAGTCAAGCTCGCTTGAACTATCCTGAGTCGTGACAAAATCGATCGAAGATAAACGGTAAACGGTAAACTAAAAAAAGTGAGGAAGCTGAAGGTGACAGAGATGGGACGCATGAACGTGGAGGAGTTCAAGGCGTCGGAGAAGATGCCGCTCGTCGTGGTACTCGACGATGTGCGGTCGATGTATAATGTGGGGAGTGTGTTCCGCACATCGGATGCGTTCCGAGTGGAGGCTATATGCCTGTGTGGCATCACGGCACGACCTCCGCATGCGGAGATTCATAAGACGGCTTTGGGGGCGGAAGACTCGATGGAATGGCGATATTTTGAGCATACCATCGATGCTGTTGAGGCTCTGAAGGCGAAGGGATATTACGTATTCAGCATAGAACAATGTGAGGGCAGCACGATGCTGCAGAACCTGAAGACGGAGCCGGGACGACGCTATGCCATAGTGCTGGGAAACGAGGTGAAGGGCGTGAAGCAGGAGGTGGTGGACAGGTGTGACGGATGCATCGAGGTGCCTCAGTTCGGCACGAAGCATTCGCTCAACGTGGCATCGACGGCTGGCATCGTAATATGGGAATTTGCTAAACAAATGATAGTGGAAAGGTAAAAAGAAGTGCCATTTTGTAAGAAAATGCACATGATTTTGCAAAAAATTGTACATGGCACATGGTAAATTGCACATGAATGCATACCTTTGCGCACTCAAATGGATTTAACAGAACAATTTATATAGTTTTATGGCAGAAACATTAGAAGTAAAAGAACTTGCCGAAGTGGCGGTTCGCTTTTCAGGTGATTCCGGTGATGGAATGCAGCTTGCCGGAAACATTTTCTCTACAGTTTCAGCTACTGTAGGTAACAGTATCAGTACATTTCCAGACTATCCTGCCGACATCCGTGCCCCGCAAGGGTCGCTGACGGGTGTGTCGGGATTTCAGGTGCATATCGGTGCCGAGATGGTCTATACGCCGGGTGACAAGTGCGACGTGCTCGTAGCCATGAATGCTGCAGCCCTGAAGACTCAGTATAAGTATGCCAAGCCGAACGCAACCATCATCATCGACACGGATTCGTTCGGTGCTGCCGACCTGAAGAAGGCTGCGTTCCAGACGGAGGATTATCTGGGAGAGATGGGCATCGACCCCGATCGCGTCATCGCCTGTCCGATAACCCAGATGGTGAAGGACTGCCTGGCTGACTCGGGCATGGACGTGAAGGCCATGCTGAAGTGCCGTAATATGTTTGCCCTCGGACTGGTATGCTGGCTCTTCGACCGCGACCTGGAGATTGCCTTCAATTTCCTGCGCGAGAAATTCGCGAAGAAACCGGGTGTGGCTGATGCCAACATCAAGGTGATTCAGGCAGGATATGACTACGGACACAACACCCACAGCAGCGCTCAGAACGTGTATCGCATAGAAACGAAGCATAAGGTGCCCGGACGATATATGGACATAACAGGAAACAAAGCCACAGCTTACGGTTTCATCGCTGCTGCCGAGAAGGCAGGACTGAAGCTGTATCTGGGTTCATATCCTATCACTCCGGCTACCGACGTGCTGCATGAGCTGTCGAAGCACAAGTCGCTCGGAGTGACCACGGTACAATGTGAGGACGAGATAGCTGGATGTGCAAGTGCAGTAGGTGCTTCGTTTGCCGGAGCCCTTGCCGTAACCTCTACGTCAGGTCCCGGCATCTGTCTGAAGTCGGAGGCCATGAACCTCGCAGTCATCATGGAACTGCCTATCGTAGTGCTCGACGTGCAGCGTGGTGGTCCTGCAACCGGACTGCCAACCAAGTCGGAACAGACCGACCTGCTGCAGGCTCTCTTCGGCAGAAACGGTGAGAGTCCGATGCCGGTCATCGCAGCCACTTCGCCTACCGACTGCTTCGATGCAGCTTATAATGCCTGCAAGATGGCTCTCGAACACATGACTCCCGTCATCCTGATGACCGACGCATACGTAGCAAACGGTTCGGCTGCATTCAAACTGCCCAACCTGGACGAATACCCAGCCATCAACCCGCCATACGTGCCGGAAGAGATGAAGGGCACTTGGACTCCATACATGAGAAACGAGAACGGAGTGCGCTACTGGGCTGTGCCTGGTCGCGAAGGGTTCCAGCATATCCTCGGTGGATTGGAGAAAGACAACAAGACAGGTGCTATCTCGACTGACCCTGAGAACCACAACCTGATGACTCATCTGCGTCAGGAGAAGATAGACAAGATTCAGGTGCCCGACCTCGAAGTGCTCGGCGACAAGGATGATGCCGAACTGCTCATCGTCGGTTTCGGTGGCACTTACGGACATCTCCACGCTGCGATGGACGAGATGAGGGCACAGGGCAAGAAGGTGGCGTTGGCTCACTTCAAGTATATCAATCCTCTGCCAGCAAATACTGCTGAGGTACTGGGCAAGTACAAGAAGGTGGTAGTAGCTGAGCAGAACATGGGTCAGCTGGCTTCATGGCTGCGCATGAAGGTGGATAATTTCACACCTTACAAGTTCAACCAGGTGAAGGGACAGCCGTTCGCAGTAAACGAACTGGTGGAAGCCTTTACGGAAATCATCAACAAATAAGAAAGGAGGACACATTATGGCATATACAGCACAGGATTTTAAGAAAGGACAGCCAAGATGGTGTCCGGGATGCGGCGACCACTTCTTCTTGGCAAGTCTGCACAAGGCAATGGCAGAAATAGGCATCGCCCCTTGGAACACAGCCGTCATCTCAGGTATCGGATGTAGCAGCCGTCTGCCCCACTACATGGCGACTTACGGCATGAACACTATACACGGACGTGCAGCAGCCATCGCTACCGGAGCAAAGGTGGTGAACCCATCGCTCGAGGTATGGCAGGTGAGCGGCGACGGCGACGGACTGGCTATCGGAGGTAACCACTTCATACATGCCAACCGCAGGAATATCAACCTGAACATGATTCTGCTCAACAACCGTATCTACGGACTGACCAAGGGACAGTACTCACCGACGAGTCCGCGCGGATTCGTCAGCAAGTCGAGTCCTTACGGCACAGTGGAAGACCCCTTCCGTCCGGCAGAGCTCTGCTTCGGTGCACGCGGACATTTCTTCGCACGTGCCGTAGCTACCGATGCTCAGGGTACAGTAGCCATCCTGAAGGCAGCCCAGCAGCATAAGGGTGCAGCCGTGTGTGAGATACTGCAGAACTGCGTCATCTTCAACGACGGAACACACGAGTCCGTCTATTCGAAGGAAGGACGTGCAAAGAACGCTATCTACGTGGAGCACGGCAAACCGCTGATTTTCGGTGAGAACAGGGAATACGGACTGATGCAGGAAGGATTCGGACTGAAGGTAGTGAAGATTGGTGAGAACGGAGTGACCGAGAAGGATATCCTCGTTCACGATGCCCACTGCCAGGACAACACCCTGCAGCTGAAGCTGGCTCTGATGGGCAACGGCGACGGATTCCCCGTAGCACTCGGTGTGATTCGCGATGTAGATGCTCCTACATACGACGACAGCGTGACGGCTCAAATCGAGGATGTTTCTTCGAAGAAGAAGTATCACAATTTTGCCGAACTGCTTGAAACAAACGACATCTGGGAAGTGAAATAAAACTGACCACATAAAATCCCCTTGTAGCCCTCGTCTGAATGGACGGGGGCTCTTTTATTTGGTTCAAAAAGCACAAAAACAATATAAAAATGATTAAAAAACGAGTTTTTAGCAGATTAAGCGAAAAAAAGTTCGTACTTTTGCACGCTTATTGTTATTTCGCCTTAATGTGCGAAGCACACGGCAAGGCAATGTATATATAACGAACAACGCACTATAAATGAATTCACGTATCAAATCAATATCTGCTTTCTTAGGGATTCTCATGATGGTTTCGTGTGTGAAGAGTAACGAAACTGAAAGCAGCCCATATTGTGGTATCATCTCGTTCGGAGTCAGCAATATCGTGAGTTATGTCCCGTATAAAACCAGCAGCGGAGAAACCGTGACTCAGAAGAAGACGGTGGATGGCAGCAACATACTTTTCGACATAAACCAGCAGGAAGGCACAATCAAGACTGCAAATCCGCTGCCGAACTGGATTAACCTTACGAAGGTGGTGCCTACATTCTCCTGCTACGGCACACTGGTCTATATCACCGGAGACTACATGCAAGTGGTAACCTCGGGAACCGATTCGCTCGACTTCACCGAGCCACACACCCTGCGCTGTATATCAACCGACGGACTGTATTGGAAAGATTACATCACTACGTTCGACAAGAATTCGGATGTGCAGGACACTATTGTATGGGAAAGCATGGCAAACAACCTGAGCCTCGATGCCGATGAGCACAAGTCGCTGATGGTAAGTGCCATGTATAAGGATATTTATGGTGCCGACTCGCTGGTAAGACGTACCTTCGTGTTCTCGAACAACAGCAGCGGACAGCCACAGGTGACCAGTACGACGGAACGCAGTCAGGCCACCACATGGATGACTCCTACGGTGCTGAGCGGTGCTGACGGAACCATTGACTTCAATTCGGTGATGGTACACAACGGCGAACTCTACGCACTGGACGACCAGAACAAACTGTACAAATCGACAGAAGCCGCAAAAGCCCTGACATGGACGAAGGTGGCAAATACCAACCTCACACGTCTGTTGGCTTCAGACGGTGTGTATCTCTACGGTTACAACGGCACCAAGATTGTCTCGACCAAAGACTACACAACATGGAACGAGGTAGGCGACCAGGCTCTAGACATGCTGCCTGAAACAGACATCTATAATTTCTATCACACTTCATACACGAACGACAAGATAATCATCGTTATGATGGGTGGTATGACATCGAAAAACACCGGCAACGGTGTTACATGGTACAAGATTACCGACACAGTGGAGGAAGATGAAGACCCAGACCCATGGGACTATATGGCTGTCAGCAGCGAGAATGCTTACGGATGCCCTTACCTGCAGGAAGCAAGCACGATATGCCTCAACGACAAGCTGTACATGATGGGACGTGGTACCGACGGCAAGTTTGCCGGTATGTACCGTTCGGAAGACAACGGCATTTCATGGCACTTGCAGAGCACAAAATGGAGACTGCCTGAGGCTCTCGACGGCAACAACGGTGCAGCCAGCATGGTGCTGGTGGGAAATGTGCTCTATGTGATGCAGAAGGGCGGAAAAGTGTGGAAGGGAACGATTAAGTAGTTTACAGTTTACGGTTTAAGGTTTACGGTTTTAATAAAATTGAAAATGAAGTTTGTCCTGCTGATAATTGCTTTTGTTGCATCGCTGTCGCTGAAGGCTCAGACAGAGATGGAATACAAGATGGAAGCCGGTGGAATGGTGGGTACGAGTGCGTATCTGGGTGATGCAGGCAACACAGGACTATATAAGAATATATGCTTCGGCGGAGGAGCTATTGCAAGGTATAACCTGAATCCACGCATGGCTCTGAAGTTCAACATTGCATACGGCGGACTGAAGGGTGATGCTTCGGGTAATGCATACCCGGACGATGTAGATAGGAATTCGTTGAAGTTCAATAAGTCGGTAGTTGACTTCGGTTGCCAATACGAACTGCATTTCTGGGCATACGGCACAGGAAACAGCTATAAGAACACCCACCGACTGGTGCCATACATACAAATGGGACTGGGAGGACTGGTTGGAAACGGAACATTCTCGCTTTGCGTACCCATTGGATTCGGTATCAAATATAAGGTGGCTCCACGTCTGAACATAGGACTTGACTGGACTGTACGCCTCTCGATGACCGACCGTATTGACGGCATAGAAGACCCCTTCAGAGTGAAGAGCGGATTTATGAAGAATAAGGATGCTTATTGCTGGACGATGATATATGTGTCATACGACTTCATGCCCAGACTCAGGAAATGTAACAATTAAAACGAAGGAATTTGACACTCGTTTTCTAAAGAGATATTATGTACAAGGAACAAATAGACATGGCAAGGTTGCCACAGCACATCGCCTTCATCATGGATGGAAACGGCAG
This sequence comes from uncultured Bacteroidaceae bacterium, assembly GCA_905233285.1. GTDB lineage: Bacteria > Bacteroidota > Bacteroidia > Bacteroidales > Bacteroidaceae > Minthosoma. The sequence goes on from CAJODY010000027.1 coordinate 22,508, forward strand.
ATGGGCACAGGCTCGTGGACAACCTTTGCAGGTGCCGACGCGTTGGATGCAATTTTGCGATGCGCTGCCAAACTGGGTATTCCCTATGTGACGTTCTATGCTTTCTCAACAGAGAACTGGAACCGTCCGAAAGATGAGGTGAGCACACTGTTCGACCTGATGCTGAAGAATCTTGTGGATAAGAGTTTTATGGAAAACGACGTGAAGTTCCTGCTGGTGGGCGATTTGGAGAATGTGCCCCAGAATCTGCGTGAAGCCAGCGAACGACTGATGGAACAGACGAAGAACAACAAGACCATAACGATGGCTGTAGCATTCAACTACTCGTCGCGTTGGGAACTGGCTCATGCCGCAAAGATGATTGCCAAAGAGGTGAAGGACGGAAAACTCAATCCCGACGACATCACCGGTGATACCATCGACAGCCATTTGGCTACATGTATGATGCCGAACCCCGACCTGCTCATCAGAACAGGTGGCGAACAGCGTCTGAGCAATTTCCTGCTATGGCAGCTTGCTTATGCCGAACTATATTTCACAGACACATACTGGCCCGACTTCAATGACGAATGTCTTTACAAGGCAATAGTTGACTACCAGGGTCGTCAGAGACGATTCGGAAAGACAGGAGAACAGGTGACGGAGAATAAATGACAAAACGGAAATGAGAAATCTTAGCAACATAAAGAAACAAATTCTATGCCTGCTGACCCTGTTGGCGGTTTTCGTACCGACGGAAGCACAAGTGGGTACGGAGGTAAAGCCAACGGTGATGTATGGACAGCCGAAGAAAGTAGAGATTGGCGGCATCAAAGTGGAAGGTGTGGAAAACTACGACGACCTTGTCCTCATCGGACTGTCAGGACTCACTATCGGTGAAACCATTTCATTCCCCGGCGATGAGATTACTGCCGCAGTGAAACGGTACTGGAAGCATGGTCTGTTTTCGAATGTGAAGATTGAGGCTGACAGCATCGTTGACAATAAGGTATATCTGAAGATTACCCTCGCCACCCGTCCACGAATATCACAGGTCAACGTATGGGGTGTGAAGAAGAGCGAGCAGAAAGACCTCATGGAGAAGATGGGACTGGCTAAGGGTAACCAGCTCACTCCAAACATGGTTGACAAGGCTAAGATTATTATAAAGAACTACTTCGACGAGAAGGGTTTCCGCAATGCAAGGGTGGAGATAGTGCAGAGAGACGACCCAATGCAGAAAGACATGGTTCAGGTCGATGTGAATATCGACAAGCAGGAGAAGGTGAAGGTGAGAAAGATTTACATCAGCGGAAACAAGAACATAAAGACAAGGGCATTCCATGGTAACTTCTTCTCTGGCGGATTGCTGAAGAAGACAAACGAAATGGGCTTCAAGAGTCTGTTCAAGGCAAAGAAGTTTGTTGCCGAACGCTATGCAGCGGACAAGGAGAGGGTTATAGAGAAATATAACGAACTGGGATTCCGCGATGCAGTCATTGTGCAGGACAGTGTGGTTGACAACGGTGATAACACCGTAGATATCTATCTCGGTGTTGAGGAAGGCGACCGCTACTATGTGAGAGACATCAAATGGGTAGGTAACTCAGTGTATAACACCGCTCAGCTGAACAGAGTATTCAAGATGGAACGTGGTGATGTGTATAACCAGAAGCACATCAAGAAACGTCTGAACGAAGACGACGATGCAGTTGCCAACTTCTATTATAATGAAGGTTATGTGTTCAATCAGGTCAACCCTGTCGAAGTAGATGTAGATGGCGACAGTATCGACCTTGAGATACGTATCACAGAAGGTGTTCAGGCTACCATCAACAAGATAAAGATTTACGGTAACACCAGAGTATATGAAGAAGTGGTGCGTCGTGAACTGAAACTGAAGCCGGGCGACCTCTTCTCGATGGATGCCTTCAAGATGTCGTACCAGGAAATAGCACAGATGGGACACTTCGACCCAGAAGCCATCGACTTCAAACCGGTGCCCGACCCAATCAACGGAACAGTTGACATGAACCTCGGACTGAGTCCGAAGGCAAGTGACCAGATTGAGTTCTCACTTGGTTGGGGACAAATCGGTGTGACAGGAAAACTGGGACTGAAATTCACCAACTTCTCAATGCGTAACCTTTTCCATCGCAATGGTCTGCACCGTGGATTCATGCCTCAGGGCGATGCTCAGGTTCTGGAGTTATCGGGTTCTACCAACGGTCGTTACTATCAGTCGTACAGCATCTCGTTCCAGGATAACTGGTTCGGACGCAAACGACCGAACACACTCTCCGTCAGCGCATTCTTCTCCCGTCAGACCGACGTGAGCAGTTCATACTATAACTCAAGCTACTACAACAACTACTACTCGTCGATGTATGGCTATGGAAACTACAACTCCAGCTACTACAACAACTACTCAAGCTATTACGACCCCGACAAGTACATCATGCTGTTAGGTCTATCGGTAGGATGGGGTAAACGTCTGAACTGGCCCGATAACAACTTCAGTTTCCAGGCTTCGCTCGGATATACCCGTTATATGCTGAAGGACTGGGAATACTTCATCATCACCGACGGACACTGTAACAATATCAACCTGACTCTGTCGCTCTCACGTGTCAACATCGACAACCCTATATTCCCACGTCGTGGTTCGCAGATTTCTGCATCAGTCACACTCACTCCTCCTTATTCATTGTGGGACGGCATCGACTACAAAAATCTTGCCACTTCACGTGACGATGCAAACTACATGAACGACATGCAGAAGAAATACAAGTGGATTGAATACCACAAATGGGCATTCAAATCACGTTTCTTCACTCCTCTGTCAAGTGCCAACAAGTGCTTTGTGCTGATGGCACGCTTCGACTGTGGACTTCTGGGCTGCTACAATAAGTACAAGAGGTCGCCGTTCGAGACCTACTACATGGGTGGTGACGGTATGTCAGGCTATTCATACAACTACTATACCGAGACCATCGGTCTGCGTGGATACGACAACGGATGTCTCACACCATACGGATATGAAGGCTATGCCTATTCACGAATGACCCTCGAACTGCGCTACCCTGTGATGCTCAACGGAAGCACTAATATATATGTACTCGGCTTTGCTGAAGGAGGTAACGCATGGAACGAAGTGAAGAGGTTCAACCCATTCGACATGAAACGTTCGGCAGGAGTGGGTGTACGTCTGTTCCTCCCTATGATTGGACTGATGGGTATCGACTGGGCATACGGATTTGACAAGGTGTTCGGTTCCAAGACATATGCCGGCAGTCAGTTCCACTTTATCCTCGGACAAGAATTCTAACAAAACCCTTAATATTTATACAGTATGAGAAGAACATTTTTAACGATAGCACTTACCCTGATAGGTATCCTGTCTATCAATGCACAGAAGTTTGCGCTCGTCGATATGGAATACATACTGAAGAATGTACCAGCTTACGAACGAGCAAACGAACAACTGAACCAGATAAGCAAGAAATGGGAAGGCGAGGTACAAAGCATTCTGAACGAAGTGGAGACTTTATATCGTAAATATCAGTCAGAGTCGGTATTCCTTTCCGACACACAGAAGACAAAGGCTGAGGAAGCCATCGTGGCAAAGGAGAAAGAAGCCAGCGAACTGAAGAAGAAATACTTCGGAGCCGAAGGTGAACTCTTCAAGAAACGTCAGAGTCTGATGTCGCCCATTCAGGACGAGATTTACGGAGCCGTAAAGGAAATATGCGAACGCAAGGGTTATCAGCTGATACTCGATCGTGCTTCCGGCGGCAGCATTATCTATGCCTCACCAAAAATAGACATAAGCGATGAGGTGCTCCAACGACTTGGATATAGTCATTAAAAACAAACATTATTAATATAAACCAATTTTAAAAAGAAAATGAAAAAAGTAATTATCGCAGTCCTTCTGGCTATGCCAATGGCTGTATTCGCACAGAAATTCGCACACGTAAACTCAGCAACCATCATTCAGGCTATGCCGGAATACACAAAGGCACAGACTGACATACAGAATCTTCAGAAGCAGTACGAAGAGGAATTGCAGAAGATGCAGGACGAACTGAAAACCAAGAGCGACGATTTCGATAAGAATCAGGGAACAATGCCAGAGGCTGTAAAACAGCGCCGTCAGCAGGAACTGCAGGACCTCTACCAGCGTATGCAGCAGTACTATCAGACTATGCAGGAAGAACTGCAGAAAGCTCAGTCTGAAAGAATGCAGGCTATCCAGACCAAGATAATCGCTGCCATCAAGGAAATCGGAGTAGCAGGCGGTTACGTATATGTAATGGACGTAACAAGCGGTATTCCGTTTATCAGCGAAACACTCTCAACCGATGTCACCAACCAGGTAATGACCAAGCTTGGCATTAAATGATGAAACGAATCCTTTCATTATATTTTGCGCTCCTCGCTGTTGCCACACTCTCGGCACAGGAGGCAGCGCAATCTCAGTCTAACGAGGTTACCCCGCAAACCATCGTTCAGATGCAGCACTTCGGCTATCTCAGCTACAACGAGATGCTGGAGTTCATGCCTGAATACGGGGTTGCAATGGCAAAGTTGCAGAACTTGAAGAAGACTTACGAAAACGAACTGGAACGTGCAGAGACAGACTTCTCGCGTAAGTTTCAGGAGTTTGTCGAGGGACAGCGCACCTTCCCCGAGAACATCATGCTGAAACGTCAGAAGGAACTTCAGCAGCTCATGGAAGAGAGTCTGGCATTCAAGGAGCAGGCCAAGCAACTGCTCACTCAGGCTGAAGAGGAACTCATGCATCCGCTCCATCAGAAACTGAAGGATGTAATGCGTGAAGTAGGATTGGAACACAACTATGCCTACATCCTCAATACCGACAACAACTCCTATCCGTTTGTCAACACTACAGGCGAGGCAGAAGACTGCAGCGAACTGGTGAAGGCAAAACTCAGACGATAAGTTCAACGAGACAATGGCAGACACGAACACATCTATTTTATCTGGTCCCATCGGCATTTTCGACTCGGGATTAGGTGGTCTGACCATACTCGAAGGCATACGTCGGCTGATGCCTCAGTACGACTATATCTACCTTGGCGACAACGCCCGTGCCCCATACGGCACCCGTTCGTTCGACGTCGTCTATCAGTTCACCCTACAAGCTGTTCAGAAACTCTTCGAGATGGGTTGCCCGCTCATCATCCTGGCTTGTAACACCGCTTCGGCAAAGGCTCTGCGCAGCATTCAGCAAAAATACCTTCCTACGCATGCTCCAAACCACCGCGTACTGGGAGTGATACGTCCTACGGCAGAGGTTGTAGGTACATTGACTCGTTCGCGCCACATCGGCATACTTGCTACTGAGGGTACAGTCCGTTCTGAATCATACAATTTGGAGATAAAGAAACTTTATCCCGATACCACCGTCGTCGGACAAGCATGTCCCATGTGGGTTCCATTGGTTGAAAACAACGAATACGACCGTCCCGGAGCTGACTACTTCGTAAAGGACAGCATCGACCGACTCCTGTCTGCCGACCCACTCATCGACACCATCATCCTCGGTTGCACCCACTATCCGCTTCTGCTGCCTAAAATCAAGCAGTACATACCCTCCGGCATCACCATCATACCTCAGGGCAAATACATCGCAGAAAGTCTGGCAGACTACCTACACCGCCATACTGAAAAAGAGCAGCAGATAACCAAGGGCGGCACATGCCGGTACTACACAACCGAATCGAGCGAGAAATTCAGCGAATCAGCCTCCATCTTCCTCCACGAAGAAATCAAAGCAGAACATATCACATTGTAAGAGTCTGTAAACCGTAAACTGTAAACTATCCATGTCCATCTACTCCGACCTTTTCCTTACATTCAGCAAGATAGGCTCCTTCACCCTTGGTGGCGGCTATGCCATGGTGCCTGTCATGGAGCGTGAGATAGTGGACAAGAAAGGATGGCTCAGTCAGGAGGAGTTTACCGACATACTTGTTGTGGCACAGTCCACCCCCGGACTCTTCGCCATCGACATGGCATCCCACATCGGATATAAATACCGCGGAGTCGTCGGAGGCATCGTTGGAGCACTTGGAGTAGCCCTGCCGAGCATCGTCATCATACTGCTCATCGCACTCCTGTTCCAATCGTTCAAAGACAACATCTACGTTGAGAAGTTCTTCATGGGCATACGTCCCTGCGTCGTCGCCCTCATCCTCACTCCATGCTTCCGCATGGCTAAGTCGGCAAAGATTACAATCTACAACTGCTGGATACCCATCGTTTGTGCCTTGCTCATATCACTCTTCGGAGTCAGCCCCATCTGGTGCATCATCGTAGCAGGCATAGCGGGATTCATCTACGGAAAATACCTGACCATCAGACAATGATATTCCTTCAGCTATTCATCACATTCTCAAAGATAGGCATCTTCAATTTCGGCGGTGGCTACGCGATGATTTCGCTCATTCAGGACGAAGTGGTCAACAAACACCATTGGCTCACAACTACCGAATTCACCGATATAATCGCCATCAGTCAATCGACCCCCGGACCTATCGGCATCAACGCAGCCACCTACACAGGCTACACGGCTGTCATCAATGCCGGCTACCCCGAATGGGCTGCCATCCTCTCAGCCGTCATGACCTCGCTGAGCATCATGTGGCTTCCCTTCATTCTGATGATAAGCATAAGCAAATATCTCATCCGTCATAAAGACTCCCTCGCCGTAGCCAACATATTCACAATGCTGCGCCCCACGGTACTCGGACTCATCCTGGCAGCAGCCATCATGCTGATGAACGTCGAGAACTTCGGCTCTCCTACCGACTCCACGTTCGAATTCATCGTCAGTTGCACCATCTTCATCCTCTCGTTCGTTCAAGGTACATCCTATCCTTATGATATTGCTCTGCGGATTGGCAGGACTCATTATTTATTAACGATAACAGACACAACACAATGAGAAAAGTAATAGGAATAGGCGAAACCATTCTCGACATCATATTCAAGGACGAACAACCCACAGCAGCCGTACCGGGTGGTTCGGTCTTCAACGGCATCATATCGTTGGGTCGCTTAGGATGCGACGTCACGATGATAACCGAAACCGGCAACGACCGCGTGGGACAGACCATCAAGCAGTTCATGTCCGACAACGGAGTGAACACTCGTCACATCTGTATGTACGAGGACGGACGCACAGCCATCTCACTTGCCTTCCTCAACGCTCGTAACGATGCCGAATACACATTCTACAAGGACTATCCCAAGGCACGTCTCGACGTCGAATGGCCCGAGATAAACAAGGATGATATCGTCATGATGGGTTCCTACTTCGTGCTCAACCCTGCCTTACGTCCTAAAGTGAAGGAATTCCTCGACTATGCACGTCGTCAGCAGGCATTCATCTACTACGACATCAACTTCCGTTCGTCCCATCTCGACGAGGCTGCTGAGCTCTATTCCACCATCATCGAGAACTTCGGCTATGCAGACATAGTTCGCGGTTCCACCGAGGATTTCCAGTACATGTTCGGCATCAACGACCCACTCGAAGCCTACAACCGTGAGGTTGCCCCTCATTGTCCTTATATGCTGTGTACCGATGCCGACGGCGATATCCGCCTCTTCACACCTCAGGGTAACAAAGAATATAAAGTACAGAAGATCCAGACCGTATCAACTATTGGAGCCGGCGACAACTTCAACGCAGGAATCGTCTTCGGACTCCTCCAATGTGGAATCCGTCGCGACGACCTCCCCTCAATGCTCAATAATCAATGGTCAACGGTCATTGGTCATGGTATAGCTCTCGCCAGCGAAGTTTGTCAAAGTATCCACAACTCAATAAGTAAGGACTTCGCCAAGCAATACATCCAAAAACTAAAAAACAATTAATTTGAAAACATTCGAACAACTCGGTATCTCATCACCGATACTTCAAGCCATCAGCGAGATAGGCTTTGAAAGTCCCATGTAATCCCCTACCTACTCGGAAACGACAACGACGTCATAGCACTTGCACAGACAGGTACAGGCAAGACAGCAGCTTACGGACTACCACTTATCCAGAAGACCGACAGCACATCGCTCATCACACAGTCCATCGTCATTGCCCCCACACGCGAACTCTGCCTACAGATTACCGACGACCTCAAGAGCTACAGCAAATACATCCCCGGACTCCGCATTCTGGCAGTCTATGGCGGAGCACAGATAATGCCGCAGATACATAGTCTGAAGAAAGGTGTTCAGATTATCGTAGCCACACCCGGACGACTCGTTGACCTCATGGAACGTGGGGTTGCCGACCTCTCAAATGTCAGGAATGTTGTACTCGACGAAGCCGACGAGATGCTCAACATGGGGTTCTCCGAAAGCATCGATGCCATCCTGGCACGCTGTCCGTCCCACAACTCACGCAATACACTCCTCTTCTCCGCCACCATGTCGAAGGAGATTGAACGCATTGCTCACAACTACCTCCACGACCACAAAGAGATTGTCGTAGGTAGCCGCAACGAAGGAGCCGAACACGTCAACCACTTCTACTACCTCGTAGCAGCACGCGACAAATACAATGCCCTGAAACGCATTGCCGACTACTACCCCGAGATATACGCCATCATCTTCTGCCGCACACGCATGGAGACACAGGAAATAGCCGACCGCCTCATTCAGGACGGCTACAACGCCGAGGCACTTCATGGCGACCTCTCACAGATGCAACGCGACATCACTATGCAGAAGTTTCGTCAACACCGCACCCAGCTCCTCGTAGCTACCGACGTGGCGGCACGCGGACTCGACGTCGAGGAACTCACCCACGTCATCAATTACGGACTGCCTGACGATATCGAGTCCTATACCCACCGCTCCGGACGTACAGGTCGTGCCGGACGCAAGGGTACCAGCATCTCCATCATCCATATCAAGGAGAAACATAAGATTCAGGCCATCGAACGCCAGATTCAGAAGAAATTCATCCCCAGCATTCTGCCTACCGGACAGGAGATATGTGCCAAGCAACTCTACAAACTCATCGATGACATCGAGAAAATAGAAGTCGATGAAAAGGAAATCAAGCAGTACCTGCCCGAGATATACCGCAAACTCGACATGCTCGACAAGGAAGACCTCATCAAGCGTATGGTCAGTATGCAGTTCAATACCTTCCTCAACTACTACAAGAACGCACCCGAAATCGAGCAGCCAAGCAGCAAGGAGAAGAAGGCTGAAGGAAGAGGTAAGAAGGTGGATGGAAGACGACAGAGGGAAGAAGGCAGAGGTCGGAAGGATGACGGCAGATGGCAGAAGGCTAATGGCAGAGGTCGGAAGTCAGAAGAAAGGAAGAAATCTAAACCCTCAGCTTTCAACTCTCAACAATCAAAGGCTCCCAAAGGTGCGAAGGAATGGGCAAAATACTTCGAAGGTCAGGTCGAGTCCCAACCTTTCTACAACGAATTTGCAAAGAAGAAAGGAAAGAAAAAGAGGAAATAGTTTACAGTTTACTGTTTACCGTTTACCGTTAAGGTTAACATTAACGTTACTTGATTCTATCGAGCAGAAGCAGTACCTTACGATTATCCGCGAGGGTGGTGGCATAGATATACCTGTCGCCACCCTCACGTATCTTCAGCCGCTTGCGCAGTTCAGCTACTGACATCGGGAAATTACGTACCGACAGATTCGCCTGCGTCAGTCCTTCGAGCAAACCTTTAGTCTCCGTCTTGCCCAGTCCCGATACCTTCTTTACCCTGAACCTGCGCCCAGGAAAATCCGCGATTTCATCGTCCGCTGTATATAAGTGACTATTAGGATGCAGCTTTCCCACACCATACCGTTGTGCCAGCACCTTGAACCCGCCAGCCTTCATGATGCTCGCATTGGGTTCATATACGAATCTGCCTACCTCGGCGACATAACGGCAATTAGTATCCGCCTCCATTCCATCGGTGAAATCAAATATTTCTGATTTCCCCTCGCCATCGATATTGACACATACCATTCTGACCGCCTCCATCGTGTGGCATAGTTTTACGAGCAATTCCTTACATTCGTTCTCGACACTTACCACATGCACCTCTCCAACACCCTTCAAATCCCTCACTACACTCTTGATGTCGAGCATCGGCGAAAGCTTTATCAGAACCGTCTCCGCCTTCTCTCTCAGTTCCTCCTGCAGCATGGCCACGTCGGGTGTGCAGTCTGCAATCGACACCACCTTCCCTCCGTGCAAATCGCGACGAGCCGGGTCGAGGAAAATCAGGTCTTGTAGGGGCAACTCGCGTAAGGCATCCTCAGCCTTTCGGCACACCACCTCCGCATTCCTCACCCCCAGCAGTGGCAGGTTATGACGTACTATCCGGCACAAATCCTCATTCTGTTCCACCAGTGTCGCCTGTTCATACTTATGCGCCATCATTGTCCCATCCACTCCGAAGCCAGCCGTCAGGTCTGTCATCCTTCTGCCTCCTTCCACTATCTCTGCCTTATATCGCGCCGTCAGTTCGCTGCTGCATTGCTCCATACTCAAATGAGTCGGATATACGATTCCATCGGTCTCTGCCCATGTAGGCACCTTCCGTCTCGCCCGTTGCCACCCGTCAATCTGCTGCAACGCCTCCTTCATATCCACGTTCGGATAGCGTTGAGCTTGCAAGGCAAGTTCGCGCACATCGTCCAGTCTATGTTCCCTTATGAAATCGTCCATAACCATCGTTCGACATTGACTACGCAAAGATATTCCATAAATGCAGGATTTCCAAAATCCGCATAACATTTTTTCTTCTTTTCGTTGCTGTATATTTCCCTTCCTTTAGCTATAAGCACCTCTTTCCCCAGTGACTATACTTTTGCTCCGAAGAAACTCTCCTTTCACGCCTGAGTCTTGAAATAAAATCCCACGGGGAATAATAAAAATCCCCTAGGGATTTTTTAAAATCGCTAAGGGATTAATAAAAATCGCGAGGGGATTTTTTCTTTCTGCTCCGACGTGAGAAATTACTTACTGAGGAGTAAGAACATCACGGCAGAGGTCTTTTATTCCCAATAGAGGCGTTGGCTATTGATGTCCCACTTATGGTCTTTGGGGAAGTCGTCGCCCTCCCAGGCTTTCTTTGAAGTCCATTTCTCGGCAGGAGAGGTCCAGAAGGAGTCGGTGGCTGGAAGTCCGAGTGGCATGAAGGCAAGACTGGTCATATAGAGCGAGCCGTTGTTGGTGTACCAATCGGCCACGTTGGGATGCGGACCTACGAATCCGATGGTGAGGAAACCGCCGGAGTTGTAGTTCTGGCTGAGGGGCGATGCTTTCTTGTCGGGGTTGGTCACTTGTCCGTAGAACATACGGTTGGCTACGGCTGTAAGTGCGGAGCGTACCTGACCCTCGTGGAGTTCCTTGGGTAGCTGTTTCTGCCAAGCCAGGAGTGCAAGGGGCTGGAGGGTTGCCATGCGGTAAGGAATGCTTCGACCGACAACAGGGAATGTGCCTTCGGGCGAGATGAAACGCTCGAGGATGACTGACCATTTCTGCATTCGCTTGCGCACTTCCTGCAGACGGCCTTTGGCTCCGCGTACCTTGTCGTTGGTCTTGCTGAAGATGAGGTAGCTGTTGTTGGGTTGACGGGCTGATATCATCTCCAGGCATTCGCAGTACATGGGCTGGATTACGTAAGAGTTGTAGTAGTCGAAGGCGAAGGAGGGCCCGTCGCTATAGATGCCGTCGCCTATGTACCATTCCTCGATTTTGGCAAGTGCCATCTTGATGCGGTAGGCATCGTAGTCGGCACCGACGTACATGAGGAAACTCTCTTCCATAGCGATGAAGAGGAGCCAGTTGGTGTAGGGCGGGTCGTAGCGACGCAGTCCTTTCAGTTCCTTGATGTAGAGGTCTTTGGTCTCTTTTGGAAGTGGTACCCAAAGGGAATCGTAGCCGCGGAAGAGTCCTTCGACGACATAGGCTCCATCGACAAGTGTCTGTCCGCCGTTTTCCCATCCAAGGCGGTCGGGCGATTTAGGATCGACAGCGTTGATGATGGCCTGACGGGTCCACTGGCGCAGTTGGCGGCGCTTAGCCGATTCGGGTGTGTCGTCGTCGGGAAGGTTGAGCCAGGGAGCAAGTCCGGCAAGCAGACGTCCGAAAGCCTCCATATAGGCTACTTTCTTGTCGCGGTTGTCCCATGTGGGGGAGAGCTCGAGGTTCTTGTTGCCTCCGGCTGTGTCCATAACCTGTTGCAGACGCCCTTCTGCCATGTTCTTCATGACGGGTTCTGCCATCTGATACATGATATTCACCCACACTTCGCGGTCGGTCTTTGGTTCGCTCTTCTTTGCGAAGAGGGACGAGGCGGCTGACAGTAGTGCTGCAAAGAGAATGATTTTCTTCATGGTAGTATGTCGGGGATTTAGTTGTCTCTATAGAATGCTGATGCCATATTGGCTGTATTGGCCATGAGGACGAGGCTGTCCTCTGTGAGCATCATGATTTGGAAGGTATCGACGTCGGCTGGTTTTTCGTCGCCCACCTTACGTGGGGATGAGAGCAGGAGCACTCCGTCGCGTACGGCCCAATGGTCGTACTCTATGCTCATGTTGTAGGTTGTGGCACGTCCGTTGCTGTCGATTTCCAGACTTTTCGTCTCGCCACCTCCCACATGCTGCGACCAAAGGTGCTGAAGAGCGGTGAGGTTGACGGCGGTCTGTGCCACGAGGTTACCATCGATGAGACTGTATATCACATCTACTTCGTTACCGACGATGAGTCCTCCCATAATCATCTGGTTGGCTGCGATGATGTCGAGTGTGTCGCCATCGAACTCGATGAGTTGCAGAAGGTTCATAGACGAACCATCGCCAATGATGCCGCGTGTCTCTACGAAATCGGGGATTTTCTCAACAGTAACCACCTTGGCGGGAGCCTTTGCCTGTTGGGGTTGCTTGCCCTTACATGCCGCAAGGCAGCTGAGCAGGGCGATACATATTATATATATATAGGATTTATGATTTACCATGTACGATGTACAATTGTGGGTTTAGTCAAAAAAAACACATTGGATAACTCGCAAGGAGTTTCTCCAACGTGTTTTTTGCTTTCATTGGAAAGGATTAGTTGATAGCCTTGTCGATGTCAGCGCCTGCCTTGAACTTAGCAACCTTCTTAGCAGCGATCTTGATAGCCTGCTTTGTAGCTGGGTTGATACCCTGGCGTGCAGCACGCTTAGAAACAGAGAATGTACCAAAACCAACGAGTGCAACCTTGTCACCAGCCTTAAGTGCGCCAACGATAGCGTCGATAGTAGCATCAAGAGCCTTCTTAGAAGCTTCCTTGCTCAGGCCGCTCTTAGCAGCGATAGAGCTTACGAGTTCACTTTTATTCATAAAAATTAGAATTAAAATGAGGTTAATAAATGAGGTTAATTAAAAAGTAATTGTGTTTATTACGTTTTTCGCAACGCAAATATATGGCATTCAGAGGTTAATGCAAATAAAATTCGAAAAAAAATTAATATTTTTCAAAAAAAAAGTGCAAATCTGGATTTTTTGCCCCGTATTTGGTCTAAAATGCGTAATTTTGCAGCGTTTTTAATACATTTACATAAAGATGCCACCAGTAGTAAAATCGTTGCTGTTACTCAACGTCGTTGCTTATATACTCGACTCTGCATTTCACCTCTCCCCGCTGTTTGCATTGTATTATTGGGAGTCGAATGCGTTCATGCCGTTTCAGTTTGTAACCTACATGTTCATGCACGGCAACTTCACACACATTTTCTTCAATATGTTCGCCCTGTGGATGTTCGGACGAATAATGGAGCAGGTGTGGGGCGGTCAGCGTTTCCTCATATATTATATGGTATGTGGCATCGGTGCAGGACTAGTGCAGGAGTTGGGACAGGTAGCCGGAATTATCTCTCCTTACGCCATGACGATTGGTGCCTCGGGTGCCGTATATGGCATTTTGCTTGCTTTCGGTATGACATTCCCTAACGAGCGTCTGTTCATCATCCCTATTCCCTTCCCCATCAAAGCCAAGTGGTTTGTGTTGCTGTATGCTGCAATAGAGATACTGGAAGGTATGAGTGCCTCGGACGGGGTGGCACACTTCGCCCATCTCGGTGGTATGTTCTTCGGACTTATGCTCATCCTGTTCTGGCGCAATGCTGCTCGTTACAAGAGTGTCAGTTTCGGAAAGAATTTCTGGCACAAGCCCGACTCGCAGCCATCAATGCATGTCAGCTATAATGACAACTACACGAAGGATTACGAGTATAACTCGCGAAAGAAGGCAAGGAACGACGAGATTGACCGCATACTCGACAAGGTGCGCAAAGGTGGGTATCAGTGTCTGACGGAAAGCGAGAAGCAGACTCTTTTCGATGCAAGCAACAGACAATAAAAACAGCAGGGCACGATGATCAAAGGACTGAAACGGACAGTACAAGGATTTTTCGTTGCTATAAACCTGATTGTGGTTATGGCAATGATTTTTTGTGCCTTTTCGTATCGTCTGAACAGCGCTGAATACCCGGAATGTTCGTATTGGGGCATGATATTCCCTGTATTCCTGCTCCTTTCGTTCGTATTTATCGTGTTCTGGCTGGTGTTCAAACGCCGTTTCATGCTAATCAGCATTATCGGTATGCTGATATGTACTGATGCCATCCGTACGTTCTGTCCCGTAAACCTGCCGTCGAGTGCCCCGGAAGGAGCCATTAAGGTACTCAGTTACAACGTGATGAGTTTTCCCGACAAGGATAAGGTGGAATGGGAAGACAACATCGTGCTTGATTACGTGAGAAGGAGCAATGCCGACATCGTATGTCTGCAGGAAGCCGGAGGTATTCCCTATGATGTGCTGCACCAGCTGTGCGATTCTACCTATCCGTATATTACTGTTGATACGATTATACCGAAACTCCACCTTATGTTCATGTCGAAATACCCCATCGTGAGCATAGAACGTATCAATTACGAGTCGTGTGCGAACGGCAGCATTGCCTATAAGATAGTGAAAGATGAGGACACTATACTGGTGGTGAACAACCATATGGAGTCGTACAAGTTGGCGAAAAAAGACAAGGACGACTACGAAACGATGATAAAGAATCCAGAGGATGAGGAGAACGAAATGCGCTACGATTCGCTAGTCAGCAAACTGAAAAGTGCGAATCAAATCAGAGCCGTACAAGCCGATTCCATCGCGCAATTCATAGCTAAATCGGAGTGTAAGTACGTAATCTGCGCAGGCGATTTTAACGCTCCAAGCCTGTCGTACACCCACTACCGGCTGACCCGTCTGCTCAACGACGCATATACACGTTCAGGATGTGGATTGGGATTCAGTTATAACCAGTCGGGCATGTTCTTCCGCATAGACAATATCCTGATGTCGGAGAACATGAAGGCTTATGGCGCCAAGGTTGACGATTACAGCAAGATGAGCGACCACTATCCCATTTATGCATGGCTCGAATTGCTGCATTAAGTCACCCAAAACGTTGCCGGACGTATATAAACGGGGAGAAAAGACGGCTTTTTGCCTCTTAATTACACATTTTTTACTTTTCACTTTTCTCGTTTCACTTAAAAGTCTTACCTTTGCGGGCTGAAAAACCTTATATAACTCATTTTTAATCAACAAACAACAATGCAAAACAAAGGATTCATCAAGTTCCTTGCGGTGGCACTGACTCTCATCTGCTGCTTC
>CAJODY010000028.1 GCA_905233285.1 uncultured Bacteroidaceae bacterium
GCCCGGGCACGCCGATGGTACTGCACCGCAATGCGGGAGAGTAGGTCGCCGCCTTCTTTTTGGAGAGTCCTCTGCACACAAAGCAGGGGACTCTTTTTTGGGCCCCTCTTTCCCTAACCCCTCTCCCCCTAATGGGCGAGGGGAGTAAAGTTCCTCCCATCATGGGGGAGGTTAGATAGAGTCGTGGGGCTGTAGTTTATTACTTCAGTACATGCCTGGTTGGAACCACGAAGGTCGAGGAAGTGGTTCAGTGTGTAGTCGTTTTCGTTATGGTAGATGATGGCTATGCTGTCAATCTGATATTCTACGTTGTAGAGTTTGCGTTCGCGACGATAGGTGTATATGGCTTTGCTGATGTTGACCAGTTTCTTTTGGTCGATTGCCATTTCGGGTTCTCCGAATTTGTCTGTAGCTCGTGTCTTCACTTCGATGAAGTGGATGCGGAAGTCTTTCATGGCTATGATGTCGAGTTCGCATCCTTTATGTAGGTTCCAGTTGGTGTCGAGTATTCTGTATCCGTTTTCTGTCAGGTAGTTGGCGGCAATCAGTTCACCGGTTTTTCCCAGTTCCTGTGAGGTGCTGTTTCTGTGTCGCTGTCTGTTTTCTTTTTCCTGAATTTGTTGTGCAACTTCTGATTGGGTCGTGTAATGTCCGTTTGGAAGCAGATGGATGATGTTGCAGGATTCTTTCAGGTATTCGCCAATGAGGGTATATCTTTTGC
This sequence comes from uncultured Bacteroidaceae bacterium, assembly GCA_905233285.1. Taxonomy (GTDB): domain Bacteria; phylum Bacteroidota; class Bacteroidia; order Bacteroidales; family Bacteroidaceae; genus Minthosoma. The sequence goes on from CAJODY010000028.1 coordinate 722, forward strand.
TTTTCTCTGTATCGTTCTGATTGTCGATGATGCAGATGGTGTATCCTTTCCCGATGCCGTTTTTCAGACGTTCGATACCTTTAAGGAATGTATCTGACTTGATGACTTTGCGGTAAACGGGTTCTCCGCTGCTGTTAAGTGTGTCGGGAGGAAATGCGCCAAAGTGCTGAAAGAAGGGAAGATAGGCAATGTGGTGTTGACGGAGTGTGGCTGAGAGTTCGTTGGATGTGGTGTTTTGCAGAATACGAAGATTGTTTGCAGGACGGCAATCTACCACGCAGTTGATATTGTATCGATGAAGGAGCGGTATCAGCGCGGCGACATCGATATGGATGTTTCCATATGTGTATAGTATGGGTTTGCAATCCATTTGAAATTTGTAGTGCGTAGGAGATTGTGTGGCAAAAATACGCATTATTAAGAAAAAAGCAGTACATTTGCCTTCAAATATTATATCAAATGCTATGAAGAAGTCGCTGTTGGGTTTTATTTTAACCTTTTGTTGTTTTACGTCGTTGGTTGCTCAGCCATGGGAAAAGGAGTATCTAAAACTGGTGGAAAGTATAAAGATGCCTGAACTCGTAAACGATAGGGTGGCATATATAACTGATTTCGGAGCGAGCACGGATGCAAGTGCCAGGGATAATCAGACGGCTATTAACAGTGCTATAAAAGTATGTAATGAGAGGGGTGGAGGACGTGTTGTTGTGCCCCAAGGAGAGTGGAAAACGGGTGCTGTGACGTTGTTGAGTCGGGTGAATCTGGTGTTGGAAAAAGGTGCTGTATTGCAATTCGTCTTCGAACCTCGGCTCTATCCTCAGGTGCTGACGCACTGGGAGGGACTGGAGTGTTATAATATATCGCCGTTAATCTATGCCCGTGATGCTGAGGATATTGCGATAACGGGTGAGGGTACTGTGGATGGTGGTGGAACAAACGAGACGTGGTGGAAGTGGACTGGTGTGGAACGTTTCGGATGGAAAGAAGGTATGTATAATCAGAAGGAGAGCAGACGAAGGTTGCAACAGTGGAGTGAGGAACAGGCGGATGTGGAGAAGCGTAGGTTTGACATCACTAATCCGATGCGTCCGCAGACTGTAAATTTTATGAATTGTAACAGGGTGTTGATAGAAGGCGTTACGTTGCTACGTTCGCCGTTCTGGGTTTTGCATCCGGTAATGTGTGAGGATGTAACGGTCAGGAATGTGACTATTATAAACAAAGGACCGAATGGTGACGGATGTGACCCGGAGTCGTGTAACAGGGTGCTGATTGAGAATTGTCTGTTCCGTACGGGCGATGACTGTATTGCTATAAAGAGTGGTAGGAATGCTGACGGACGCCGTTGGGGTATTCCTTGTCAGAATGTGGTGGTGAGGAACTGCCGAATGGAGGACGGACATGGAGGTATTGTAGTAGGTAGTGAGATTTCGGGCGGTTTCAGAAATCTGTTTCTTGAGGATTGTCAGATGGACAGTCCGAATCTGGACAGGGTGGTGAGGATAAAGACCAATACGTGTCGAGGTGGTGTAGTGGAGAATGTGTATGTGAGGAATGTGGAAGTAGGGGAATGCAGGGAGGCTGTGTTAAAGATAAATCTGAATTACGAACCTAGGGAGCAGGCACAGAGAGGGTTTATTCCCACTGTGCGTAATGTGCAGTTGGAAAATGTCAATTGCAATAAGAGTAAGTACGGTGCTTATATCGTTGGACTGGGGGATGAGGAACGGATTCAGGACGTAACGGTAAGGAACTGCAAATGGAGCGGTGTCACTTCGGGTGAGAACCGCATTGAGGGTAAAAACAGAAATGTAGTGTTTGAAAATGTAACTATTAGCAGGTGAGCTACATTAATAAACGCGGAAACCGATAATCTTACGTACTTCACGCAGAGTGGCAGCTGCACTTTCGCGAGCTTTTTCTGCTCCGTCGTGTGCAATCTTATCGAGCAGAGCCTGATTTGACTGGAATTCAAGTATGCGTTCGCGAATTGGAGCCAGAGTCTGGATGATGTCCTGCGCCAGCTGTTTCTTCATGTCACCATAGCGGATTGACATGTCGTTCCACTTTTCGTTGAAGTAGTCGTATGTCTCTTTGCTTGAAGCAATCTCCATAAGTGTGAAGAGGTTCTGGATGACTTCGGGTTTCTGCTGGTTGGGTTCAGTAGGTCCGGAATCTGTGACTGCTTTCTTAACTTTCTTCTCGATAGACTTCGCATCTTCATAGAGGTAGATGCAGTTACCTTCACTTTTTCCCATCTTTCCGCTTCCGTCGAGTCCGGGAATCTTTATGGCGTGGTCGCCAAAGTAGAAGTTCTGCGGTTCGGGGAAGAATTCTACTCCGTAGATATTGTTGAAACGGCGGGCACACTTACGAGCCATCTCCATATTCTGTTCCTGGTCTTTTCCTACAGGTACTTTTGCTGCTCGGTGTTGCAGAATATCTGCAGCCATAAGGGTGGGGTAGGTGAAAAGTCCGGCATTCACGTTCTCCGGTTGCTGGCGTGCTTTCTCCTTGAATGTAGTGACACGTCCGAGTTCACCCAGATAGCAGTTCATATTGAAGTAGAGATAAAGTTCGATGGTCTCGGGAACATCACTTTGAATGTAAATCGTTGACTTTTCGGGGTCGATTCCGCATGCAAGGTATTCAGCCAGAATGGTGCGTGTGGAATTCTGTATATTCTCGGGTTTCGGATGTGTTGTCAGCGAGTGCCAGTCTGCAATGAAGTAAAAACAATTGTAGTCTTCCTGCATCTTGACAAAATTCTGCACGGCTCCGTAGTAGTTACCGAGGTGCAGGTTTCCGGTCGGACGTATGCCGCTAAGTACTATTTCTTTCATCTTTTATTTTTCAAAATCTGTGCAAAGGTAAAAAAAAATGTTGTACCTTCGCATAAAAATCGTAGATAAGTGTATGAACGAGGTTATAGAATTGATAAATGAGATGTCGCCTTATCTGTTGTTGGGATTCCTGATAGCAGGTGTGATGCATGTATTTGTCCCTAACCGGTTTTATTCCAACTATTTATCAGGACGTTCGTTCCGTTCGGTCATCAGTGCGGCTCTTTTTGGTGTTCCACTGCCCCTGTGTTCGTGTGGAGTCATTCCTACTGCTATGTCGCTGCGTCGTGAGGGAGCAGGAAAGGGGGCTGTGGTGTCGTTTCTTATTGCCACTCCGCAAACGGGTGTGGACAGCATATTTGCCACTTATTCGCTCATGGGACTGCCCTTCGCTCTAGTGCGCCCTATTGCTGCCTTCGTCACTGCTCTGATGGGAGGTGTGTTCGTAAATGCATTTGAAAAAGAAGAGCCTGTGGCTCAGTCTGTTCAGAAGCAGGAACGCGGTGAGGAGAAAAAGACGACGATATGGCAGAAACTGCTTGAGGTTCTGAACTTCGGATTCGTTGAAATGATGGAAGATATAGGTAAGTGGCTTGTGGTCGGACTTCTCATTGCCGGACTCATAACTGTATTTGTGCCAAACGAATTCTTTGCTATATTCAAGGATAATACATTCATGTCAATGTTGCTCGTGCTGTGCATATCTATTCCGATGTATCTCTGTGCCACGGGGTCTATTCCTATTGCTGTGGCACTGATGCTCAAGGGACTCACTCCCGGAGCGGCTCTGGTACTGCTGATGGCTGGTCCGGCATGCAACTTCGCTTCAATCCTAGTTATCAATAAAGTACTGGGACGTCGCACTCTCATCTGTTATCTCATAGCAATCATCGTCGGTGCCGTGGCTTTCGGTTTCGGTATCGACTACCTGTTGCCTCGTGAGTGGTTCACGGATAACCTTGTGGGTTCCGATGCCTGTTGCCACGAAGATACGGCTTGGTATCAGTGGTTGAGTACCGGACTGCTTGCTTTATTACTTCTGAATGTGGTACGACTGAAATTAACAGGACATAAGCATTGTCATCATCACGACCATTGTGACTGTTGTGCAGAGGAACATGCAGAAGAGCATGAGTTCGTTGTCAGGGGAATGAACTGTAATCATTGTAAGGCGAATGTTGAAAAAGCAGTGAGCGGTATTCCTGGTGTTACGGAGGTCAGAGTTGACCTGAAAAGTGGTCGTATGACTGTAGGAGGAGACGATGTAGAACATGCAAAAATACGTGAGGCTGTCGAGAGTATTGGGTTCTCACTTGAGGAGTAAAGTACGATTTAAGCGAAATTAACGTTTAGAAATGTACGCAGATTGAAAATATATCGTACCTTTACAAATTGAAATGTTATTGTGGATATCTGTGTAGATTAATTTATACATATATTAAGCACTCAGACTGCTTGCAGTCACCCCAAAATCAGATTATAAAAAATGAACATATATAATGAATTACCAATGGAACTACAAAGCTCCGACACAAGAAGAAACCGACGCGGCGAAGGCTCTGGCTCCGGTGTTGTGCAGATTGCTCATCAATCGTGGCATAACAACGGCTGAAGGAGTCCAGAAGTTTTTCCGCCCACAGCTTCATGACCTTCATGATCCGTTCCTGATGAAGGATATGGAAAAGGCTGTAGAGAGGTTAAACAGAGCTATGGGCAATCGTGAACGCATCATGATTTATGGCGACTATGATGTGGACGGTTGTACGGCTGTAGCACTTGTGTACAGGTTCTTACAGAAATATTATTCACACATCGAATACTATATACCCAACCGTTACGAAGAGGGATATGGTGTTTCGAGACAGGGTGTGGATTTGGCTGTAGAACATGGAGTAAAATTGATTATAGTATTAGACTGTGGTATCAAGGCTGTTGATGAAATCCAGTATGCCAAGGATAATGGAATTGATTTCATCATCTGCGACCATCATGTACCTGATGCTGTCCTGCCACCTGCAGTAGCTATCCTCAACGCCAAACTTGCCGACAACACTTATCCTTATCTGGATTTATCTGGATGTGGTGTCGGATTCAAATTCATGCAGGCTTTTGCTATCAGCAACGGCATACCGTTCAGCAAACTGATTCCGTTGCTCGACCTGGTAGCTGTAAGTATAGCGAGTGATATAGTGCCGATAATGGGTGAAAACCGTATCTTGGCATATCATGGACTGCGTCAGATGAATAACAATCCAAGTGTCGGTTTGAAGGCAATCGTTGATGTTTGTGGACTGAAAGATAAGGAATTGACGATGTCTGATATTGTCTTCCGTATAGGTCCCCGTATCAATGCATCCGGTCGAATGGAAAATGGAAAGGAATCGGTCGAGGTGTTGGTTGAACACGACTATGATAAGGCATACAATCAGGCCGAACTGCTCGAGCTCTATAACGAAGAACGTAGGGAACTTGACAAGCAGATGACGCAGGATGCCAGTGATTATGTCGAGGCACATCCTGAGATGAAGACACGCAAATCAATCGTTATTTATAACGAAGATTGGTATAAGGGTGTGATAGGCATCGTTGCTTCCCGTCTTACAGAAATTTATTTCCGTCCGTCGGTTGTACTTACCCGTACCGATGATATGGTTACGGGATCAGCCCGTTCAGTTAGCGGTTTCGATGTATATAAAGCAATACAGAGTTGCAGCGATTTGTTGGAAAATTTCGGTGGACATACCTATGCTGCGGGTCTGTCGATGAAAGTGGAGAACGTGTCGGAATTTAAGAAACGATTCGAAGCTTATGTTGACCAGTATATTGAACCCGAGCAGACAAGTGCTGTACTTGATATTGATGCAGAACTGACTTTTGAAGAGATAAATTCCCGTTTCAAGTCAGACCTGAAACGTATGCGTCCTTTCGGTCCCGACAACTCAAAACCTGTGTTCTGTTCACGTCAGGTGTATGACTATGGTTCGAGCAAGGTTGTGGGCAAGGAGCAGGAACATATCAAACTTGAACTGGTTGACGGAAAATGCAACCGCGTCATGAATGGTATAGCATTCGGTCAGAGCAGTCAGGCTCGTTACATAAAGACAAAGCAGACCTTCGACATAGTTTATACTATAGAGGAAAACACTCATCGTCACGGAGAAATTCAACTGAAGATAGAAGATATAAAGCCTAATACCCCATAGCAAACAGACTGAAAGATATGGAGGTCTATCTCTCAATTCTGAAATATAATTGGGGATATGACAGTTTTCGGGGAATACAGGCAGATATTATCCGAAGTATAGGTGAAGGTCGAGGTGGAGGTAAATCCATCTGTTTTCAGGTACCGGCATTAGCCACCTATGGCATGTGTCTTGTCATCACACCTCTTATCTCTCTTATGCGTGATCAGGTACGTAATCTGCGTAATCGTGGCATAAAAGCCGAGGCTGTGTATTCGGGTATGTCCCGAGAGGATATTGTGCAGGTACTAGACAACTGCATACTCGGCGATTATAAATTCCTGTACTTGTCCCCCGAACGACTTACTACTGAACTTTTCCGCGAGAAGCTGATGCGAATGCACAATGTGTCGATGATTGCTGTCGATGAAGCACATTGCATCTCCCAGTGGGGATACGACTTCCGTCCCTCATACCTGAAAATACGTGAAATTCGTTCTTTGCTACAGAAGGACGTACCAATACTTGCACTTACTGCTACTGCTACGCCACGTGTTGTCGATGACATACAGCAGCAATTGGGTTTTAAGTCTCCGAACGTATATAAGATGAGTTTCGAACGCAAGAATCTGATATACGTAGTTCGACATACAGAAAACAAGATAGGTGAGATAGTTCAGATACTTAAGGGGGTTCCGCAGGGAAGTGCCATTGTATATATCCGCAGTCGTCAGATGACTCACGACATAGCACGTCAGCTGAACGAACAAGGAATCAGTGCAGAGAGTTATCATGCCGGACTTAGCAATGTAGAGCGTGAAACACGGCAATACGATTGGACAATGGGAAGAGTTCGTGTTATGGTTGCTACCAATGCTTTCGGCATGGGTATCGACAAAGCCGATGTCCGGGTGGTAATTCATTATTCTCCACCCGACACATTGGAAGCATACTTCCAGGAAGCCGGTAGGGCAGGGCGCGACGGAAAAACATCTTATGCTGTCATGCTTTGCGACCGTGGTGACCTGACACAGTTCTCACGTCGTACAGCAAATGCATACCCTCCAATCGAATTCATACGAACCACATACGAAAACCTCTGCTATTTCTTCGAGGTAGGAGTAGGCGAAGCTCAGGGACGCACCTTCCTTTTCGACATTAGCGAATTCATTGTGCGTTTCCGTATGTTCGGAACCACAGTCAACAGCGCCCTCCATCTTCTGAGCAATGCGGGTTATATAGAGTATCAGGAAGAAAACGATTTCAGGTCGAGAGTTCAGGTTCTGCTTCATAAAGAGGAACTATACACTCTCACCAGTCGTGACGAAATGCTCGATAAAGTGCTCACGGCTCTCATGCGCAACTATACCGGATTGTTTGCCGAACAAGTCTATATTGAAGAGGAACTGCTGGCAAAAGTGACGGGACTTACTCCTACAGAGGTTTACTTGGCGCTCAAACAACTGTCGGCAATGCGTATCATCGACTTTGTTCCCCATCGTTCGTCACCAACAGTCACATTCGTTCGCCCCCGAGTCGAAACACAATACATCAATCTTAGTCCTGAGGTATATGCCGACCGTCGTGCTGATTACGAGCGTCGGGGACTTGATGTGAAGAATTATCTGCAGCGCAACGACCATTGTCGCAGTCTGATGCTTCTCGAATATTTTGGTGAGACAGATGCCCGTCCCTGTGGACATTGTGATGTGTGTCTTCAGCAGCGTCGCGACAAGAAAACGCAGTTGTCGGTTGAGAAACGAGCCGAGAAAGCTATCTACAATCTTCTCTCCGATGGTGAACCGCATATGCTTTCCGAACTCGACGCCTTCCCCTACAGTCCGTCAGTTACCCGTAGCGTCTTGCATAAGCTTTTGGGCGAAGATGTGGTATTTGAAAACAATAAAACTATCCGTAAAAAGAAATGAGCAACAACAAACATCTTCAGGCTGCAAAGGAAGCCGTGCAGCAAAAAGATATGATAAAGGCTCTGGTCGAAGCTACTAAAGCCATCGAGACAGAGCCTGATTGTTATGAAGCCTATATCATACGTGGTCAGATAAGCATGGCCTTCGGCGATAAGCGCGGTGCTGCAGAAGACATGTGCCGGGCTTTGGAAATCAAGCCCGAACTCCAATCCCAACTGACAGGCAGCTTCAAGAACTGATTACTTTATATTCTCACGTATCTTCGTCAGGAACCGTTGCATACGTTCTTCGTCCTTAGTGTCGATGATGGCAATCAGTTCCTTCATCTCAGCCCTTATCTGTTCCACCTGTCCTTTTGTATAAGGGTTGAACAGTATTTCACGCAGCAGAGTATCATCCTCACTCAATACTCCACGTGCTATCTTTTCGTGACGTTTGAATGTAGTTCCCGGAGCATCCTGATGTTTCATAACGGCTGCAAATGCAAACGTAGATATAAACGGAATACTCAGCGAATAAGCCATCGTGCGGTCGTGTTCATCAAAAGTATATTCGCATATATTCAGCCCCAGGCGTGTGTACAACTCCTTGAAGAAACAGCGTCCCATGAAGTCACCTTCGTTTATGATAATCGCATTCTCCTGTGTCAGTTTGCCCAGATTGGCAAATGTAGGTCCGAACATAGGGTGAGTGCTGACATATCTGAAACCGCTCTCCTCATAGAAATCCTTGAATCCGGTCTTTACCGATGAAATATCGCTCAGTATGCAGCGGTCTTTCGACAGATAAGGCATTACCTGACGGAACACATCCAGTGTGTATTTCAGACTAACTGCATTGATAACCATTTCGGGATTGAACTCACCGATTTCCTCCATCGAGGTGAAACGCTGAGTGTTATACATGAATCGAAGCTTCTTCGGGTCTATATCGTAAACTGCCACTTCGTGGTCGAATGAGAGAAGGTCGGTAAAGAACGACCCCATCTTGCCTGCTCCCAATATCAGTATTTTCATTTTGCTCTTACGGGTTTTATTTTTTGTTTACGATTTCCATCTGCTGATGAACACTCTCCTCGTGAATCAGTTCAAATATACCTCTTACGCAGTCTGGGCCTATTCCCATAAGCGAACCCTGTGCACCACGCTTACCGAGGATTTCGCTGTATCGGCTTGTCTGCACGATAGTCATGTCGTGTTCCTTCTTGTATTCTCCAATCTGTCGGCACACACGCATTCTCTGTGCCAGCACCTCAATGAGTTGGTTGTCCAGTTCGTCAATTTGCTTACGCAACGTGGAAATATTCTCTGTTGTCTCCGTCTCGTTACGGATAATAAGCATACTCAGAATATAATCGAGAACATCTGGAGTAACCTGCTGACTTGCGTCGCTCCATGCCATTTCCGGATTGCAGTGACTCTCCACAATCAGGCCGTCGAAACCCATATCCATTGCCTGCTGACAGAGTGGGGCGATGAGGTCGCGTCGTCCACCGATATGACTTGGGTCGCATACAAGCGGAAGGTTAGGGTAGCGGCGATGCAATTCGATAGGAATCTGCCACATCGGATGATTGCGGTAAATCTTTTTGTCGTAACTTGAGAAGCCTCTGTGAATAGCTCCGAGTCGTTTGATGCCGGCTCCATTGATACGTTCCAATGCACCAATCCACAGTTCGATGTCAGGGTTCACAGGATTCTTTACGAACACCGGAACATCAACACCCTGCAGCGCGTCTGCTATAGCCTGAACGGCAAACGGATTGGCAGTAGTTCGTGCTCCAACCCACAGAATATCGATGCCATACTTCAGACAGAGCTCCACATGCTCTGCTGTTGCAACCTCAGTAGCTACGAGCATACCAGTCTCCTCTTTCACCCTCTTCATCCAGGGCAGAGCCTTCTCTCCGTTTCCTTCAAAACCTCCTGGTTTCGTTCTTGGTTTCCACACACCGGCTCTGAACATGTGGCATCCTTTTGCTGCCAACTGTTTTGCTGTGGTCAGCGTCTGTTCTTCAGTTTCTGCCGAGCAGGGACCGGCAATTACTATCGGGCGTTCCAAGTCACTTGGCAATCCCAGCGATTCAATATTCAATTCCATATTATTATTTCTTTAAACTTTCAACTTTAAACTTTCAACTCCTTTATCCTCCTCAGCGCCTCTTTCATCTTTTCGTCCTTGGCGCATAGCGAAATTCGGATATACCTCTTTCCGTTACTTCCGAAAATAAATCCCGGAGTGATGAACACACGTGCTTCGTGCAGAACTTTCTCTGTAAGGTCTTCTACGTCGGCATACTTTTCCGGAATCCTTCCCCACAGGAACATACCCTGCTGCATCGGGTCGAAACTGCATCCCAGCGTAGTCATTATCTCCTCCGCAATTTTTCTTCTGCTGCTGTAAGTCTCAATGTTAGCCTGAGTATGCCACTCGTCGCTGTTCTCGTAAGCCTGTGCTGCAGCCAGCTGCATCGGACGGAAAGTACCCGAGTCGATATTCGACTTTATCTTCAGAATCCACTGTACGAACGTGCTGTTAGTAGCCAGCATTCCAACTCTCCATCCGGGCATATTGTGACTCTTCGACATCGAGTTGAACTCTATGCAGCAGTCCTTTGCGCCCTCCACCTGCAGAATACTCAGGTGTTCGTCTCTGTTCAGGATGAAAGAGTAGGGGTTGTCGTTCACGATTACTATATCATGCTTTTTTGCGAAAGCTACCAGTTTCTCATACAGCTCCTTCGTAGCCCTTCCTCCAGTCGGCATATTCGGGTAGTTAGTCCACATCAGTTTCACACCCTTCAGGTCCATGCTCTCCAACTGCTCGAAGTCAGGCTGCCATCCGTTCTCCTCCAGCAGGTCGTAGTTCACTATTTCCTGTCCCAGAATCTTACTCAGCGAAGTGTATGTAGGGTATCCAGGATTCGGTACCAGTACCTTGTCGCCCGGATTACACAGAGCCAGAGTCACATGCAGAATACCTTCCTTACTGCCTATCAGTGGCTGAATCTCTGTAGCTGGGTCAAGCTCCACACCATACCATCTCTTATAGAACTTCGCCATCGCACCTCTCAGCTCCGGTATTCCCACCGTCGGCTGATATCCGTGGGCATCTGCCTTCTTGGCGTTCTCACACAACACCTCGACAGTCTCCTTGCTTGGTGGCATATCGGGCGAACCAATGGCAAGCGAAATAATATCCTTGCCCTCTGCATTCATTTTTGCTACTTCTTTCAGTTTCCTCGAGAAATAATATTCCGAAACTAACGAAAGTCTATCTGCTGGTTGTATCATAATCTAAATAGTGCTTTTTCCTTCAATATATTCACCTAGAATTTTCAGTTGCTTCGTCAGCGGGCGCACCGCATCAATGCTCTGGCGGTATCGGGTATAGTCATCGTAAGTCACATCCACATAGAACATATACTCCCATTCTCTGCCGATGATAGGGAGCGACTGAATCTTCGTAAGGTTAATCTTGTAAAATGAGAAAATTGAGAGTACCTGCGACAGACTGCCCTCGCTGTGTGGCAGACTGAACACGATGCTGGCTTTGTTCGACTTCCTTGGGTTCACCATCGACTCAGCCAACCAGGGGTCACAGAGAACGAGGAAACGGGTGAAGTTATGCTTATTTGTTTCGATGCCCTCCTCCAGAATCTTCATGCCGTACATGTCGGCTACCGACTTATGGCAGATGGCTGCATGACCCTTCAGCTGCTTTTCGAAAATCCTCTTTGCCGAACCTGCCGTATCGTCTGTTTCCACAATCTTCAGGTCGTCGTGCTTGCTCAGAAACTCGCGACACTGCATCAGGGCTACGGGGTGCGAATTAACCTCCGTAATGTCTTTCCAGTCCTCATCGGGCAGACACATCAGCGAATGCTTGATTCTCAGTTTGTGCTCACCTACAATCTGCATACCGCTGTCGCGCATCAGTTCGTAGTTGTGGAGTAGGGAACCGGCTATCGTATTCTCAATAGCATAAACACCCAGCAGGTTCGAGTCAGCCTTCATCTCCTTGAACACCTCTTCAAACGTGTTGCAACAGACCAGTTCCAGCTCTTCTCCTTCGAAAAAGCAGTGGGCTGCCACATCGTGAAAACTGCCAACCTGTCCCTGTATCGCTATTCTTCTCATATTTATATTATATAATGTGTATCGTTCTCAAAAAAAAATCCCACTCAATCTGAGCGGGATTATATGATGTTTTTTATTCTTTCCAGTTTGTACCGATTTTGTTACACAGACTATCCCGCTCTTACTGTTTGCTAAAGTAAAAGTAAAAATAGTAATATGCACCAAAATTGAACTTCATCGTCGTTCGCTTTATCTTAAAAACTGCGCAAAAGTAGAGATTATTCTACAAACTGCAAACAAAAAGAACATTTTTTTATCAGTTTTCTAACAAAATTACGTCCGTCGCCACCAATTTACGTGAATCTATGGCCCCATTCGCACCGTCGCGTTTCTTCAGCACCTTGCATTCTCCTTCCAGTTCTATGTCGCCCCGTCCGTTGCATCTTGCCGTCAGTTCCTTGCATTTTATATTCACATCCACCGTGCCGCTTCCGTTCACCTCAATCCTTGCATTCTTACACTTCAGCTTGCCTTCGATGTCGCCGTCTCCATTCACCATGACCGTTGCATCGCCGTATGCCTTAGCCTTCTTCAGCGTAACGTCACCCATTCCGCTTATCTCCACATTCAGGTCGCCCACCTCAACGTCCTTTGCAAACACATCACCTTTCCCCTTCACATATATATTAAGGTTCTCATCCTGAATGAGACGTCCTTTCAGTTCCACGTCACCTCCCGACACCGTCACGTTCTTCAGCACAGGTGCCGCAATCAGCAGCGTGATGGTGGGAATATTGTCATAATGCTCGTCGGCACTCTCCTTCAGCCTCACGTTCAGTTCCTTCAGTCCGTCCCTCTCCACAATCTGCATGTCATACAGTCCGAGAGCCTCCTTGTGTCCCACAGTCTTCACCGCATAGTCATCAGCCTGTCTGAACACCACCTCGATATGTCCCGTAGCCTCGAACGAGTCAAATTCGCCGCATTCTAAATCCCGGCTCACAACCTTGCCCCACTTTCCCGAATCCCTGTATTCACTTACAGCCTTCGTCTCTTCCCGTTCAGCCTTACTGCTTAAAGTCCCTTTCTGATTACCTTGCCCGCAACTCATCATCATCGCAAGCAAAACAATAAATCCTGATTTTTTCATATTATTACATTATTCATTTTAATATCCAGTTCATCCATCGGCACCTTCTCCACCATCTGCACCTCCCAGCACACACCCATCTTATAGCATCGGGGCATCTTCCTCAGCGTTCGGTCGTAAAACCCTCGTCCTCTTCCCATGCGTCCTCCGTCCTTGTCGAAAGCCACACCAGGCACCACAGCCAGGTCTATCTTTCCGTAGTCCTTCTCTTCCATCACCCTTCCTCTTGGTTCCATGATGCCATACGCCCCCGTCTCCATACTCTCCTCACCTTCATACACTCTCAGCACCAGGTCATCCCCCACACATGTCGGCAGCACCACCGTTTTTCCGTCTCTTACCCCGTCAGCTATCAGCTCCCTCGTGTCCACCTCGTCGTCCATTGCCATATATAGGAATACGGTACGTGCCTTCTGCCACACCTCGGTCGCCATCACCTTGCGGCACACCTCATGCGAAAGCCGCTTCCGTTCCTCACTGCTCAAGGCAACCTTCCGTTGCCTGATTATCTTTCTTAACTCCTTTTTCTCCATTTCATTTGTTTCGTGCTGCAAAAATAAATCATATTTTTTAAACTGCCAACTTTTGGAGGCGCCTTGTCGATATATCGATATGTCGTCATGTCGTTATGTCGAGATTTTCCAGGCGCCTTTTTTTATACTCCGTAGGAGTCATGCCTGTTTCCCGTTTGAAAAACTTCGTCAGCGACGAGGGACAGGGGAATTTCATTCGGTCGGCAATCTGTGCCGTTGTCTCATCGCTATATGCCAGCCACACCTTAATCTCCTTTATTGCCGTCTTGTTTATCCATTGCATCGGTGTTGCACCGCTGCTCTGCTTTATCAGCGTGCTCAGATAGTGCGGAGCCAGACAGAGCCTGTCGGCATAATACCCGATATTCCTTTCCTGTCCGGCATGTCGGCTCACCAGCGAGATGAACCGTCGCAGCGTCTCGTCCTTCCTGCTTCTTGTGTGAGCCGTTTCCTGCTTTGTCTCCAGTGTAGCCACGTAAGTCAGCATCGACTGCGTCTGCAGCGTCACACATTCCGTGGGGAATGGTTCCTGTCTCACCAGTTCCCACAGCAGAGCAATATGCGCCTCAATCGTCCTACGCCTCGTCTCGTCCGGATGCACACAGGTGAAATTCGACGTGGCAGGAGCCGTATTCACAAACGTGAACGCATCAATCTCAAAGTCGGGCGACAGCTCCCGTTTCTCGATGAGGGTCTCAGCATGGAAAATCACGATGTCACCAGCCACGAAATGATAATCCACCAGGTCGAACGAATAGTCTGCCCATCCCCGTCTCACATACACTACTCGTCCTTCTCTCAGCAGATAGGGCTGGGTAGGCATCAGGAACTCACGTTCCTGAAACTTGAAATCCTTCAGCATGAAGAAACTGTCGTGCAGTACGAAATTCCCGTGCTCCTGCCATTGGGCAGTATTCTTCAGCAAGTCGAGCGAAATAGTATCGATTAGCATGTCATAATCTTTTTGGGGCGCCTTTCGATATGTCGATATATCGTCATGTCGTTATGTCGAGATTTCCCAGGCGCCATTTCATTACACAAAGGTAAGCCAAAGTGTGCAAATAATGCAAATTTTTCTGAAAAATCTTACAATATGGCAAGTATTCCGACCAATACGCCAACCCTTCGTACCCATAAAGTCCGTACCTTTGCACCGGAAAATTTTTTTAAGGTTTATCTATTATGAAAAAGATTGTGAGCCTCGTTTGCTCAATTGCTTTCAGTACATCTATGATGGCAGGTGGTCTGATGACCAACACCAACTATCACATCGCTTTCGACCGTATGTTTGCCCGTGGAGCAACAACAGAAATCGATGGTGTTTTCAGTAACCCCGCAGGTATGGCTTTCGGCCATGAGGGATGGCAGCTCTCGCTCAACTTCCAGAAACCCTGGCAGAACCGCGACATCGATGCTACGTTTGCTTATGGAAAAGATGCTTCCGGAGCTCCACTCATGTATCAGAAGAAATACAATGGTAAGGCTTATGCCCCCATCGTTCCGGCACTCTTTGCAGCCTACAAGCACAACCGCTGGTCCCTTTCGTCCATGATAGGCATCGTGGGCAGTGGTGGTTTCGTAAAATATGACGATGGTCTGCCCATGTTCGACCAGCCGCTTATGGCAGCTTTCCAGCAGAAAGGACTGACACCCGACAAGTACCTATTCGATTCTCAGGTAAAAGGTAAGCAGTACATCTATGGCGGACAAGTCAACTTCGCCTACCGCATCACCAGTCACTTCTCAGGAGCCGTAGGTATCCGTGCCAACTACTACAACGGATATTACCGCGGTCATGTAATTGCAAGCACAATACCCGCATTGGGCAGCAAACAACTTGTCAACCTTCAGCTCGACGTCGATCAGCGTGGTTGGGGATTCACTCCTGTAATCTCTCTCAACTATAAAATCCAGAAATTCACCTTCGCTGCAAAATACGAATTCCGCACCAAGGTCGAGACAAAGAACAGAACCAACTCCCTTTCAGTCGATATGAATGGTACGGCAATCGATGTGAAGGCTTTGGCTGAGAATATTGGAAACGAAGCTACTGTCGCAGCACTTAAAGCCTCTATGGGTGATATGGCAGACAAGATTGCCGACTACCTGCCCGATGAGAAGACTCGTTACGACATGCCGGCACTCCTTGCCGTAGCTGTAGGTTACGAGTTTATGCCAAACCTCCGTGCTGCTGTTGAGTACCACTTCTACGATGATAAGAATGCCAAGATGGCACACGACCGTCAGAAAGAACTCACCCACGGCACCCATGAGATCCTTGCCGGAGTAGAATGGGACATCAACAAGAAATTCACCGTCAGCTGTGGTGGTCAGCGCACCGACTACGGACTCTCCGACGGCTACCAGCAGAACACATCATTCGCTTGCGACAGCTGGTCCATCGGACTTGGTGGTGCATGGAACATCAACGAGAAAGTACGTCTCAACGCCAGCTACTTCTGCTCGCTCTACAGCAACTACGACAAAGTAGCTCCTACCATCAAAGAAACCTACTCACGTACCAACCACGTCATAGGCGTCGGCATCGACTATAAGTTCTAATAGTATAAAGTTTATAAAAAGGAAGAGGATGCAGCCCTACGGCTCGCATCCTCTTTTATTCTTAGGCTCTTAAGTTGTAAGCTAAAACTGTCCTTAACCCTTAACCTTTAATCCTTAACCTTTAACCCGTAAGCTGTAAACTGTAAGCAGTAAGCTATAAAGTCTTTAACCCTTAACCTTTAACCGTTGTAAGCTAAAACAGTCCTTAACCCTTAACCTTTAACCCGTAAGCTGTAAACTGTAAGCAGTAAGCTATAAAGTCTTTAACCCTTAACCTTTAACCCTTAACCCTTATAAGAAGGCCTTAATCTTTCCTATCAACTCCTGATACTCCTCATCCGTCAGATACACCTTTCCCGGATTCATCTGGAACGTGCCTCCGTAGTCCGGACCGTCCACATACTTCGGAGCCAGGTGGAAATGCAGGTGACTCAGCTTATCGCTGTACGCACCATAATTAATCTTCTCCGGATTCAGTGCCTCCTGCATCGCACGTGTCACCTGAGCCACATCAGCCATGAACGCATTGCGCTCCTCGTCCGACAACTCATTCAGGTCGTTTACGTGTCCGTTATAAGCCACGAGGCAACGTCCCCTGTACGTCTGTTCCTTGAACAGGAAAACTCTCGATACCCTCAGTTCTGCAAACTGAATCATCAGACTCTTCAGAGTCTCATTGTTTGTGCAATACAAACACTCCTTTGGATCACTATACATGGTATTCTCAATTTTTCAACTTTCAACTTTCAACTTTCAACTTTCAATTTTCAGCAAGTGACTCCGATGGGACTCAAACCCATGACCTGCAGAACCGGAATCTGACGCTCTATTCAACTGAGCTACGGAGCCAAAACGTCCGCGAAGATACGCACTTTGCACGAAATAACAAACAAAAATATTAAAAAAGCCGCCCGTGTCATTATAACGTTATGCCGTTTTGTCGATATTTCGAAAAAATGGCGGCTAAATGAATGATATAACCTATCTTTGCGCAGACAATAGCGGAAACAGACATGAAAACAACCATACTCCTTGCAGCACTCACCCTCCTGCTCCCATCCCCCGCAGCGGCACAGGACACAGCCCTTGCCGACTCCATCGTCCGCTACCAGATGGCAAGTGGCGGTTGGGCGAAAAACCAGGACTGGCTCCACTAGGTATATGGCCTATTTATTTCTTTCTCAGCCCATGGGCATATGTGTTTTTAAGGGTTAAACGATATTATAGCAGAGAGTTGTTAAACTCATCAAGTGTTATCACATTTAGTTGCGGGAAGGGTATTTGCTTCAAGTGATTGAAATGACTATCCTCAGTTACTATATAGTCAGCATTGGCAGTAATGGCACAATCGACAAACTTATCATCATCCTTGTCAATATCTGATAACAGATGGAAGTGAAAAAAGGATTCACGATAATATATTTTAGGATGATGGGCTATTGCCTCTACCACATTGTGAGCAACTTCTGGGGAGGTGTGAACGGTCAATATTTCTTCGTATTCTGTCAGAATTTCATTACTTACACATAAACGATAGTTGCCTTCCAAGAAGTCAGTCCATATCTTATGATAACGACTTTTGGTAGGTAAGGCCTGTATCAGGCAATTGGTGTCGAGAACGACGTAGCGCATCGTGCTAGTGTTTATTATAAGGCGTTCGTAAGTGTTGTCCGCGTAACTCGTCCAACTTTGATTGATTTAAAGTTCCTTCGTCCCACATCTTATCAATAGCCTTTTGAGCACGCTCTGCAAAGAAAAGGGATAACGTCATTCGTAATGCGTCTAAATCATCTTGAGAAGTAACGTTAGCAGCTGCGTTCATCAACTCCAATTGTGCTAATTGTGAATAACTCATAAGTCAACTATCTTTTGTTCCGATTGCAAAGATAAACAGTAATTCCGAAACGACAAAAGAAAAGAAAAAGAAATTAATCCACGCCTCTGAAGTCTCAATATAATAAAACTCTTATTCATTTGAACTTTTTTCGTGCCTTTGACTGTTTTTCGATGTTAACGGAATAAAATCGTCCGTAGATATACGGTAAATGATAGATATAACCTATCTTTGCGCAGACAATAGCGGAAACAGACATGAAAACAACCATACTCCTTGCAGCACTCACCCTCCTGCTTCCATCCCCCGCAGCGGCACAGGACACAGCCCTTGCCGACTCCATCGTCCGCTACCAGATGGCAAGTGGCGGTTGGGCGAAAAACCAGGACTGGCTCCACGGTATATGGCCGAATGCTTCCGCACCGGAGTGGGTAGCACCATCGACAACGGAGCCACCACCTCCGAACTCAAGACCCTTGCGAAAGTGATGAGACAAGAGGGTAGGGAGCGTGAAAAATACCATGCAGCCTTCCTGCGAGGTGTTCAGTACCTGCTCCTTATGCAGTACGAAAATGGAGGCTGGCCACAGTTTTTCCCATTTCGTTCCGACGAATCATACGCCAATCATATCACCTTCAACGACGACGCCATGGTGCGCGTCATGCGCCTCCTCTGGGACATCGCCGACCGTCGTGCCGACGTAGGGCGGGTTACCATTCCCGACAGCCTGCGTCAGGCCTGCCGTCATGCCTTCTGGCGTGGGGTAGGGTGCATCCTCCGTTGTCAGATTCGTGACCCCGAAGGACACCTCACCGTATGGTGTCAGCAGCACGACGAGCACACCCTCCTGCCAGCCCCTGCCCGTCGCTACGAACTCGCCTCCTACTGCGGCTTTGGCGAAACCGTAGGCATCCTCACACTCCTCATCGACCTTCTTGATTCCCGTCCCGACTACTCCGGCACAGGCATCACCGAACAGCAGCTCGTCAGCAGCATCGACGCCGCCATTCAATGGCTCTCTTTGCACCCCATACGCGATATGCGCATCGAAGAATATACCGATGCCGCTGGTCGTCCCGACAAGCGCATGGTATCCTCTCCCGGAGCCCCTCTGCTCTGGGCACGCTACTACGACCTCGAGCATGCCCAACCCCTCTACAGCGACCGTCGCGGACTCCCCCTCACCGACTTCAACACCATCGAATACGAACGCCGCAACGGCTACCAATGGGTAGGCGACTCTCCCCAGCGCGTCATCCACCGCTGGAAGAAACGCTGAACAGAACTTCTTGTTTAGCCCGACTGAACTGCTTGTTAGCCGTCATGAAAATGTGCGACGCTTAGGAGAAGACTCTCTGTAATATCGTAACATTTTATTGTGAGACGAAAACTTTCACCACGTCCCAGCCGAGGTCGGAAATCGCGCCCGCGTGCTCACGACGTTGCGCCCAACTCAAACGTTCATCGCGCCCGCACCAAACGTTTGATGCGCTGAACTCAAACATTTAAGGCAGGGATGGGTTAATAGCTTAGTAGATTAATAGTTTAGCAGAAAAAGAAGATGTTTCTATTTTACCCTCACTTACTCACTAAATCATGCTCTATCCCTTTATCCATAGCGGATGTAGCAAGTGACCCTTCTTCACTATTAGGGTGAAATGACCCCATAGTGAGGGTTTTAGTGACCCATATAGTGACCCATCTTTTACATGGGTCACTATCTGAAAGTCCGATAAACACTGGGCTGAAGGCCAAAATAGTGAGTAAGTGAGGTTATAATCGATTTTTCCTCAAAAATCAAAAAACTCCTTTGTGATTTTGTTCTTCTCTCACTTAGTCGTATATTTGCGAAGAGAATGTTACCATGAGAAGTTGATTATGATTCTGATACCAGAGGATAAAGGGAAGTTGGGATAGATGAAAAACTTTTCTCTAATAGCGAACAATGAGTTCGCGATGGTCGCTTACCTTTGCAAAAAACGAAAGATATGCCAACGAACAAAAACGCACTCATACGATACAAATGTCTGGACAGACTGCTCTCTGACCGTCATCATTTCTATGATAGAAAAGACTTGTGGGAGAAGGTAAACGACGAACTTCAATTCACTGGTTTCAGTGAGGTGACACGTCGTTGTGTGGAACTGGACATTGTAGAATTGCAGGATGCTCCTTTCAATGCCGATATAAGAGAGTTTGAATGGAACGGCAAGAAATGTGTGGCTTATAGGAAAAGTTCTTTCTCAATATTCAAAGAGGAACTGAGTAGAGAGGAGGTAAACCTTCTGCGTGAAGCATTGAATACACTTGGCCAGTTTGAAGGACTTGACCATTTCGAGTGGCTTGACAGACTGAAGGAAGGTCTTGAGGTTAAGTCAAAGAGAAGGATTATCAGTTTCAGCAATAATCCATACCTGCAAAATTCAAATCTCCTGGGTACGCTTTTCGATGTTATTTCCAATAAGGTTGTCATTCGTATGTCTTATCATACATTTGCTGATCCAAATGCTCGTTGTATTGATTTTCATCCTTATCTGCTGAAGCAGTATAACGACCGTTGGTTCCTCATAGGTGCAGCAGACGATGATAGTAAGATTCTGAACTTTGCCCTTGACAGAATAGATAATGTTGAGCCATTGAAAGAAAGGAAATATAAAGAATGTACTGAGGACCTCTCAGAGCGTTTTGAGGATATTGTGGGAGTTACCCTATATGAAGACCGTGAAGTGGAACATATCCTGTGTTGGGTTAGCGACTCCTCAAAAGGATATGTTGATACCAAACCCATTCATGGCAGTTATACCCCGCTGAAGGGTGACAAGGAACAAAAACTTCGTTCAGAGTTTCCGCAACTTGAGGGTGGAATGTTCTTTACCTTGGATTGCATTTGTAATTTTGAACTCATCCGTGAACTCTATTCCTATGGTAAAGACCTTATCGTTTTGCACTCTACAGGTATGGTAGCAGATGAAGTAAGGAAACGAGTTTTTGAAATGAGTGAAAGATATTCTATGATTTGAGATTTAATTAGTTAATTAACCGGAACAATATACTATGGAGAATAAAGTTGCGATACAGATGAATGAGCAATTTGCTGAAATCATATCGATGATTCAGCATACAAGAAATGAGGTAGTGAGACTTGCCAATGCTTCTTTGATAGATCTCTATTGGAGGATTGGTAAGTACATATCTGATAAGATTGCAGCTGCAGAATGGGGCGACGGTGTTGTCAAGCAGCTTGCACATTATATAGAAAAGAACAATCCTGATGTTAAAGGTTTTTCAGATAAGAACCTGTGGAGAATGAAGCAGTTCTACGAGACTTATAATGATGTGAGTGAAAAACTCTCAACACTGTTGAGACAAATTAGTTGGTCTAATAATCTTGCAATAATGGGCCGTTGCAAGACCCATGAGGAAAGGGCATTCTATCTGAACCTTTGTGTGCATGATCATCTTTCTTTTCGTCAATTAGAACGACAAATAGACAGTGCCCTCTATGAACGTCAAGCCGTGAGGAGTCCAAAACTCTCACCAGTGTTGAGAGAAATTGCGCCTCATGCAGAACTGATATTTAGAGATCAGTATATAATGGAGTTCCTCGGTAGCAAGGAATACGAGCATGAAAACAGTATGAAGGCTGCTCTTGTTAAGCAAATGAAGAATTTTATTCTTGAGCTTGGCAAAGACTTCCTGTTCATTGACGAAGAGTATCGTCTGCAAGTTGGCAACAGCGATTTTCGTATCGACTTGTTATTCTATCACAGAGAATTGCAATGTCTTGTAGCATTCGAGCTGAAGATGGAAAAATTCAAACCGGAGCATTTGGGACAATTGAATTTCTATTTGGAGGCTCTCGATAGAGATATAAAGAAACCTAAGGAAAATCCAAGTATAGGCATACTGCTATGTAAAGACAAAGATGATACTGTGGTGGAATATGCTTTGAGCCGTAGTCTGTCACCCACTATGGTTGCGGAGTATCAACTTTGCCTTCCTGATAAGATTCTTCTCCAGCAGAAATTGCATGACGCGATTGAGCAGGATTTTTCGGATGTCTGAAAAATATTCCGAGATGCGAACATAGATTTCGCAATGGTATTATAACTTTGCAGCAGAATTAAAAATACAAAAAATGAATACACAATTTACTATTAAGAATTTTAGAGTGTTTGATGAAGAAGGTGTAACTATAGACATCAAACCTATCACTATACTAACTGGATGCAATAGCTCTGGTAAGAGTTCTATTGTAAAGTCTTTGCTGTTGCTTAGCGATTATTTTTCGTCCCTAAAGCAAGACAAGGAGAATGGAAAGGAGGTAGTCCTTACTGCGCATGAGTTAGACTTCACCAAGAAACCACATAATAGGTTGGGTAAGTTCTCTAATGTAGTGAACAATAAAACGGAAGATAAGAGCGTGACATTTGAGATTCAAGTCCACTCCCTTATGCTGGGACAGGACGTAAATGTAGAACTGGTGTTCTCTGGCGACGAGGACAATTTCAACGGTTCTATCTGTTCCGTTGCGATAAAAAAGATGGATGGCACTGTCATATATTCTTCTAAAGCAGGCTTTGGATCAACTGGCAATATGTATTGTATACTTTCTGAGTTCATCCGCTTTACCTACACTCAATTTCTTATAGGTTACTACCAGTCAGTTAAATTCTCCAGAGAGTTGAACTTTGATGATGAAGAGGTTATGCCAGACGATAAGTTTAATGAGCTAGTAGAAACTTTAAAAACTCATCTTGCTGATTTTAAAGTTACATACGGAAGGAATGCACTTATAGATATTAATAAATGGAACAACAATCATCGTGATGGCGAGACTTTTTTACAGAAATATTCTGGCGATAAACCTGCAATGATAGAAAAAGTCAAAGAAACGGGTATATTGTATTATCTTCCAATTTTTGACGAAAAACTCCATGGAAACAAAAGCGAATGTATTGAGTTCTTGACCCAGTGTGTAAATGAAGATAAGATAGATGATGCCACAAAATTTGTAGTAAAATTGATTCTTACAGACTTTATGGAAAGTTCTTCTGAAGGTTTTATGAAATACTATAAATTATGTGAAGATAAATTTCTGTCAGATGTTAGTCTGTCATCATTTCCTTCGACAGGAAATGCCCCTAAGTTATTCAATGATGGAATAATGTGGCATGTCAATCAAATAATTAATGCGCCTCATAATATAAAGGATGAAATAGAAGTCACAATCTTTAAAGAAGGTTCAAAAAAAGAATCCCCTCGTAAAACTAGAGAAGAGCGAATTGCAGAATGGGAAGCACAGACAACTCTTACATTTAGTTTGATGTATGAGGCCTTGGCTTTTCTTTCTATGAGATATGTTCCTAAGGATAATGTCTATAATGATGAACCATCCATTTATAATAATATGGAGTTTTCAAGTAGGACAGAACGCTTATTCATCCATTTTGTTGAAGAGGTTATAAAGGAAATTGTTGTTGATGCTACCCCTGAAGCGTTGCAATATGTCAGTTCTTCCATTATCAACGTCCAGAGGCTTTATCCAGTGGAAGCTGATAATGAATTTACCGAACTTCTGAAGCGATATCTGAAAGCTAAACGCAATATACCGCTGGATACAGATTACATCCCAGACACCTTTATGAATAGATGGGTGGAGAAATTCAGAATCGGGAAGAGAATATCGATAAATGTTGACTCCGAAGGTCTGGGTATCACTTTGAAACTGCATAAGGATGACAACGACAAAGACGGTTCTTTGTTGGCTGACAGTGGTTATGGCATCACTCAGTTGTTTGCCACTCTCCTCAATATCGAGGTTGCCATTATGGAAAGGAAAGTTGGCAGAGTTCTTGCAGACGATTACATAACTGCCATTCCTTCAATAGAAGATACAATAATGAAATACTCTGTTTCAACCGTTGCTATTGAAGAACCTGAGATACACCTGCATCCGAGTTTTCAGTCGATGTTAGCTGATATGTTCTATGAGGCATATAGCAAGTATGGTGTTCATTTCATTATTGAAACTCATAGTGAATATTTGATAAGAAAGTTCCAATTGTTGGTCGCAGGAGTTGATAATATTGAAAGATTGAATAATGAAGATATATCAGTTTTTTATGTATATACTCCAGAAGAAGCAAAGCTAACAGGTGAGCCGCAAGTAAAGCCAATAGGCATATGTAGCGATGGTTATTTAAATGATTCTTTTGGCTCAGGTTTTTTCGATGAGTCTACATTCTTGTCAAAACAACTTATGTAGTATATTATGGAAAGATATAGAAAATGCGTGTTTTGCGAGACGCAGTTTTTACATGAAATTCTCTCAAGGTTGAGCGATAAAACGTTCAACTTTGAGAGTTTGTCGGAATATGAGCTATGGTTGAATGTCAGGTCACTTCTTCTTAGTTCAGATATTAAGTTGTATCTAAATATTTCAAAAAATGAGTTCGATAATATAATCCTGGATATTGAGAAAAAGAGACTGAAAGCAGCGAAAAAAAGTAAAAACTACCAGTTTTCGCTTTTTGAGAAACTTATCTGGGATATTTCATTAAAACAGAGAAACAACGATATACATCTTAAGCTATTAGATAAATTCCCGAATATAGAAAAATCAGAAGATATTTCGGACAAAGAGCTGGACGCATTTTTTTTCACTTGCAAAAAAAGAGATGAATGCAGAAAACTCATGGAAGAATATGGTGTTCTTGTGATTTCCCCTGAGAATATCGTAGAGTTCCAATCCGTACTGTTCGATCAGGGTGTTGCTATAAATAAGAAAGAGCAAGGGGATTGGAATATAATATTGAAAGATACAGCCATGCCTTGCAATTCTATGATTATTGTAGACAATTATGTTCTTAATGATTTGGAACAAGCTAAAGAAAATTTAAAAGGAATATTTGAAGCTCTTTTGCCACGAAGTCTGAGTGACAAAATAACTTTTCAGTTAGTATTTTTTACGGGATTAAGGTCTAACAAGAATCTTGATTTACCAAGCAAGGTGAGATTGGAAGAGATTTTGAAAATATTGGGAAGCATACGCACCAATTTGAAAATAGAACTGTCTATTATAAAATGCTCTTCAGATATTTTTCACGACAGAACCATCATAACTAACAATTATTATATTGGATGTGGAGGAGGATTTGATTTGTTTAAGTCTTGTCGATCACAAAAGAGCACTACAGTAAACATTGTATCTCCATATCTTAACCACTCAATAAAATGGGCAATAAAGGCATACTCGAATCTTATATCAGAATCCAGTAGTGTCTATAAAAATACCCCCAAATTCATAAATGACAGTTTTCCCAATTTTTATATAGGAGCGAATAAGAATCGTATGTTAGAATCAATGGTAACTGAGCGGTAACGATTTGCTCTGGAATTAACTAAAATATACTGATATAGTCATCATAAATCGAGAAAATGCAAAATTTGACAGAATAATCCAACATGTTATGGATGTAAAAAAACATGATTATTCCCATATACGAACATAGAGTTCGCCATTTGACTATATCTTTGCGACGAAAACATAATAAAGTATGAAAGATATATCAGAACATATTGTTAATGGCATAACGTTAGACCCTGAGAATAAGGAGTTTATGTATGCGTTGGAATGTGCTCAATACACAAACCAACTGATATATCTGACAGGAAAGGCTGGCACGGGTAAAACAACGTTTTTACAATACCTGCGACAAGTAACACAAAAGAAGATGGTTGTATTGGCGCCTACTGGTGTCGCTGCTATAAATGCAAAGGGGCAAACTATACATTCGTTTTTCCATATCCCAATCTCATTGTTTGTTCCAAATGACGAAAGGCTTCACGAAGGATTTTATGATACATTCAAATACAAGGATGACACGAAACGTATAATTAGAAGTATTGAGTTGCTTGTCATCGACGAAGTCTCTATGGTAAGATGTGATTTGCTTGATGTAGTTGACGTAATATTGCGTAGAGTAAGAAAATGTAGTTTGCCTTTTGGTGGAGTTCAGGTTATTTTGATTGGTGACACATTCCAACTTCCTCCTGTTATTGGTAAAAATGACGGTGATATTATTTATAAATTCTATGATAGTGAGTTTTTCTTTTCTGCAAGAGTAATGAGCAGAGTAAGACCACTTTATATTGAATTGAAGAAGGTTTACAGGCAGAAAGAAAAAGAGTTTGTTGATGTGTTAAACCGTATCAGAATTGGTAAGCAAGTGTCATCAGACATACAGCTTCTTAATTCAAGGGTGAGGCATGGATTGTCAGATGATGAGACGAAAAATTATATTGTCCTAACTACGACAAACGATGCTGCTGGAGAAGAAAATAGTCGTAGATTAGCTGCATTACCATCAGACTCTTTTATTTTTGATGCTAATATTGTGGGTGACTTTCCAGAAAGCAATTATCCCACAGATATGCAGTTGGAACTCAAGGTGGGTGCCCAGGTAATGTTTATCAAAAATAATTGGCAGAAGGATTATTTTAATGGTAAGATAGGTATTATTTCAAAAATCAAAGGAAGTTCTATAGTTGTTGATGTTACGAATTCCTATAATGAAGTACACTCAATTGTTGTTGACCCTGAGAAATGGGAAAACATAGTGTATACATGGAATGAGAAAGAAAAGAAAGTAGAAGAAACAGTTACAGGTACTTTTACTCAGTACCCTTTGAAGCTGGCATGGGCTATTACTGTTCACAAGAGTCAGGGAATGACGTTTGAAAAGGTGATTGCTGATATAGGTTATTCATTTGCATCAGGGCAGGTATATGTTGCGTTGAGCCGTTGTACATCTTTGAATGGTTTGATATTAAAATCACCAATATCATCGTCTGCCATTAAAACAGATCCACGTGTCACAGAATTTGCAAAGAAGGAAGTCCCTGAGACACTTCTCATAGAAGAATTACAGAAAGGTAAGGCAGACTATTACTATGCAGAATCAAGGCGTTGCCTAAGGAGAGGTGATGCAGAGGGATGTTATAATAATTTCATAACAGCAATTAAGTATAGAAATGATATAGAGACCAATCTCTTCAAAAGATTTGTTGTTGTATCAATTAAGCGTTTCTATGATTATGTTGTTTTTCGCAACACGATGCATGCTCTAATTAATAAAATCGTATTAGAGAATGATACTTTGGAGAATACGGTAAATTCGAAAGAAGAAGAGATAAAAGAACTTACAGGAAACGTAAAAGAGTTATCAAGTGAATTGTCTGCTCAAAAAGATAAGGTGCGTAATTTGGAGTCCGAAATCAAATCGTTAAAGAAGGAATTGTCAAGGAAGGATTGGACCATTATAAAAAGAGACAAGGAAATTACGTCTCAAACTGAGCTAATCCAAGAACTTCGAAACAAGAATGAAGGTCTGGCATCTGACATTATTTCCTATGAGCAGAAAGTTGAGACGTTACATAATACCATTAACAATTTGTTGACAATCAACAGCAATCAGGAAGATGAATTAGAAAGAGTTAGAAATATCAAATGGTATCAAAAGTTATTTGGCAAGAATTAGATGTCTTTTTGTAAAATAACATTAGCAACGAACGTTGAGTTCGTACCATGAAAATATCTTTGCAATGTCAAACAAAAACTGTGAAATATGAAAGAGCAAAAAAAGTTTAACGTCAGTTTCTATAAGACAGGAGAAGATGAAATAATGCCTTTTGTAGAAATCAAATTCCAAGGTAAAGAGAATAAGATATACAAGGCCCTTATGCTAATGGACTCTGGTAGTTGTGTCAATACATTATCGGCTGAGATGCGCTCGTTTATTGAAGACAACGATTGGCTTCCTGAAGAATCTGATAATGTTGTTACCCTTGACAATGAAGAAACTAATCATCCTTGTGCAAAATTTCAATTTGTGATGGATGGGTACATGTTTCAGGAAAAATTCTTAGTTTTCGATGATATGCATGTTATGCAGGTTGGTGATAGAATGTTAATAGGCATTCTTGGAACTCGATTTATGCAACAATATCATCTCGCTATTGATTATGAACAGATGTTACTTCATATTTCTGATTTGACTTTGCAGGATTTGCAAAAGAAACAGTGTAACTTAATTATTCCGATAGAGTATGGTTTGAGATATTATAACGGTCCAATTCTAAAGATAAGAGGTGACAAACGTGACGCTATTGCCTATGTGGATACCGGTTCTGACAGCGTTTCAATTTCCCAGACTGCAATTGAGGAATGTGGACTATCATATAAAATTACTGCAGATAAGCATTCTGTTATTGGAGCAAATGGAAATGTTGATGCCAAAGTGTGTGAATTGGATTTTCGCATAGCTGACCACTTAGGGAATGATATTGGTATGATATCTTATAATGAAGAAGTATATATCCTTCCTCATTCATATAATGTTACAGAAGACGGAGAGTGTGATGATGACGGAAATCTCCTGCCTCCTATAGAAGGTATGATTGGTTCTCCATTTATTGCAAAGCAAAAATGGATTCTTGACTTTGCAGCAAGAGCAATATATAAACTCAAAACCACTTAGAAAGAGATAGAATAAGTAGAAAGTGGTTTGGATTTTTTTTAAGTTTCTTTGGATATAAGACGAAGTAAATAATTAGCATATTATGGAAGAGCTGACTCAAAATGTAATCCGTCAAGATGGAGAAGGAATCTCCTTGTCATAAATTGGGGAAACAATGAATATGAAAAAAGATACGTCCTATAATAGACGCTGTAAAATAAATTTATTGTCACGAACGTTGAGTTCGTACCTCCATTATATATTTGCAATGTCAATCAAAAACTGTGAAATATGAAAAATAGCAAGCTTATGAACAAAATGTTAGGAGCTATTGTTGGCGATATTATTGGCTCTGTGTATGAGTTCCAGAATACGGACTCGATGGACTTTGAGATGTTTACTCAGTGGAGTACATTCACAGACGATTCTGTGATGACTTTGGCTATTGCGAAGTGGTTGATGGAGGACGAGGAACATACAAGGCAACATCTCATAAGATGTATGCAGGCATTGGGTAGACGTTATCCAAGAGCTGGCTACGGAGGCGATTTTGCCTGGTGGCTCAGGCAGGAAAATCCGCAGCCATATAACAGTTGGGGTAATGGTGCTGGTATGCGTGTTAGTCCAGTCGGATTGTATGCTAAAACACTGGATGAGGCTTTGGAGTTGGCAAAGATTACGGCATCTGTCAGTCATAACCATCCAGAAGGCATAAAAGGTGCTCAAGCCATTGCTGCAAGTGTTTTTCTTTGTAAGGAAGGAAAATCGAAACAAGAAATAATGGACTATGTGGAAAATTCGTTCGGGTATAATCTCCATCGTACAATTGCTGAAATTCGTCCAAGATACGGATTTGATGTTTCGTGTCAGGGTAGCGTACCTGAAGCAATCATTGCTTTCTTAGAGGGAAATTCTTTTGAGGAAGTGATACGCTTGGCTATCTCGCTTGGCGGTGATTCCGATACAATAGGTTGTATGGCTGGTGCTATTGCCGCATGCATGTATCCAATTCCGGAGGAAATTGTAAGTTCCTGTGATAGAATACTCACAGATGACCTGAGAGAAATAAATAACCAGTTTGTCATGTTATTGAAACAACGTGTTTCAGCTTGAGACTTAACATCAACCGTTAGTCGGCTATGTAGCAATTCAACCAATCTACGATGGCGATAACCACACGGATGTTGAATAGAACACGGAGTTCACTCGTAATTATCTTGACAATCCAGATTTTTAGAACTTTATTAACCAGCGCGTCTTCCAAAGCGCGCAAAATTACATTGAGATATGAAAACATTTTTAATTATTTACGGAGTTTCTTGGCTTATATTGCTAGCAGTTTACATTGCTTCACTTTTCAACAAGAAAAAAAATGTTTTTTCTGAAAAAGAGCCATGGTATTTGTATGCCACCATCATTGCAGTTGCTCCTCTAGTTGTACTGCTCATTCCTTACTTGTTGATTTCTTCCTTCATTACACAGAAGAAAGGAAAGAAAATTGCCATGGAACAAGAAAAACGAGAAGCTGATGAAAAAGCAAAGATACAGACTGCAATGCAGGAATTAAATGCGGCAAAGAGCAAGCCACAAGAGAATCATTCCTATGCCCATGTGATGACAGCACAAACGTTGGTTGAGAAAATAAAATCAAAAGATTATGATTCTTTTATGGAACACCTTGACCATCTTTCACTTCCTAAAGGAGAATCTCTTCAGGTTGAAGAATGCAGCCGTGAAGGTCATGGTGATGAAAGCAAACTCTTTGTGGAAACATCAGAAGGTGCATATGATTTGAATATCTGGGAATACATAAAGGCTGAAAATTCAACCGATGGTGCGTGGGATGCATATTTCCTTTATAAAGTTCGGCACATTCTGCCTTTATGGTGGCATGCGAACTATAACCATCGCATATATATGTATTCTAAAGAGGATGCAGAAAGCATTGAACTTTTTAATGGAAGGGAAGAAGAACTTCCAATAATACAAAGGGATGTAAAGCAGCTAATCAGTGATCCTGATGTTCTTTACGCTGCAAATGGTAAATACTTTGTGCGTTGTTGTTATTGGACAAACTTTGGAGGTCTTATCAAAGAAACTGTGGAAGTTCTTATTTCCAATGAAGGCAAAGTCTCTTTTAATGAAATTGAACAGATGACTTTGTATCATTATCAATGTGGAATATATTTTTAATTCAGTACATCATTAGTGTCCCGTTAAAATGGGACACTAATGACTGAATAATATAATGTAAAATGAAAAGATTATGGATGTTATAGATAGTTTTGAAGGCTTTTTGTCATGAAGAGATTCTTCCTGCATTAAAGGAGGTCGCTGCGAGTGGAAGATGGGAGGGTATTACACCATCCAGTTTCCATGAGGATAAAGGGGATGACTATTATGCCATCTTTCTGAACTATGCTGCAAAGGATATTTTTACTTTGCAGTTAGGACTTTGGGGGCATATGGAAGAGAACAACACTTTTGCAATCAATTGCAAATGTATGTTTGTGGATGATAACGAAAAGAAGTATGACAGAGCTGTAATAGAGGAAGAAAAGAAAGTGTTCCTGACAAATTGCTCTACGGTGTTCGATATTATGGGATTTGGTGTTGAAGTGAGAGAGGAAGGCTTTTGTGCATGGGCTTCTTTGGATGAAGAAGATGGGGAACATATAGTTCCCAATGTAGAAGATCCGTTTTCGCTGTATTGTGTTTTCATGGGCGTAATTGTAGAAGTTGTAAAAAGAATGGAAGTATGAACATATATTTGAAATCGATATTGTGCTTATCAATCATCCTACTCGTGGGATGTAGTGCGGGAAGTAAGAGCCAGACGACTACCCAAGAGGAAGCGGTGGATACGGTAATTGTTGTGGAGGATAGTCTTGAGGCAGTTGTAGATAGTGGTAGTGTGTACGTTCCAGAGTTTTTGTTTGATGATAAGTTGGTAATGTCGAATCGGGCATTGGCTATACTGATTGATTCTTTGTACATGTATGTGAGAGGCGAGGGTTTCCCTGCGAAATTAAACACGGAAGAGAAGTGGATGAGGAATTATCGCAGAATTCTTTGCGAGTATTATGATGCTCACAATCCGGATAGTAGAAATTTATCGGAATATGTTAAGACGGACAGTGTGCTGAATGAAGGGGAAAGGATGATTGAGAAGGATGAGGATGGTGGTACGGTTGGAATGATGGTACATAATGCTGCGCTGTATTCTATCACGCTGTGCAGGGAGTATAGTCTGTTGAGTGAGATGAAGGAGTTATGTGATGATGAGGCTGTAAGAGTTCTGTTAGATAAGGAATGGGATGCATATAAGAAGATGTATGATAAGGCTCTGGATGTGGCATGCGGCATAACGGTAATGAATTACTGGGGTGGTAGTATCGTCGGACCTCTCTGCTCATATAACAGAAATGAAATGGCTAAGGCACGTGTTGAGGCTTATCGTGATGTCTTGAGTGTTGTAAAGCGTGAAAAGTCTGCTAATGCAGATGTTGACTTGAACGGAGCCAGGGATAATCTGATAAGTTTTTATTCGGATACGTTTGATAAAACTTATGCGAATGTGAAGGAATGGGTAGATGAGGAATCAACTGAAGAGTCAAAAGAGGAGTTTTACAAGACGGAGAAACAAACACGACAGGATATAAAGGCTTTGCCTGCGCTGATAAATGAATGGATTGCTGTTTGGGATAAGCTGGATAAGGAACTTACGGAAAAAGGGTATAGTCGGTGTGATGTAAAGCACGTTTTTTCCACAATGTTTATAAGGTGGAAGGATGTCTTGAATGAGGATGTATGAGGTTAATGCATAATTCATAATGCATAATGATGGAAGTGAGAAGATGGTAGAGTTGATATCAAAACATAAAATATATTAAAAGTGGAAATGCGATTTGCTTTATTCTGATTTCTATTTTAACTTTGTGCAGAAGATTTTAAAGATTTTATTAAGATAGTATTAACAGTTTAAATTAGGTTTGTTGTGGAAGAAGAGTTCGCAATGTTCAATTTTCCGATTGAGGACAAATCGGAGAAGATTATCAAGGTTATCGGTGTAGGTGGTGGCGGTGGAAATGCCGTACAACACATGTGGGAGGAAGGAGTGAAGAATGTCACGTTCCTCGTAGTGAATACTGACAGTCAGGTGCTGTCGAGCAATCAGATGCCTAACAAGATTCTGCTGGGCAAGGAAGGACTGGGTACGGGAGGTGACCCGGAGAAGGGAAGGAAGATTGCTGAGGAGTATGTGGATGAGATTGAGAGGATGTTTGACGAGGAGACGAAGATGGTGTTCATCACTTCGGGAATGGGTGGTGGCACCGGTACGGGTGTGTCACCGGTGATAGCACGAGTGGCTAAACAGAAGGGTATCCTGACTGTAGGTGTGGTCACGCTTCCTTTCAAGATGGAAGGACGTAAGAGAATCTGCGTTGCACTGAAGGGTATGGAGGAGCTGAAGAAATGCGTGGATTCGATTATAGTTATTAATAATGAGAAACTGATGCAGAGCGACAGGTATTCTGACATGAGCTGGGAAGAGGGAATGAAGAAGGCTGATGAAGTGCTGACAATAACGACGAAGACTATTGCTGAGATAATAACTGTTCAGGGTAAGGTGAACAGGGATTTCAATGATATATGTACGGTGATGAAGGACGGAGGAGCAGCAATGGTTTCGGTA
Source organism: uncultured Bacteroidaceae bacterium (assembly GCA_905233285.1). Taxonomy (GTDB): domain Bacteria; phylum Bacteroidota; class Bacteroidia; order Bacteroidales; family Bacteroidaceae; genus Minthosoma. Next base: position 34,049 of record CAJODY010000028.1, read on the forward strand.
GCAAAGGCTGAAGGAGAGAAACGTCTGTTCAAGGCTATGCAGGAGGCTCTGAATTTTCCGCTGATTGCAAATGTGGAGAAGCATCAGGTGAAAAAGATGTTGTATATTGTGTATAGCGGCACGAAGAATCCTGCGAAGATTCAGGAACTGACAGAGATAAATGAGTTTATGGATGGTTTCTCGGAGGATATAGAGGTGCTGTGGGGACATTATCCGGATGAGAGTCTGGAGGATGATATCAAAGTGTCGATTGTGGCAACGGGATTCGACAGTAATGACTGTCCGCAATGGGAGAAGAAGGACGAGCAGGAGCAGCTGGCAGGGCTGTATGAGAAGTATTATCAGATGCCCAATAAGTCAATAGCTGAACTGAAGAGTCAGAAACATGAAAAGCCAGATACGGAGAACGGGGACGACAGCAAGCCTGTTGCCACTAGTATGCCGGCTACGAACAACGTGACGAAACAACCTAAGAATGGGGTTAAGCCAGAGGTGTCTTTCTTTACGAGCCTGGCTAACAGATTGAGAGTTTTTGTGGAAGATGTGTGATGTTAATGCATAATTAAGAATGCAGAATGCATAATGAGGTAAGATTTTAGATGTAAAAGTTAAAAAATGATAATTATTTCATAAAATATTCCCACTTTGGGGAATTTTACTTTATTTTTGCAGCTGGCTGGAACCAATGGCATGAGTTCCATCCGAGTAGTCAACGGAATGGTGGAGCGCATACTTTTTAGAGAATTTGACGGTGGAATAAATATAACGGTTTTAAGTTTAGACGATACGCATTATGGCAACAAAAAATGAGAACCCTGCACCCTTCATGGCTGTGCATCCTGGTATGATGATAAAACCAGAACTAGAGGAACGTGGAATCAGTCAGAAAGATTTCGCCAAGATGGTTGACATTCAGGCTTCGCATCTGAGCGAGGTGCTGAACGGAAAGCGTGCGCTTACTACAGACTTGGCCGTAAAGATAGAGTCAGCTATAGGTCTGCCTGCAAAAGTGCTGTTGGCGGCACAGACGCAGTATGAGTTGGAATCTGCAAATCCTGCAAGTGAAAATAAGGAGAAAGAGACTATCGCTATCACCATTCCCGTTGGTGATCGCAGTTTGCTTCGTGAGATAGTTCGCAGATTCGGCTGGGTAGGCGTGTTCTGAAGCATGAATTTCTAATTCAGAATGCATAATGCATAATGGCTCACGGTTAAGGGTTAAGGACAGTAAACGGGAACATTTTGGAGCAGCGAACGCAAAGCCATGCTTGTATGAGCTTTGCTGAGTCGTGACAAAATCGATCGAAGATAAGCGGTAAACAGTAAACGGTAAGCGGTAAACTAGCTTAGTAGTTTTATGGAATCAGAATCGGTCGAGGTCGAGGACGATGCCAAGGGTGAGTGTGGTGCCGAGGGTGACGGGCGACTTGGGGTAGTAGTTGCGCGGACGGTAGTTGAAGAGGTTATCGACGGCGCAGTTGAGGGTGATGCCTTTCATAAATCGCTGTGAGAGGCTGAGTTTCCAGATGCTGTAGGCTTCGTAGTGGACTGTGGCACCGTTGGCTGTGATGGTTGCGTAGTATTCGGTGGCATCCATGGCGGAGAGGAAGCGGCCGGAGAGGGCGAGACAAAGTCCGTAGTTGGGGGTGAACTGGTGGTCGTAGTCGAGGCGCCAGGTGAGCGAATGGGGACGGACGGGGTTGAGGTTGGCTTGTCCGTCGTCGAGTATGTTCTTGACGAAGGCGTAGGAGAGACGTGCACGGAAGCCGCAGAGGTGATTGAGCTGAAGGGTCGCATCTACGCCTGTTATCTTCTGATTGGCTACGTTGGTGTACATCTGTCCGACAGCACCGTCGCGCGGGACTGTGGCTGTGGTGATGTAATTGCGGAAGATGTTGTAGTAGCCGGATGCGGTAAGGCTGTATTTCAGGTTGTCGCCAAGGGAACCGTGGTTGCTCCAGGAGAGGGAGAAGTTGTGGTTGGTCTCGCACTTGAGGTCGGGGTTGCCGTATATCATGAAGATGCCGCCCATGTAGAAGTCCATGTAGAGCTCTTTGAGCGAGGGGGCACGGAACCCAGAGGCGTAGGAGGCGCGGAAGGTGTGGTGGGGGAGTTTGTACATGGCTGCGAGTTTCCATGTAGGCATTCCTTTGGAGGAGGCTGAGAAGTAGTCGTAGCGCAGTCCGGCTATGAGGTCCCAACGTTTCGAAGGGGTGTAGTCCCACTGGAGGAAGAGGTCGTAGGAGTTCTGAACGTGGCTCTTGGAGTTGTCGCTGAACTGGTAGGACATGAGGTAGTCGTTCATGTAGTCGGCTCCGAGGGTGAGGAGTGACTGCCATGAGGGCAGCTGGAGGTTGTAGAGTGCGCGTCCGATGTTCTGACGATTGGAGTAGTCGCGGACGTCACGACCTGTCTTGAGTGTGTAGTCGCTCTTGTCGTACTGGTCGAAGCTGTATGCGAGTTCGAGGTCTTGAAGGGAGGTGATGCGCCAGTTGGAACGCAGTCCGTAGTTGAGGTCGCGATAGCGCTCGTGGCTGTAAGAGCTGTTTTCGCGTTCGCGGAAGAAGTAGGCGGCACGTCCTGTGAGACGGAGGTCGTCGCTGGGTGTCCAGATGAGTCGTTCCCTGATGTTGTAGGTTTTTCCACCATAGGCGGTGGTGAGTGACGACTGTTCGCCGTGGAGGGGTAGGGAGTCGTTGCGGGTCATCTGGAAGGTGGTGAGTGAGTTGACACGACCCACGTTGAATTCGCCGCTGGCTCCGTGGCGCCATTCCTTGGTGGCTCCTTCGTAACGGCTATGGACACGGGCACCCCAGTGGTCGGAGGGGTTTTTCGTTATGATGTTGATGACTCCACCCATTGCCGACGAACCGTAAAGGGTGGATGAAGCACCTTTAACTATCTCGATGCGCTCGACGTTGGAGAGGTCGAGACGTGAGAAGTCGATGTTGTTGAGCGATTCGCCTGCAAGGCGTTCGCCATCGACGAGGAAGAGGATGTTGTTGCCGGCATAGCCGCCCATGTTGAGCACTTGCTGCCCCATGGAGTAGGAGAATTCGAGTCCGGGCAGTTCCTGCTGGAGCATGTCTTTGACGTTGGTGGCGTCGGCTTTCTGTATGTCTTCGGAGGTGATGACCCGGGTGACGACGGGCAGGTCGGCAAGTGCCTTGGGGGTGCGTGTGGCTGTAACTACAACGGTCTCCAGTCCGAGAGGATTCTTGTTCCACACGGCGGTATCGGCTGGTTCGACGGGCATAGTCTCGGCGAATGTCAAAGTCGGCAAAAGCAATAGTAGCAGACAAGGTAGGCTTATTGGCTTTATGGGTCGAGATGTCGTCATCAGTTGAATACGGGATATTTGTATTTTACAGTTATCCATCCTTTGACGTGGTATTTGTCGGTGGAGATGAAGTCGGCGAGCTGGAAGGCTGCTATGGTGCCGTCGCTCATGCGCAGGAGCATCACGTTGTCGTGCATGGCGTAGGTAGGGGGCATGATGCTGATATCGACGTCCATCCAGCGGCTGGCTTCTGTGTTGCGATATCCGGGTGCATAGCCGAAGATGCCTTCCATCATGCGGGACATGTCGATGATGACGGACTCGTCGCTGTAGGTGTCGGCTACCCAGTTGGCTGAGGTGGACAGTCCTGCTGCTTCTGCCTCGGCGATGGTGTGGTAGGGGGTCATGAGGACTGCGCCTCCGTTGGTCTTCACGTCGTAGTGGTGGATGGCAAAGTCCCACTGGAGGGGTGCTCCGCTTTCAGACTTGTCGGCGATGTTGATGTCGGACAGGGTGAAGGTGGGTTCGGAGGTGTGGAGGTTGACGTATATCCAGCGGGTGAAGCTGGTGGCGTCTTTGTAGAACTGACGGTTGCCGTCGGCATCGGTAGTGTTTTCGGGCGTGGTGGTTCCTTCGTCACCTGTGCCGTCGAGGGTATCGTCATATACTCCGCCCAGCACATCACAGGCTGAGAATAATCCCCCGAGGAGGATTATTCCCAGTATGCAGATGAGTTGGTGTGGTATGTGTTTGCGGAGTATAGTCATCAATGGGTGTTATTACTGGTTGATCACGTCGTCGAAGTCCGCAGGATTGATATGGATGGTTATGCCTCCCATGACTCCTGGGATGTTGATTTCGCCTGTGATATTTCCGTCCTTAACTGTTGCGTCGATGGTTGTATCGTATGTGCCAATAGAGCCATCACGTGAGCTGGCAATCTGTGCTTTGCCGTTGCCGGTGAGGCGATAGGTGTTGTCCTGAGCTTCTACTGCAACATTTGTAAATGTGTGTACACCCCAAGAAGGTTGAGACTGGGAGGTGTATTGAATGTTGACAGTTTTGTTTTCGTTTGCAGGGTCGGCTGCGACAATCATTGTTTCCCCTGCGGAGGAATAGGACTTTGGTGGGAAGAAGTTCCGTGCGTTATCAACGTAGGTGTTGATGGTGTAGGACTTAGAAACTTTTACAGCTGGTGTAGTTTCCGGATCTTTCTTTTCGTCGTCGCCACAAGAAGTGAATGTAGTAGTGAGCATCAGAGATGCAAGGATAGCAATGAATGCTTTTGTAAGATTTTTCTTCATAATAATTAATAATGTATAGTTGTTTGTTTATCTATGATTTTTTGAAGTTGCAAAGGTACGACTTGTTTGCCACACCATGCAATACACAAATGTGAGTATTTTTACGGTTATTCGGTAAGCATCGAGGTTATCTTCTCAAGGTTTTCGCGGTCAACCGAGTCGAAGGTGGCGAGGTGCTGGCTGTCGATGTCGAGTACGGCTATGATTTCACCTTGACGGATGACGGGTACTACTATCTCGCTGCGACTCAGACTGGAACAGGCTATATGCCCAGGGAAGGCATCGACGTCGGGAACGATGACGGTCTGACGCTGTTGCCACGCTGTGCCGCACACCCCTTTGCCTTTGGCTATTCGTGTACAAGCCAGTGGCCCCTGAAAGGGACCGAGAACGAGTTCGCCGTCTATGACGCGGTAGAATCCTGTCCACCAGAAGCGGAATGTCTCATGGAGCATGCTTGCCACATTTGCCATGTTGGCTATGAGGTCGCTCTCGCCACTGACTACTGCCTGTATCTGGGGCAGCAGTTCGGCATATTTCTCTGCTTTGGTTCCGTTTGCAACTTTTAATTCTTCTGACATACGTGTCTTAGTTTGTCTGGTTTCTGTATTCGGATGGGGTTTGTCCGGTGATAGTCTTGAAGAAGCGACTGAAGGATGCCTGTTCGGAGAATCCTGTCTGCTCTGCTACCTGCTGGATGGACAACTGCTGCATGTGGCGCAGCAAAGACTTGGCTTGCATAGCCACGTAGTTGTTTATCCAGGTAAGTGCCTTGATGCCGGTCTGACCTTTTATGACAGCTGCAAAGTGTTTCGGAGTGAGTCCGAAGAGGTCGGCATAGAACTGTACTTCGTGGCTTTCGCGATAGTGCTCTTCGATTGCCTGATAGAATCGGGAGAAGAGTTCTTCGCGAGGCGAAAGGGTTTGTTCGCGGCTATTGACAATGCTGTATTCCTGAAGCATGAGGAAGAGAACTTTGAGGAGGTCTTCCTGCATTTCTGTGCGTCGCGGACTGTCTGTACGGCTCACGTCGCTCAGGACTCGGAACATGTTGCAGATGGCCTGGAACTGGCTGTCGCTGAGACTGAGGTCGGGCTGGGAACGATAGTGAGTGATGATGCGCCAGGTATCGGGGTAGAGGTGGCGCAGACGTTCCAGAAATGCTGCGGACACGGTGATGACGGTCGAGACGAAGTCGGCTGATGTCTCACGAACGCAAAGTATGCGATGGGGTGTGATAACTGCCATGCTTTGTTCGTGGAGTGATGCCGGACGCATGTCGCATTCAGCCCGCATCCATCCCCGATGGGTCAGTATGAGGGTGAGCATGGGTGAGGTGTACGGCTCGTCGTAGAGCGGCATCCGTGTGATGTCGTCGAATACCATAAGTCCGCGGCGGTCTATTTCCTCGTGCTGGGCTATGATAGGGTGGGAGGCGTACGATTCTGTCATACTCTTTTTTACCTTTCTGCTGATTTCTGGTGCAAAGGTAAGAATTTATTTAACAAAAAGGTTGTGTGAGGACATTATTTTGCAGTAAAATCGTAAAAAATATGCAAATTATTTTGCAAAAGGTCGATTGTGGGTGGTTTTTGCAAAAAAAGAGAGGGATTGCAACGGTGTGCAACCCCTCCCTGAATAAGTTTAGTTATGTAATGGTTGTATTCGGAACTGATTAGATGCCGAGGTCTTTCTTGATGGCATCTACTTTTTCCTTTGCTGTCTTTACGGCTCCGTCGTAGCACTTCGGACATTCCATCTCGCCTTTGACTTCAACGTAGAACTTGATTTTAGGTTCTGTGCCTGAAGGACGAACAGAAATCTTTGTGCCGTCGGCTGTGAACCACTGGAGGACGTTGCTCGTAGCCGGCATGTCGATGGCTGTTTCCTTGCCGTCGCAAACTTGCTTGAGGGTCTTGTAGTCCTTGACGCATACGACCTTGCTGCCGCCAAGCTGTGTAGGAGGAGTCTTGCGGAAGTCTTCCATCATCTGCTTGATTTCGTCGGCGCCCGACTTACCCGGCTTGGTTACGGAGATGGCATTCTGGTATGCAAAGCCGTAGTCGAGGTATATCTTCATGAGGAGGTCGTAGAGTGTCATGCCGTTGTCTTTTGCCCATGCTGCGATTTCGCAAAGCAGACAGATAGAGGCTGGCGAGTCCTTATCGCGTACCTTGTCGAATGGCAGGTAGCCGAACGACTCTTCACCACCGCCGATGTATTTCTTCACGCCTTCGGAGAGTTTGATTTCGCGTGCAATCCACTTGAAACCGGTATATACGTCACGGATTTCGACGTTGTTGCGACGTGCTATCTCGGCAATGGTCTCGGTGGTTACGATGGTCTTCACCATGAATTCGTTGCCCTTGAGCTGTCCGAGCTTCTTCTTGTTCTCTATTATATAATATGAGAGCATGAGTGCGGTCTGGTTTCCGTTGAGGATGCACCATTCGCCCTTCGGGTCGCGACAAACGACTGCAAGACGGTCGGCATCGGGGTCGCTGGCAAGTACGAGGTCGGCATTGAGTTTCGTACCGAGCTGCATACCCAGTGTCATCGCTTCGGAGTTCTCGGGGTTAGGACTTACGACTGTCGGGAAGTTGCCGTCGATAACCATCTGTTCCTTAACGACGTTGATGTTCTGGAATCCCCATGTGCGGAGGGCTGCAGGAATGATGACACGACCTGTGCCATGGAGTGGTGAATAGACGATGCAGAGGTCTTTCTGACGATTGATGACGTCTTGGTCAACAAGTGCCTCGTGAACGGCATTCAGGTAGTCGATATCCATTTCGCCACCGATAATCTGGATGAGGTCGTTGTTCGGAGTGAACTTAACCTGGTCGATAGTTACTTTGTTCACTTCGTCGATGATGCCTGTGTCGTGTGGAGCAAGCACCTGTGCACCATCGTCCCAGTATGCCTTATAACCGTTATATTCGCGTGGGTTGTGGCTGGCTGTGATGTTGACACCTGCCTGAGCACCGAGCTGACGGATGGCGAATGAGATTTCAGGTGTAGGACGCAGACTCTCGAAGAGGTATGCCTTGATGCCGTTTGCAGAGAAGATGTCGGCAACGGTCTCGGCAAAGAGGCGTGAGTTGTTACGGCAGTCGTGACCTACGACTACGCTGAGGTTCTTCTTGCCAGCAAAGGCTTTGTTGATGTAGTTGGCAAAACCCTGAGTAGCCATACCTACGATGTATTTATTCATACGGTTGGTGCCGGCACCCATGATACCGCGCAGACCGCCTGTACCGAATTCGAGGTTCTGATAGAATGCATCGATGAGGGCTGTCTTGTCTTCATTGTCGAGCATTGCCTTTACTTCTGCCTGTGTGTCGGCATCGAATGCGGGAGAAAGCCACTTCTGGGCTTCAGCTGTACATTGTTTAATCAGTTCTTGGTCCATAGTATTTATGATTATATGTTGTTATTTATGCGTATTTATGGCACAAAGATATTTCAATTCGATTAAAACTCCAAATTTATCAAACGTTTTGTTGGAAAGAATAATCGAGAAGGGGAAACAAGTGTGAAATAATGTTAAGTATGAGTTTTTCTTCTTGATTTATTTGGAAGATATATCTAAAAATGCTCACCTTTGCGGTGTAATATTACAATAGTACACTAAAACACTAGTTGTTATGATTGAAGTAAAGAACATGAGTTTCCAATACCCGGGGCAGAAGGACTGGGTGTTTGACGGGTTTAATCTTCAGATGGAAGAGAACCGGATTTACGGACTTCTTGGTAAAAACGGCACGGGTAAATCCACATTATTATATTTAATAAGTGGTCTGCTCCGTCCTGCATCAGGTTCTGTCCTTTGTGATGGAAAAGAAACATTTCGCAGGAATGTGGAAGTGTTGCAGGATGTGTATCTTGTGCCTGAGGAGTTTGAGTTACCTTCTGTTTCACTTGAGAAGTACATCAAGTTGTATGCGCCGTTCTACCCTCGTTTCAGTTTCGAGGCACTCCAGTCCAGTCTGAACGATTTCGAACTTACTCCCGACATCCACCTGGGAGCACTTTCGATGGGACAGAAGAAAAAGGTGCTTATGGCGTTTGCCTTAGCTACCAATACCCGTCTGCTCCTTATGGACGAACCGACTAACGGACTCGACATTCCTTCGAAGTCGCAGTTCCGTAAAGCCGTTGCCAACAACATGAGTGAGGACAGGATGATAATGATTTCCACCCATCAGGTGCATGATGTAGAGTCGCTTTCGCAGCGCGAACTCCTGCTCAATGCGTCTGTTCAGGACATTACGGACCGATACGTCTTCGAATACCGTCAGCCAGCTGAGATGGGCGATGATGTTCTCTATGCCGAACCTACCCTGCAAGGCAATGCTGTAATAGCAAAGCGTGCGGATGGAGATAAGGAGACACAGGTGAATATAGAACTATTGTTTAATGCTGTAACGAAAGGACTTGTAAAATGAAAAATCTTGATACGAAACGATTGGGCTATCTGCTCAAACTCGACTTCAACGAAAACCTGAAGGCATTCATCTGGACATCAGTAACAATGCTCCTTGTGTACGTATTCTTCTTTTGGTGGGCACACAATATAGGAATTCCATTAGATTCTTATAGTTTATCTAAGGGCCTGTTCAGTCCGGAACATATAGGATTGGTTACCAAAGCACAATGCGAGTCTGTAGGTCGTTTTGGATCTGTGGCTATGTATTTCTGTTTCATAGTGATAGCAAGCCAGCTTTATGGCAAGGAACAGAAAAAACAACGACGTACAGCCTTTTTGATGCTTCCTGCAACTAATCAGGAAAAGTTCCTGGCAAGATGGTTGTATATGATTGGATTTTCAGTAGTTGCCGGCACTTTGGCTTTTATTGTAGCTGATGTACTCCACATGATTTGGCTATCTTCGGCAGACAGACCTGTAATAGCTGCATCGAAGTATTTCTTCGATAATTGGTCAGAAGATAAGGTGATACGTGGGGTTAGTGTATATTCGTTTTTAATTCTTATACATTCTTTATATCTGTTTGGAGGAATATATTTGCAGAAACACCATTTTGCAATAACAAGTCTGTTTCTAGTGATATTCGGGAGTCTTTTTGTAAAGATAATAAACTCTTTAGAGCCACATCTATTTGCAGGACACCGTGCTTATGTGTTATGTATATTACATATCTGTGGCATCATATTGTTCACTTGGCTATCGTATAAAGTATTCTGCCGTTGGCAGTTGACAACCCGTAAAAATGCAAACCTATGATGTTCAGCGGAGAAAAACCGATATTCCTGCAACT
>CAJODY010000029.1 GCA_905233285.1 uncultured Bacteroidaceae bacterium
TGACGCTTGATCTTGCCTGTACCAGTAAGCTTGAAACGCTTCTTGGCAGCGGATTTTGTTTTAACTTTTGGCATTTTTTTGTTTGTTTAATTATTAATATTCTGATGGCAACGCATATACCAGGGCGTTACGCACCTATTTTAGTTTTCCTCAATCATGTCCTTCAGAGCAGCGAAGGGGCTGTTGGGATTGGGACCTTCCTGTTCTTTCTGAGCCTGAGCCTGTGCTTTGGCATTGGCTTCAGCTGCTTCGTTGTCGCGGCGCTGCTGGCTCTTCTTGGGCTGTCCTGCCTTCTTGGGTGAGAGGGTGAGGAACATTTTCTTGCCTTCGAGGTTGGGCATGCTCTCTACTTTTGCTACTTCTTCGAGGTCGTTGGCAAAACGGAGCAGGAGGACTTCGCCTTGTTCTTTGAAGACGATGGAGCGTCCCTTGAAGAATACGTATGCTTTCACTTTGTTGCCGTCGGTGAGGAATTCACGGGCGTGCTTCAGTTTGAATGCATAGTCGGCGTCGCCTGTCTGCGGACCGAATCGTATTTCTTTCACATCGACCTTAACCTGCTTTGCCTTGATTTCTTTCTGCTTCTTTTTCTGCTGATACAGAAATTTGGAGTAGTCGATAAGGCGACAAACCGGCGGAACGGCTGTGGGTGAAATCTCTACGAGGTCAACTTCTTTGTCTTCTGCAAGCTGCAGGGCTTCTCTGAGGGGAAGTACGGTTGATTCGATACCGTCACCTACTATTCTTACTTCGCGAGCACGTATCTGCTCATTTATGCGATGTTGCTGTTTGTTTTTGTCAACTTTCATTCAGTTGTGTTTTATTGTTCCTTCCGGTTTTGTTTGGTTAAGAGATTTATTGGTTTTTTTGTCGTTTTTGTTCAAATCGGGCGCAAAGTTACGAAAAACTTGGAAATTACTTAAAAATTTTCGGTCATTTCTTTCACTTCGTCGTTTATTTTCTTTGCAAAGTCGGCTATCGACATGGTTTCCTGCTGCTGTGTGCCCTGTTTGCGTACGTTGACTGTGCCTTCGCCGGCTTCTTTCTCTCCGACGATGAGGAGGTAGGGGATGTGCTTGAGTTCGTTGTCGCGAATCTTACGTCCTATCTTCTCGTTGCGGTCATCGACGATGGTGCGCACGTCGTTGAGGTTGAGTTTTTCGGCTACTTTCTTTGCGTAGTCGTTGAATTTCTCGGAGATTGGCAGTACGACTACCTGGTCGGGGATGAGCCAGAGCGGGAAGCGTCCGGCTGTATGCTCGATGAGGACTGCGATGAAGCGTTCCATTGAGCCGAACGGAGCACGGTGAATCATGACGGGACGGTGCTTCTGGTTGTCGGCTCCTGTGTATTCGAGCTGGAAGCGCTCGGGCAGGTTGTAGTCGACCTGGATGGTACCCAGCTGCCAACGGCGACCGAGGGCGTCCTTTATCATGAAGTCGAGTTTCGGACCGTAGAAGGCTGCTTCGCCCAGTTCAGTGCGTGTAGGCAGACCTTTCTCCTGACATGCTTCGATGATGGCGTTTTCGGCCTGTTCCCATACTTCGTCGCTACCGATGTATTTTTCTTTGTCGTTAGGGTCGCGGAGTGATATCTGTGCTTCGAAGTTCTGGAAGTCGAGCGCCTTGAATATTATATTAATAATGTCCATGACACGCAGGAATTCGTCTTTCACCTGGTCGGGACGGCAGAAGATGTGTGCATCGTCCTGTGTGAAGGAGCGTACGCGTGTGAGTCCGTGGAGCTCGCCCGACTGCTCGTAGCGATAGACGGTACCGAATTCGGCACAGCGGAAGGGGAGGTCTTTGTAGCTGCGTGGCTGCCATGCGAATATCTCGCAGTGGTGAGGGCAGTTCATGGGTTTGAGGAGGTATTCCTCGCCTTCTTCCGGAGTCTGTATGGGTTGGAACGAATCCTTGCCGTAGTGGGCATAGTGGCCTGATGTGACGTAGAGGTTCTTGCCTCCGATGTGGGGAGTGATGACTTCCTGATAGCCGTAGCGCTTCTGAATCTTACGCAGGAAGTCCTGCAGACGGATGCGAACGGCTGTACCCTTCGGCAGCCACATGGGCAGACCTTTACCTACGCGCTCGGAGAACATGAAGAGTTCCATCTCCTTGCCTATCTTGCGGTGGTCGCGCTTCTTTGCCTCTTCGAGGGCTACAAGGTATTCGTCGAGCATCTTCTTCTTTGGGAACGAGATGCCGTAGATACGTGTCATCATCGGACGCTTCTCGTCGCCACGCCAGTAGGCTGCTGCCAGGCTGAGCAGTTTGAATGCCTTGATGGGGGCTGTGGTCATGAGGTGCGGTCCCTTACAGAGGTCGATGTAGTCGCCCTGGGTGTATGTGGTGATGTGTCCGTCTTCGAGTTCGGCAATGAGCTCGTTCTTGTAGCTCTGTCCTTTGGAAGCGAAGAGTTCCATTACGTCTTTCTTTGCTATGTCCTTACGGATGAGTGCTTCGCCGCGCTGTACGAGTTCCTGCATCTTCTTCTCGATGGCAGGGAAGTCGGCATCGGAGAGTTTCACGCCCTCGGGTGGCATTACGTCGTAGTAGAATCCGTTTTCGATGGCCGGACCGATACCGAACTGGGTACCAGGCCAGAGCTGCTCGATAGCTTCTGCCATGAGGTGTGCCGATGTGTGCCAGAACGCATGTTTGCCTTCTGCATCGTCGAATTTGTAGAGACAAATGGTTGCATCCTCGGTGATGGGGCGGTTGAGTTCGGTGGTCTCACCGTTCACTCCACATGCCACACACTCCTGTGCCAGTCGCTGGCTGATGCTCTCTGCAATCTGCAGACCAGTCACACCGGCTTCATATTCACGAACCGACTGGTCTGGAAAAGTAATTTTTATCATGTTGCTTGTATTATAATTCAAAAATCGGCGCGAAGTTACGAATAAACAATAAAACAGACAAAAGAAACGGTTTCAAAAATCAAAAAGAATGGGGATGAAAAAGCAGTTTTGGGGATTTTTTTGCCGAAAAGATTTTGTAATAGGGAATTATTGCCTACATTTGCGACGATATGAGAAAGTTTGCAGTCGGATGTCTATTGCTCACGATGATGCTGTCAGGGTGTGAGAAACACGGCAGCAGGGTAGTGGTGGACGGGACGGAGGACTTTCGCGACGGCGACCTCGTGATGCGCTGTGGATTTGGTCTGGAGAGCAAGATTGTGAAGATGTTGAGCGGTTCGGACTATTCACATATCGGAAATCTTCGCTACGACGGTGAACGCGGGGAGTGGACGGTGGTGCACGCTGTGCCGGGAGAGGCACCGAAGGGTGAGAAGGAACTGGTGAAGGTGGAGCCGCTTGCTGAGTATCTGGCCAGAGACAAGGCCGGATGTGGAGCATGGATGAGGATAGAGTGTGGGGACTCGACGGCTGCACGGGCTGCTGAATATGCCATGAAGAAAGTTGAGGAAGGGGTGGAGTTTGACAATGATTACAAGCTTTCGGATACGAGCCGGATGTATTGCACGGAACTGGTGTGGCAGGCATATCTGCATCAAGGTATCGACATCAGTGGAGGAGGCAGGAATGAGACCATGAAACCAATAGACGAAAATGATGAATATTTATATCCTAAAGATATAGAAATTAGTAAATTAACCTTATTTGTTAAACCTTTTAAAACACTAACGAAATGAAAAAGATTTTTTCGATTCTGAGCGTTGCGCTCGTTGCTATTTTTTTTACTGCATGTTCAAACAATTCACCTGCCGGTGCGGTAGAAGAGTTTTTCACAAATATGAAGAAAGGTAACTATGAGAAGGTAGTTGATCTCTCATATTTCAAGGAGACTCCGACACCAGAGCAGAAGCAGATGCTGGTTGATTTTGTGGCTCAGGGTGCAAAGATGTATGAAGAGATGGGCGGTATATCTTCAGTAAAGATTGATGATTGCGAGATTTCAGAGAGCGGAAAGACAGCTGAGGTAACCTATACTCTCACTTTCGGCGATGGCTCGACAAAGAGCGATACTGAGACTGTTGTGAATGATGAAGGCAAGTGGAAGGTAAAAGCTGATAAATGATGCACAGGCAGTAAGTCTGTAAAATAAACAGATTTCGGCATAATCTTTTTTCGGATTATGCCGATTGTTTTTGAAAAAAGATGTATCTTCGCGAGCGAAAACAAAAACAGCATGATTTATGAAGCAATATCTTGATTTGTTGAACAGAATTCTGAACGAGGGAGTGGAGAAGGGCGACCGCACGGGAACTGGTACGCTCTCGGTGTTCGGAAACCAGATGCGTTTCAACCTGGAGGAGGGTTTTCCGCTGCTAACTACAAAGAAACTGCACCTGAAGAGTATCATCTACGAGCTGCTGTGGTTTCTGCAGGGAAACACAAATGCCAAGTGGCTGCAAGAACGCGGTGTGAGGATTTGGAACGAATGGGCTGACCCCGAAACGGGCGACCTGGGACATATCTACGGTTATCAGTGGCGTTCGTGGCCCGACTATAAGGGTGGACACGTGGACCAGGTGACTGACGTGATAAACCAGATTAAGACGAATCCGAATTCGCGCCGTTTGATTGTAAGTGCATGGAACGTAGCAGATATTGAAAACATGAATCTGCCTCCGTGTCATATCCTGTTCCAGTTCTATGTGGCTGACGGACGACTCAGCTGTCAGCTGTATCAGCGTAGTGCCGACACGTTTCTCGGTGTGCCGTTCAATATTGCCAGCTATGCCTTGCTGACGATGATGGTGGCTCAGGTGACTGGACTGAAACCGGGTGATTTCGTATATACTACGGGCGATACCCACCTATATCTCGACCATCTGGAGCAGGCTCGTCTGCAGCTGACACGTACGCCGCGAAAACTGCCGCGTATGGTTATCAATCCTGAGGTGAAGAGTATTTTTGACTTCAAGTATGAGGATTTCACTCTCGAGGATTATGACCCGTATGAGCATATTAAGGCTAAAGTTAGTGTTTAGGGCGCCTATCTTGCCGACATAACGACATTTCGACATAACGATATATCGAAGGCGTCACAAAATAGAAAAAACAAAACATGATAAGTATTATTGTTGCAATAGCTGAGAACGGAGCTATAGGGCTGAGGAATAAGCTGATTTATTGGCTACCGAACGACTTGAAGCGCTTCAAGGCTCTGACGACGGGTAATACCATCGTGATGGGCAGAAAGACGTTTAAAAGTCTGCCGAAGGGTGCTCTGCCTAATCGTCGTAATATAGTGATTTCACGTAGTGCGGCGAAGGATGCGTTTCAGGGTGCCGAATGCTATCCGACGCTGGAAGAGGCTTTGGAGGCTGCACGTAGCGGATATGACTATGAGGGACGACACAGCGAGGATGTCTATGTGATTGGCGGTGCTTCGGTATATGAGCAGGCTCTGCCTATGGCCGACCGTCTGTGTCTGACTCAGATACATGATACTCCGAAGGAGGCTGACACGTTCTTCCCGAAGATTGATGCTGAGCAATGGAAGGAAACGGTGAGGGAAGACCATGATAAGGACGAGAAGCATGAATACAGGTATTCATTCGTCGATTTAGTAAGAAAATGATTTTACCTGAGGATTTCAGCAGGATGATGAAGGAGCTGTTGGGCGAGGAAGAGTTCCAGCTGTTTTTGAAAGCTCTGGACGAGGAGCCTGTGTGCAGTGCGAGGCTGAACAGAAGGAAACCGTCGGAGAGGTTTCAGGATGAGGAATGTGTAGCGTGGTGCGAAAAGGGCAGATACCTGAAGGAGCGTCCGCAGTTTACTCTTGACCCTCTGATGCATGCCGGTTGTTACTATGTACAGGAGGCATCATCGATGTTTGTAAGTCATCTGCTGAAGGTGTATGCAAGGGGGGAGGAACCGATGATGTGTCTCGACCTTTGTGCTGCTCCCGGTGGCAAGAGCACTCTGTTGCTCGATTTCCTGCCTGAGGGCTCATGGCTGTTCGCAAACGAACCAATCCGTCAGCGTGCCAGCATACTGAAGGAGAATATTGTAAAGTGGGGCAATCCGAACGTTACTGTGACATCGAACTATGCAAGGGATTTCCAACCGCTAGGCCCTGTATTCGACCTCATTCTGTGTGATGCTCCCTGTTCGGGTGAGGGTATGTTCCGTAAGGACGCTGACAGCATAGGGGAGTGGAGCATGAGCAACGTGATGATGTGTCAGAAACGCCAGAGGGAGATAATACGTGATATATGGGATAATCTGCACGACGGCGGTCTGTTCATTTATAGTACATGTACTTATAATCATTATGAGGATGAGGATAATGTAAGGTGGATAGCTGAAGAACTGGGTGCTGACATCCTGCCGTTGTACGACGAGAAGAGCTGGGGAGTAGTTGACGGGCATTTCTATCCGCATCGCACTAAAGGTGAGGGTTTCTTTGTCGCTATACTGCAGAAGGAGGGCGAAAGCAGACGTTGTTCGCTCGACGCAAAGAAAGTACAGAAAAACCTGCACGTCCTGCTCAATGGTATAGAACCAGGCAGAGTGGTGGACCGTAAGGGTACGGTGGAACCCAGCCAGTCGGAGGCAATGACAGTTGATGAAAACAAAAAGGAATGGCCGAAAGTGGAACTGTCGCTCAGCGATGCTTTGCAGTATCTGCGTGGCGAATCTCTGGTGTTAAATGCCGATGCTCCAAGAGGTTATGTGCTGTTGACATATGAGGGTTATCCACTGGGCTTTTGTAAAAATATTGGCAGCAGGGCAAATAATCTTTATCCTGCAGAATGGAGAATCAAGAAAAAGCTGTAACTTTGCCCTCAGTTTGTATTAATGGCATAACAGTTGTAACTGTAATAACTTATTCTATATGAATCTTTTTATCAGATATTTCAACCATGAAACGTTGGCTCACAGCGTGGATGAAGCTGTGGATTTTCTCACTTCGATAGGTGAGATAAAGATGGATAATAATGTGGCTGCCAAGATAAGTGATTTTCTTGAATCGGATAATTCTTATCCTTTCAGACTGAAAGTAAGCTACAGTAATTATGTGCTGTTTCTGAAAACGGAAGCAGACAATATCGAGGAGTTTCACAGATTGGAACAGGAAAACAAGGCAGTTAAGATAGAAGGCAGGGCGATGTCGAATGCCGACAGGAAGCGTATGCAGCTCGAAGCTCTCAACGTGGAGAATCCAGGATGGTATGAAGGAACAATCGTCTTCAAGCGCGTTGTGGTTGACCCCGTAACGAATAAATGCCGATATATCGATACTCCGTTCACTGTGCGCTGCAAGGCTATAAGTCCGATGGACTGCTATAACCGAATGATTGACCATCTGAAGTCGAGAGCCGACCTCGATCCTCGTTGTCAGTATCCAAGCGTACGCAGCAGCAGTTACATTTATAAATTTGTAGGGGCTTAGAAGATAAAGTTGTCTTCATCTTCTTCTTTCTTCTCTTCACGTGGCTTTACGGCTGAAGGGTCATACTCCCTGAGTGTTGTACCATAGGTGGTGCGCAGTACCTTGAATTCGGTACGGCGGTTCAGAGCATTCATTTCTTCCTGTTTGTCTATATCTTCATTCTTCAGGATGAATGCTTCAGTCAGAGTGTCACCCTCAGCAAGCCAAGGATATTTCTCGGTCATCTTCTTCGTAACCACCTTCGGTCTGCTTTCGCCATATCCCTTCGGAGTCATGCGGTCGGTCTTGATGCCGTGAGCAATCATGTAGTTGACCACCGACTCGGCACGACGTTGCGACAGACGTTCGTTGTATGCATCGTTACCACGATAGTCGCAATGGGCACTCAGTTCGATGGTTATGTTCGGATTCTGATTCATCATATCGACAAGCTGGTCGAGGGCTGCTGTACTCTCAGGAGTGAGGTCTGCTTTGTCGAATTCATAGAATATATTGTCGATGAGAACGGGTACGTTGATAGGTGGAAGCGGAAACTGTAAAGTTGTATCGACACTCTCTTCCGTGGGCTCCAGCCGCAGGGCGTTCATCACGTTTAGATATCCCTTGCATGTACCCAGAAATACGTAATCGACACCAGGCTTGATGACTTGTGTAAACGAACCATCGCCCTTTACCGAGAGACGTTCGTTCGTACCGTCGTTACCCACCATATATACAAGTGCTTCAGGCAGTTCGTATCCGTCTTTTTCATAAACCCATCCTGTGACGGTCTGAAGAATCTCAGGACATTCGAATGAATAGATGTGTTCCCAACCCTTACCGTCGTTTCGACTCGTACAATAGAATCCCCGGTTGTGCACACCCTCGAAAGTCATGCCGAAGTCATCGCCGGCAGAATTGAGCGGAAACTGCTGATTCTCTATATCCCATGACAAGAGGTTGGTAGTGACGTTCGATGTGTCGCCGTAAGCAATCTCATCGCGCACCTCATATTTAGGATGGGCAATGAATATGTCGAGTCCACCCATGCCGGGATGTCCATCGCTTGAGAAATAAAGGTCGCCATTAGGACGGAACGAGGGGAACATCTCGTCGCCAGGAGTATTGATTGGGGGACCGAGAGGTTCGGCACCTCCGAAACCATTGTCCAGAATCATTGTTCGCCAGATGTCGAGTCCACCTTCTCCACCTGGGGCATCGCTTACGAAATAGAGCCATTTGCCGTCTGGCGATACTGCAGGATGGGCATAGCTGGTAAGGGTGTCTTTCGAGATTTCACATTTTGAGGGTGAACCCCATGTGGCATCGCTACGGTTCGACTGCCATATCTCAGCAAATCGCGGATAGTCGGGGTCGCTTGAACAACGTGTGAAGTACATCACTCTGCCGTTGGGAGAGATGCACGATGCCCCTTCCTCATATTCTGTGTTTACCGAACCCTCGATGCCTTCCGGCTGCTGCCATTTCCCTTCTTCGTTCTTTCGCGACTGGAAGAGGTCGCTGAATTTCACACCAGTAACACCTGATATGTCGTCACCTGTGGCATCACTGCGTGTTGATGTGAAGACCAGAATGTCGGAGTCATCACCTACCAGCATCGGACTATAGTCGCTTCTGCGGCTATTGAAGATATTTTCTTTCTTTATGGTGTACTGATTCGGGTTGGCTTTCCACTGTGGAGCCAGTATTGTGGAACGCAGACCGTTCTTTGCCAATAAATTAGTCGGGTCGAGTTTCAGGTATTCCTGAAAATTCACGGCTGCCTGCTTATACATAGAGCATTTCAGTTGCTGACGAGCCAGATGGAGTATGCAGATGGAGTCGGGGTACTTATATCTTACGGCGTTCTGATATGCAGCTACAGCTTTCTGAGCGTAGCCTATGTGTCGGTAACATTCTCCCATGAGGAAGGCTCTCTGACCACGTTTCATTTTGTCTTTCGACGGGGTACGAGAATATGCTTTCTTGTAGTGGAGCGAAGCCGTGTAGTATTCACCTATGGCAAGTGCCTGGTCGCCTTTCTTATGATATATATTGGGATTGCCACACGAAAACAGAACTGACATTATAAATGCCAATCCTGCCACGATATAAAGATTATAGAGAAATCTCGTGCGCATACATTCATTATAAACGAACGCACTACGTTTTTTATTGTGTTTTGCAGTCAGCTTGATGCTCGCAGCAATGACATTCCGGGCTGCCGGTTTTCTGACAACAATTACATCCGGTGACCTTTCCTGTCAGTCGGCGATAGTAATGCCTCACGGTCAGAACTACCGTGAGTGCCACAATCAATATGACAATCGCCATTTGTATCATAAGAGACTACCTATTTGGAATACGATGGTTGAACAAATCCAAGCCAGAAGCGTGGTGTAGATAATGGTGAACGCAGCCCACCGCCACGAACCTGCTTCGTTCTTGATACTTATGCATGTTGGTATGCAAGGCATGTAGAGCAATACGAAGATGATGAAGGCAAAAGCCGAGAGGGTAGTGAGTCCGCTGTTTTTCTTTATTAGTCGCGACAATCGGGCTTGTTCGGCAGCCTCATCCTCAAGTCCTTCGCTCTTTCCATCGTTGCTGTAGAGCACACCCATCGTAGAGGCTACGATTTCCTTTGCACCTATACCGGTGATGATGCTGACACCCTCTTTCCATCCCATGCCACATGGTCGGATTACAGGTTCTACGGTCTTACCAATCTGTCCGATATAACTGTTCTCTATCTGTTCGCTGTTGCTGTATCCGTCATGATGTGGGAAATAGCTGAGTGCCCAGACTATGATGCTGGCAGCCAGAATCGTTGTTCCCATCTTCTTCAGGTACTGCCTGCCTTTCTCCCAAGTGTGGCGCACCACATTTCTTGCCGACGGCAGACGATAGGGGGGAAGTTCCATAACGAACGGACTGCTCTCACCCTTAACTACGAAACGGCTGAAGAGTTTTGCCATGAGTATAGACATTATGATACCTATCAGATACATTGCAAACAATACGAGTGCCTGACAATGGGGGAAGAATGCTCCGATGATGATGATATATACCGGCAGTCGTGCCGAGCAGGACATAAGCGGTACAATGAGCATAGTGATGAGCCGTGATTTGCGGTCTTCGATGGTTCGGGTAGCCATCACAGCCGGTATGTTACATCCGAATCCCATTATCATCGGTATGAACGATTTGCCGTGAAGTCCCATCTTGTGCATCATCTTGTCCATGATGAAGGCAGCACGGGCCATATATCCCGAGTCTTCCATATATGATATGAAAGCATACAGGATCATGATGTTTGGAAGGAATACCACAACACCTCCTACACCACCGATTATTCCGTCGATAATCAGGTCTTTCAGTGGTCCGTCAGCCATATAATTGGCAGTCACTCCGCTAATCCATCCTACTAGCATATCAATCCAGTCCATCGGATACTGTCCGATATTGAATGTGCAGTAGAACATCACATACATCAGCAGCAGGAAGATAGGGTAGCCCCATATATTGCTTGTGGCAATGGCATCGATGCGTTTTGTCAGTATGCGGTTGTTTACGTGGTTCTTCTTGAAACATTCCTTCAGTGCACCCTGCACAAATCCGTATTTCGCATCGGTGATGGCCGATTCGCTGTCTTCTCCCAGTTCGTCCTGTATGCTGCGCTTACATTCCTCGGTAGTCCTGATTATATCGTCTTTGTTTGCCAAAGTCCTGATGATACCCTCAATCTGGCGGTCGTTCTCCAGCATCTTGATGGCAAGGAAACGTCCCGAATAGTTGTGGTGGGGTTCAGGGTTCTGACGTATGAGAACCTCAACTTTCTCAATATTCTGTTCTATCAGACTGCCGTGGTTCACATGTATATGTCGTGCAATATCCTGACGTCCTTCTTCTATGGCTATAATCTGACGGAACAACTCCAATACGCCCTCACCGGTGCGTCCCACCGTCGGCACTACAGGCACTCCGAGCAGGGTACCCAGTTGAAGGGTGTCGAGAGTATTACCACTCGAACGCAGTTCGTCGTACATGTTCAGTGCCATAATCATCGGTACGTCCATGTCAATGAGCTGAGTGGTGAGATACAGGTTCCGTTCCAGATTGCTTGCATCCACAACGTTCACAATGATGTCAGGGGTACGTTCGATGATGTGACGTCTCACGTAGAGTTCTTCCGGAGTATAGGCTGTGAGTGAATAAGTGCCTGGCAAGTCGGTCAGATTGAAATGATACCCTTCGAAGTCAAATTCTCCTACCTTTGCATCCACAGTCACTCCTGAGTAGTTTCCCACATGCTCGTGTGCACCACATGCAGCATTGAAAATCGATGTCTTTCCACAGTTCGGGTTACCTACGAACACCACATTCAGTTCGTGCTCCTTCATGTGAGCCATCAGTTGCATACGGTCGTAGCAGTTCTCATCGGCAGGAATACCCGGGTGGTATCGGTTTTCCAGTTCGAATCTTTCAGCCTCTTTCTCACTTACCACTTCCACGAGTTCAGCCTCAGCACGTCGCAGACTCACCTCGTAGTCCATCACCTTATATTTCACAGGGTCGTGCAGTGGGGCATTGAGCAATACCTTTATGGTTTCGCCCTTGATGAAACCCATCTCAACGATGCGCTTCCTGAATCCGCCGTGTCCATGCACATGAACCACGATGCCTGTTTCGCCTGTTTTTAATTCTGAAAGTTTCAAGTCCTTCTGGTTTTATTTGCGTTGCAAAGTTCCGATAATTCCGTCTATTCCACAATACTCATTTCTGAGTAAATCTCCTTTGCCTTCGATATATTGTCTTTCTCTCCTGCGATGACTAGGATGTCCTCAAACTGAAGCACTATTTCAGGGTCTGGGTTCATAACACCGGCTTCCGACGGACGTATCACACCCATGATGATACACTTTGTGCTTTCTCTTATGTTCGAATCCTTTATCGTCTTTCCTATCAGCTGATTGCCTTCTCCCATGATAATGTTGCCAAGTTCAATCTTCTTAGCGGAATATATATGTTCGTCGTCGGCAGTTATGCTGCTTTCCAGCAATTTCTTGAACGCATCCATCTGTTCGTCGGTTCCAGCCACTACAATCTTATCGTTGGGGAAGATGCGGTTGTCGCCGTTCGGAATGTTTATGTATATTCCGCTTCTTACTATGCTTACAACGTTAGCTCCAGTTTGTCCTCTCAGCCCCAGACTTTTCAGTGTGCGTCCGCAGAACGTAGAGTTTGAAGGGATATCAAATTCCGAGATGTGTATATCCAGACTGAGCAGCGACGACTGTGCCTCGTGCATCATACTGCGCTTTGCCTCAGCCACCTTTTCTCTTGCATACAGGTTTTTGTTGAACAGAGCCATTATGTGTTTTATGCCCGGAGCCATAGAGAGCTGACGCAGCAGCAGAGTCCACAATATCCTGAGAATACGTTTCCAGTTCTTGTCCTTCTTTGTCTCTGTGCGGCTTTTCCTGTATGCCTCCATCAGTTGTTTTGTCTCGTTGCTCATGTGGCGGTCAAGGAAGTTGAGAGTAGGGTAGGCAAGTTTCATTATGTATGGAGTCAGGAACGTTGTGATTACCGATACAGCCACAACAATCGGATACAGACTCTTGTCCGTCACGTTCAGCGATTCTCCCAACGAAGCGATGATGAAAGCAAACTCACCTATCTGAACCAGTGAGAATCCGGTCTGTAGCGATACCCTCAGACTCTGTCCGCTCAGCAGTGTGCCCACCGAACCGAAGATTATCTGTCCGATGATAACAATCAGTGTGATGATAAGTATAATCTGCCAATACTCTATCAGCATCGCCGGATTTATCATCATACCCACAGACACAAAGAAGATAGCTCCGAATATATTCTTCACAGGCAGAATAAGATGTTCTATACGTTCTGCCTCTACTGTCTCAGCCAGAATCGAACCCATAACGAATGCACCGAGTGCGCTGCTGAATCCGGCTCCTACAGCCAGCAGCACCATTCCCAGACACAGACCCGTTGACAGCAGTGTTAGGGTTTCGTCGTTCAGCTGATGCTTAAAGTGTGAAAGAAAAGTCGGAATAATCAAAATTCCGCTTATAAACCATATTGTGAGATAAAGCAGAAGGGTAATAATCTGAAAGACCAGTGCCGAACCCTCAAACTCGTTTTTTACGGCAATCGACGACAACAATACCATCAGCACTACGGCAAACAAATCCTCAAAAATCAGTATTCCGAAACAAATCTTAGTAAACTTATGCGCCCTGAGTCCTGCTTCGTCTATGGCTTTGAATACAATCGTGGTTGACGACATACACAGCATACCGCCCAGGAACAGCGAGTTGATGAAATTCAAGCCCATGAGCATTCCTGCCGTAAAACCGACAGTCATCATTCCCACCACAATCGTCGTCGCACCTATCAGAGCCGTATTGCCCACCTGTAGCAGTTTCTTGAAACTGAACTCCAGTCCGAGCGAAAACAAAAGGAAAAGCACACCGATTTCTCCCCATGTTTCAGCATTCTCATCGTTTATCCACGATTCGCCCAGCATGTAAGGACCAACCATCATGCCGGCAACGATATACCCCAGCACCACCGGTTGCTTGAACATCTTGAACAGCAGACTCACTATACCTGCCGTCAACATTATTATGCATAAGTCCTTCTCCATAAAAAACTACAACCCTTAAACGGTAAACAGTAAACAGTAAACCAAAACTTTACTCCTCCATATAATCGTCCAGATTCTTATTCCACAGATAGTGCTGCGTCTCCCTTGCAATCACACCCGACAACAACAACAATGAAATCAGGTTAGGAATAGCCATCAGTGCATTGAATATGTCAGCCAGGTTCCATACCATTGCCAGACTCATAATCGAACCAACGAAAACGGCAAGTACGAACACCGTCCTGTACATCATTATCGAGCGCTTGCCGAACAGATACTCCATAGCTCTTTCGCCATAGTAGCTCCAGCCCAGAATGGTGGAGAACGAGAATGTAATGATACCGAACGTGAGTATCAGTGTACCCACATACGGCACTTTTCCGAAAGCCTCCTTTGTCAGCATGCCACCCTGATCCTGACTAATCTCCGGATAAGCTAAGATACTTGTCGTAACCACCAGTCCGGTGATGGCACATATCACTACTGTATCCCAGAACGTACCCGTACTCGACACCAGTGCCTGACGCACCGGATTACGTGTCTGTGCTGCAGCTGCCACAATCGGTGCCGAACCCATTCCCGACTCGTTCGAGAACAGTCCCCGGGCAATACCGTAACGGGCTGCCACCATCATCACCGTACCTACCGCACCGCCACCGACTGCCTCTGCCGAGAATGCACTTTCCACTATCAGTCGCAGAGCCATCGGAATGTATGCATGATTGACGACGAGGATATATATACATCCCATGACATAGAACAGAGCCATGAACGGTACGAGAGCCGTACACCACCTCGCAATGTTCTTCACACCACCGATAATTACTGCACCCACCAGCGCTGCAGTCACAAATCCGCATATCAGTCGTGTGTAGTGAGGACTCAGTATCGGTTCCATCACCAAAGTGATATTCTCACTTATCGCGTTTGCCTGAACAGTATTACCGATGCCGAAGGCAGCCACTGCTGCAAACACACAGAACAGCACAGCCAGCCATTTGCATCCCAGACCCTTCTCCAGAGCATACATCGGACCACCCAGAATCGTACCGTTCTCCGTCTTCTCCCTGTACTTTATAGCCAACAGTCCTTCACCGTATTTCGTGGCAATGCCGAATACGCCCGTGAGCCAGCACCACAGCACAGCACCGGGGCCACCCAGGCTGATGGCTGTAGCCACACCGATGATGTTACCCGTACCGATGGTGGCAGCCAGCGATGTGGTGAGGGCACCGAACTGACTTATGTCGCCACTCGAGTCCTTATCCTTCTTTACCGATAATCTGATTGCCTTGAAAATCTTACGTTGCGGAAACTTCAGTCTGATAGTAAGGAATACATGGGTTCCCAGCAGCAACACTATCATGGGCCATCCCCATATCAGGTTTCCGATTAGTTCTGTAAATTTTAATAGTTCTGACATATATCCGATTTATTGTTTTTTTGCTTCGTTCCAGTATTTGTCCATCTCTTCCAGCGTCGTGTCCTGAAAAGTCTTTCCGGCTTCCTTCAGTTTCTGCTCAACGTAGTTGAAGCGTTTCATAAACTTCTGGTTAGTCTTCTCCAACGCATTGTCCGGATTTATCTTGTACAACCGCGCAGCGTTGATGAGCGAGAACATCACATCACCAAACTCCTCCGTAGCCTTCTCCTTGTCCATGTGTTCCACCTCTGCCTCAAACTCCCCAATCTCTTCCTTCACCTTCTTCCACACCTCACGCCGCTCCTGCCAGTCAAAACCCACATTACGGGCTTTGTCCTGTATCCTGTATGCTTTGATGAGCGAGGGTAGGGCATCGGGTACTCCACTCAGCACCGTCTTGTTTCCGTCCTTCTCCTTCTGCTTTATCTGTTCCCATGTCTGCACCACCTCTGCCGCACTGTTTGCCACCGCTTCTCCATACACATGCGGGTGACGGAAAATCAGTTTGTCGCACAGCTTATTGCATACGTCAGCAATGTCAAATTCCTCCGTCTCGCTTGCTATCTTGGCATAGAAAACTATATGGAGTAATACATCACCCAATTCCTTGCAAATGTCTGACTGATTGTTCTTTATGATAGCATCACACAATTCAAATGTCTCCTCAATCGTGTTTGCCCTCAGACTCTCGTTCGTCTGTTTTCTGTCCCAAGGGCACTTCTCTCTCAGGTCGTCCATCACATCGAGCAACCTGCCGAACGCCTTCATCTTTTCTTCTTTCGTATGCATCACAACTTCAGTTCATATTGATTATAACAAATTCCTCTGCCACCGAAACCTTCCTTCTGGTAAATCAGTCCCTCGTTCAGCCACAGTCCGTCTTTCTCCGTAGAGATTCCGAAGTCCAGCCACTCATGTGTCTGTGCATACTCAGCTATCAGGTGGTCGATGAGCAGATCCAGCGCTCCGCAGCGTCTGGCTTCCTCCGTGGCAGTCATATACTGCGTATGTACCGTCTTCTCATATATAAATATGTACGTACCTGCAATCATCCGTCCCTCTTCATCCCTTACGGCATACAGCTTTATATTATTGGGGAAGCGGCTCATCAGCAGTCGCAGTTCGTCGCTGTTATGCACGGGTCTCAGTCCGTGACGTTCCTTCAGCACCGTGCTCAGAATCTGCCAGTACTGCTCCACGTCGTCTGTCCGCTCCACCTTCAATAGCCTTTTCTGTGCCTTCTTCAGAGCATTGCGTCTTGAGTGCTCGTAAGCAATAGGCGACTTCAGGTTCACGCAGCTCGACAGTCCGCAAGCCGACAACCTCGCACCGCACCTGTACAGCGCATACTCATCCTCTCCGCTCGTCTGCCTCCAGTATATATGCGGCACAGCCTTATACATTAGCGTCCTTGCTCCGTACTCCTTCTTGTAATATTCCTTCATCAGTTCGAAACCCTCCAGTACCCTCACCGAATCCATCTCGTCGCTCATCACCAGTCCGCCGTAGGTCAGTCCCTGATGCGAATACACCACACCTTTCTCCCTGTCAACATTTGCGGGCAGTACGGCAAACACCCTCTCCTTATCTACGAACATGACCGATGCATCCTCAAACCTGTCGCTGTGGTAATCCATGTAGTGGCGGTCAATCATGAACGTGCCGTTCTTCGACCTTGCTACAAACTCGTTCCACTCTTCAGCCCTCTCCGGACTGTATCTCACCAGACACATACCCGTCTTCTGCGCCGTCGTCTGCTGCATTGTCTCAGCTGCGTCCGAGGTTCTGTGCTCGAATATTCGTCTGAACTCCTCATAACTCCTGATATAGCCCTCGTGCATATACTCCACGCTTGCCACCACCACACAAACCGTTCCCGGTTCGAAATTCCTCAGTTCGCACCACACATTCTTTCCTATATATATGCCCCTCTGCGGATTATCTATGCGTACCGTTTTCGACTCCTTGCCGTTATCTACAAACATATCGAACCCGCCGCTTACAGCAAACACAATCTCCTCACACTCGCTGTGCGCGTGGCATCCGCGACTTTCGCCAGGGGCTACGTCATAAATCCAGAACATACGTTTCGGTTCGAAAGGCAGGTCTTGCCATTCAGCATAGCACAGACAGCCCCTCTCGTCCAGACATTTGTTCACCTCTACGGTTCCGTAGCCCTTGCATATTATGTCCTTGTAGTCATTCATAATACAAAAATCGTGCAAACTTACATAAAAAACGCGACAAAGAGGACTATATTTAAAAATATTTGAAAAAAAATTGTACAATGTACATTGTGAATTGTAAATAATCATTACCTTTGCATCGCTTTTGACGAAAAGCACTCTCTTGGGGTACCTTGAAACAGCCCCAGAGTTAATTCAGCTAAGTTTCCGGAAGGATGGGTGAGTGGCTGAAACCACCAGTTTGCTAAACTGACGTACGGGTTACCGTACCGGGGGTTCGAATCCAAGTCCCTAGAGGGGGATGAGAACCCCAGGGTTCGTCATCGCTTGTGCTTTCGAGCTTGCCGAGAAAGAATCCCCCTCCTTCCGCACCCTTTATTACTTGGCGGGTTCGTCTATCGGTTCAGGACACATGCCTCTCACGCATGAAAGATGGGTTCGATTCCCATACCCGCTACTGAAAATGTGCATTCTAAAGCGACTCTGACTAGAAATTCTTTAAATGCACATTACATGAAAAGACCTTCACATTGATTTGTGGGGGTCTTTTGAGTAAATTCTTGATTATCTCATATCTTCTCCTTACATTTGTATCGAAAACGAAATAATCGCATCCTTACATTTGTATCGAAAACGAAATAAACGTGTTCTTACATTTGTATCGAAAACGAAATGAAGTATATGTTTTTCAGTAATCCGTTCAGTAATCTGTTTAGTAATCTGTTCTGTCGCAATAGGAAAGAGGAGCTGAAGGATAATCAGAAAGCTAATCCGAATGCTCAGCCGGAAGCTCTGCCGAAACCGAAGGATGTAGCTTTGGTGCTCTCAAGTGGTGGTGCCAGGGGATTGGCGCATATCGGTGCCATCGAGGAGCTTGAAGCTCGCGGCTACCATATCCGTTCCATTGCCGGCTGCTCGATGGGTGCCCTCATCGGCGGTGTATATGCAGCAGGAAAAATGAATGAGTTCCGTGAATGGATGAAAACGGTCAACCGCAAGAAGATGTTCGAACTGACTGACTTTTCTTTCTCTTTCAGCCATATCGTCAAGGGTGAGCGCATCATACGAGCCATCAAGGAGTTCGTACCTGACGTGCCCATTGAATCCCTCCCCATACCTTACTGTGCCGTAGCTACTGAACTGAAAACCGGAGAGGAGATAATCATCGACCACGGCAGCCTCTTCGATGCCATACGTGCCAGCATATCAATCCCTTCGTTCTATCAGCCTGTACAGCATGACGATATGATTCTCATTGACGGAGGCATCATAAATCCTTTTCCTCTCAACCGTGTAGCACGGCAGTCGGGTGACATCCTTGTAGGTGTCGATGTCAGCGGCTGCGACTATAAAACCCTTTGGGAAGAGAACCACCATCATACTTGGAAACACAAAGGCAGTCCTTCGCTCAAAGACAGAATACTAGACAAGCTGATACCCGATACACTGGACTATAACTACTACACAATGTTCACACGTAGCAGTTCGCTTATGATACGTCAGAACTCCATTCTCATGGCGCAGCTCATGCATCCCGACATACTCGTAGATGTAGAAATGGGCCGCTACGGCATCTTCGATTTCTACCGTTCAGAAGAGATTATTGCAGTAGGGCGTCAGACTGCTGCCGAAGCCATCACACGCTTCGAGTCAAATCCATCCACATCTACATAACCACCGATTTTCTTTGTGGCATAGCAGAAGATGGCATACTTGGAACCCATGAAGAAACGCCGGTAGTCAAACAGCATCCGGTAATTCCTTGTTCCGATTTGAGTCCACGTCAGTCCGTCGAGACTATAATATAAATTTGCAGCATCATTGTGTCCTGGCTGGAAATCACCCTCGATGCGTAGCCATATGGTTTTTGTCTTGGTTGACAAACCGACCGTTTCCATCACTTTCTCTTCCACATCGGTAACAGCCTTCTCAGCCTCTGTCAGCCTTACGCTTTGCTCGCTCATCGTCAGCATCAGGCGTTTGCCATCCTTCCTGACGGTCAACACACCGCTGTCGCCGTTGAACGCAGCAAATCCGGCACGGTCGCCGTCTCTCATCTTCGAAATATCCATAACCACCGTACCGCAGCATAGAGGTCCCTCCATCCGTTGCGTAAGGGTATTGGGAGCCAGATACAGGTTCGGCACCACGCGGCTGGTCTTCAGTCGCAGGAATCCCGGACGTTCGGTCAGCGACCAAGCCTCGTCTATGGGGTTGTGATTCCATTGCCAGCACAATTTCAGTTTCCTGTCATTGCTGTCAAATTCGTCGCTCTCTACAATAGCCGTACGGGGCTGACCGCTCACTACAGGACGCATGTGTCTTGGTACTCGTCCGTCTTCGTCGCCAATCATAGGCCATCCGTCAATCCACCTCACAGGTGATAGCGTCAGCACACGTCCCACACCGCCACGGTCCTGAAATATGATGCCATACCAGTCACCATACGGTGAATCGACTATGGTACCCTGACCTACGTATGGGAATCCTCCGAAGTCGCTCTCCAGAATCACTGCCTTCTCGTACGGCCCTTGAATGTTGTCAGCGCGGTAGCACACCTCGCGCCGGTGTCGTCCCGGGGCATATACCTGTGAAATCATCAGAAGGTAATACCGGCCGTTATGCTTTATGATCCGGCTGCCTTCCAACAGTCCGCGCTCATCGGCCTCACGTTCGAACACCTTGCGATGTGACCCTTCGATGACGTCGGACAAATCCTGCTTGAGTTCCACCATCTCACCCGTTCCGTAGAACACATACACACGGTCGTCATCGTCAAAGAACAGTGTGGCGTCGTGGAAATGACGCATGCGTGAGAGAACCGTCCAGGGTCCTTCAGCCCGTTCCGCCGTGCATATATATGTCCGTCCCATGGCTCCGCCTTCGTTAGGTGCGAACAGGGCATAGAACTTCCCTTTGTGATACTTCAGGGATGTAGCCCACTGTCCGCGTCCATAGACAGTCCCCTGCTGCAAGTCATACCTCGGTGAGTCAGTCAGCCGGTCGTAGATATAACCCACCGTCTCCCAGTTCTTCAGGTCTTTCGATTTCATCACCGGTGCACCCGGCATCAGATGCATCGTAGTCGTCACCATATAATACGTGTCATCGACGCGAATCACATCTGGGTCGGGGCAGTCAGCCCACAGCATAGGATTCTGAATGAACGCCGCTTCCTCACGGATAGGCATTTTTATCTCCTGTGCCATACTCAACTGAACACAGCAAAGGAAAAAGCATATAACGGAAAAACTTCTCATATTCGTCTTTTTTGATGCATGGTTATCATGCGGAATGCTCACCAACCCGGAGGGAGGATGATGTTGTCAACCGTGTGTGCTGCGGCAAAGAGTGAGGAGATGTCGGAATCGCGGAATCCGGCTATGCCACAACCGATGCGTGTGACAAGGAAGGTAAGTTCGGGATGTTCTTTTGCAAACCGGATGAAGTCGTCAACGTACGGACGTATGGTCTCGACGCCGCCCTGCATGGTTGGAATGCCGTAGCTCTGACCTTGCAGTCCGACGCCCTGACCCAGGATAGCTCCGAATTTACGGTATGCCACGAGGGCAGCGCCTCCTCCGTGCATGCCTTGGAGGTTACTGCCAAACACGAATATTTCGTTAGGCTCCAGCTGGGTGATGAATTCCGGTGTGGTTCTTTTCTTTTCCATGGTGTTACGTTTTTTATTTTATACCTCTTTGGTTGAGAGCCTGTGCATAACGACGTGCATTGCGGCTATGCTCGGCATAAGTGGCTGCAAAGTTATGACTGCCTGAGAAGTCTTCTTTGGCACACATATATATATAGTCGTGTGGTTCGTAGTTGAGAACGGCATCTATGGCTGCAATGCTCGGTATGCGGATAGGTCCCGGAGGCAGTCCGGCATAGCGGTATGTGTTGTAAGGGGAGTCAATGAGAAGGTGGGTATGCATCACTCGTCGAATGGTGAAGTCGCTATGGGCGAAGATGACAGTAGGGTCGCTCTGCAGCAGCATGCCATGGGAGAGACGGTTGAGGTAGAGTCCGGCAACACGGGGCTTCTCGGGGTTATAGGATGTCTCGGAGTCGATGATGCTGGCAAGGGTTGATACCTCTATGGGAGTGAGTCCCATTGCTTCAGCTTTGGCTGTGCGCTCTGAGTTCCAGAATGCTGCATGTTCACACTGAAGACGCTGAAGGAGCTGGTCGGCAGGAGTGTCCCAATACACTTCGTAGGTGTTGGGAATGAAGAGTGAGGGTATGGTCTGCGGTGTATATCCCAGCGAGGCACAATAAAGGGAGTCGCAGAGCATACCGTCGATAGTTACGGAGTCAACCAGCAGACGGCTGGAGATTCGTCCTGCAAGGTCGTGAACGGTACGTACACTGGGTACTACGAGATTGAGCGGTTGCTGGTTGTGGTTGGATATGGCACGCAGAAGAGAGAGCATATTGGAGGAGGGTGTTACGAGATAACGCCCTGTGCGTATGCGGTCTTGCCGATGTAGGAGATGGCTGAGTGTAGAGAAAGAGAGGGGTGCAGAGGGGGCTGCAAGGGAGTCAATACGATGGCTGACGGCTTCTGCATCGTCACCGGGATAGACATAGAGATATGTGTCTCCCTCTACGAAGAAGGTCTTTCCCACCAGCGAGTAGCCGACAGCGATTCCTGCAGCAATTGCAGCAAGAAAGACAACAACGAATATGGTAGAGATAATTTTCATTCAGTCAGGCATAAATCGAGGGCTGCGGTGATGGCTTCACGATCCATGTGTTGTCCGATGAAGACGAGTTTCTGCATGCGGTCACCATATTTTGCATCCCAGTCGCGACGAATAGAAGGTTCGGCTGCAAGCAGTCGCTCCAGTTCGTCCTTCGGCATGGTGGCATACCACTGTCCGGCATTGCGGAGGGTAAGCTGGCGCCCAGCCTGTTCGAAGACATAGCAGATGTCAGTCTCGGTGGCGAAGTAGCAGATTCCCTTGGCACGTATGATGCTCTTTGGCAGATGCGCAGCAAACTGGTCGAAGGCTACGATGTCCATCGGCTGACGACGGTAATAGACGAAGGTGCCGATGCCGTATTCTTCTGCTTCGCCTTCACCGTCGTGGTGATGATGGTGGCAGTGACCGCAAGTGCATCCCTCGGGGTGGTCGTGGTGGTCATCATCATCATCGTCATCATGGTGATGATGGTGATGCTCATGTTCTTCTTCGTCGTCATGGTGATGATGATGGTGGTGTTCCTCTTCCTCTTCATCCTCGTCATGATGCTTTTCGAGTTCTGCCACCCATGCTGCCGAACCGGCTACCTGGTCGAAGTCGAACATATCAGTGTTGATGATGCGGTCAAGCGGCACGTCGCCATAGTTGCAGTCGATGATTTCGGCTTTGGGCTGTATGGTACGTATAATCTGACGAATACGTCCGAGTTGTTCAGGTGTGACGTCGGCTGCTTTATTAAGCAGTATGATATTGCAGAATTCTATTTGCTGGATGACGAGGTTTTCGATGTCGTCTTCGTCAAGATTCTTGTTCATCAGTTTGTCGCCGCTGCCGAATTCGTCCTGCATACGCATGGCATCTACTACGGTTACGATGCAGTCCAGTTCCGGTATGCCGTTCTCAGTGTATTGTCCACCCATAGTCGGAATGGAGCAGATGGTCTGGGCGATGGGGGCAGGTTCGCAGATACCGCTGGCTTCGATTACGATGTAGTCGAACCGGTGCTGTGCAATGATGTCGGTGAGCTGCTGTACGAGGTCCATCTTCAGTGTGCAGCATATACAGCCGTTCTGCAGGGCTACGAGCGAGTCGTCTTTCTGATCTACGATGCCACCTTTCTGTATGAGGTCGGCATCGATGTTTACTTCGCCTATGTCGTTGACGATGACAGCAAAGCGGATTCCTTTCTGATTGGTGAGTATTCGGTTCAGCAGGGTGGTCTTACCGCTGCCGAGATAGCCTGTGAGAAGTAATACTTTTGTTTTCATATTGTAATTAATTATTATTTACGGTCCCTTCCTATTACCCCGACCTCGTGTTTAGCTGAAACCTCTCCGCTAAAGCTACGATAATTTCAGAACAGCTGAGGCCAACGACCTTATAAAACAACGTATTTATGTTTTATCTCGGTCGCCCCCATAATGGGGAGGGACTTAACTCCCCTCTCATCAGGGAGAGGGGTTGGGGGTGAGGCCGCCATTTTTATTTACCCCATCTTTTTTGCTGGAGTTCATTTAGTTTGTTTTCCTGTGGATTGTCCTGAGGATGCCAGAACTGCTTGCCGTCGGCATCATCCGGCAGGAACTGCTGCTGTACGAAATTGTCTTTATAGTCGTGGGCATATTTATAGTCTTTGCCGTAGCCCAGTTCCTTCATGAGTTGGGTAGGGGCATTGCGCAGATGGAGCGGAACAGGCAGATTACCTGTCTGACCGACGTATTGCAGGGCATCGTTTATTGCCATATATGCTGAATTCGACTTGGGACTGGTGGCAAGGTAGATGGTAGCTTCTGCCAGCGGTATGCGTCCCTCGGGCAGACCTATCTTGTTGACTGCGTCGAAGGCAGCATTGGCAAGCAGCAGGGCGTTGGGATTAGCCAGTCCGATATCTTCGGATGCGCTGATGACCAGTCGCCGGGCAATGAAGAGGGGGTCTTCACCTCCTTCAATCATACGGGCTAGATAGTAGATGGCTGCATCGGGATTGCTGCCCCGGATTGACTTGATGAAAGCAGAGATGATGTCGTAGTGCATTTCGCCGTCTTTGTCGTAGGCAAGCGGATTCTGCTGCAGGGTTTCGGTTACGATGTCGTCGGATATTGTGATATGGTCTTTCGAGAGCTGACTCTCTACTACGAGTTCAAGGATGTTGAGCAGTTTCCGGGCATCACCACCGGAGTAGCGAAGGAGTGCAGTTGTTTCTGACACTTCTATTTGTTTCTCTTTGAGAATCACATCGTTCTTTATTGCTGACTCAAGTAATTGTAGAAGGTCGTCGCGTTCCAATGAATGGAGCGTATATACCTGACAGCGTGAGAGCAGCGGACG
Organism: uncultured Bacteroidaceae bacterium; assembly: GCA_905233285.1. Taxonomy (GTDB): domain Bacteria; phylum Bacteroidota; class Bacteroidia; order Bacteroidales; family Bacteroidaceae; genus Minthosoma. Next base: position 24,669 of record CAJODY010000029.1, read on the forward strand.
TATGATTTCGAACGACGGGTTTTCTGTTGTTGCACCGATAAGAGTGATTACTCCCTGTTCTACGGCACCGAGCAGCGAGTCCTGCTGCGACTTCGAGAAACGGTGGATTTCGTCGATGAAGAGGATAGGGGAGTTCGAGTTGAAGAAACGGTTGGAACGTGCCTTCTCTATGGTGTCACGAACATCCTTCACCCCGGATGTTACGGCACTAAGGGTGTAGAACGGTACGTCGAGAGTGCTGGCAATGATATTTGCAAGCGTTGTCTTGCCGACTCCCGGAGGTCCCCAGAGTATGAACGAGGAGATGCGTTTCTGCTCTATCATACGACGAATAACAGCACCTTCGCCTACGAGATGCTGTTGTCCGATATAGTCGTCGAGAGTGTGGGGACGAAGCCGTTCGGCAAGTGGTTGCATTTTATTCCTGTTTTTTTTCTGGTTCTGTTTGTGGAATGTCAGACATGTATCCCATTATGAAAAGTCGTACCATGTCCTTCTCACAGTTGGAAAATACCTGTATGCTTCTTTTGAACTTGCCCGGCATCTTTCCTGTTCCGTTATAGGTTATCAGGATTTCGCCTGTGCCACCTGGTGATATAGGCTCTTGCGAATACTTTGCAACGGTACATCCGCACGACGTGTGTACGTTGTTGATGATTAGTTTGTCGTCGCCTATGTTAGTAAAACGGAACACACATTCCTGTTTGCCGGCATCCTGCGAAAAAGTACCGAGGTCGATGGTGGTTTTCTCGAATTTTATCTCCGGCATTTTCTTTGCACTTGCCACGCAGAGGGTGAGCATGCAAAGGAGCGAAAGGATTAGTCTTTTCATTTTGTCAAATAGTTTTGTGACACAAAAGTACGTCATTTTTTTATTATTACGGATAATGTTAGTGGTTTTTTGAGTTTTTTTTACTAATTTCGCGCCGAATTTTGCAAAAGACAACGTAACAAACAGAAAAAAACAGCAATAACTATGAAGTTTGACAAGAATACGGTTATCGGTTGGACGCTCATGGCTCTGGTCATGTTTGGTTTCATGGCTTACGAGCGCTATACGGCTCCGACTCAGGAGGAAGTGCAGCAGTGGCAGGCACAGCAGGACAGCATAAAGATTGCCGAACTGAATGCCCAGTTGGAGAAGGAGAATGCAGAGGCAAAGCAACTGATGGAGCAGGCTACCGACACCCTGAATCCGTTGTATGCAGCATCGCAGCGCAATGAAGGAACGACCGAACTGCGCAACAGTCTGCTTGCTATTACTATAAATAATGAGGGCGGACAGATAATGCGTGCCGAACTGCTCGACTCCACCTACCGTGGACGTGAAGGCGGCAACGTCATCCTCTTCGACGGCAAGGATAACAGCTTCAGCATAAATATCGACGGAAAACAGGCAAACATACAGACTGCCGACCTCTTCTTCACCCCTACAGAGCTGACCGACACATCAGTCGTCATGACTGCTCCTATTGCCGGTGGCTCGCTGCAGATTGCCTACAGCATGATTCCCGACAGCTACCTCGTCAATATGGAAGTGAAAGCCGTGGGCCTCTCCGGATTCTTCTCGTCGAAGACAAAGAAGATGAACCTTGTGTGGATACAGAACATGAAGCAGCAGGAGAAAGGTTACGACTTTGAAAACCGCTACAGCACAATCACTTACCGCGACGTCGAGAATGATACCAATGAGCTTTCGAGCATGGGAGGCGATGAGGATGAGGATGAATTCGACGAACGTGTCAAGTGGGTGAGCATGAAGACCCAGTTCTTCTCTCAGGTACTGATTCCCGCTGAAGACCTTGAGGTGGAACACATGAAATCCGTGAAGATGGAGCAGGGCAGTGGTTACCTGAAGACGCTGACGGCAGAGATGAATACAGCTTTCGACCCCACAGGACAGAAGCCTTCGAAGTTTGCCCTCTATCTCGGTCCGAACAAATTTGTCACACTCTCTGAAAACGAGAAACTGCTGAATACAGACGGCGACCTCGACCTCCGTTCTCTGGTTTACCTCGGATGGCCTGTTGTGCGCTGGATAAACCGTTTCTTCATGATTTACCTGTTCGACTGGCTTACAGGTTGGGGACTCAACATGGGTATAGTGCTGCTCTTGCTTACCATATTCATTAAGATACTGGTATTCCCGTTGATGAAGAAATCGTACCTGAGCAGTGCCAATATGCGTGTGCTTCGTCCGAAAATTGAAGAGATAACAAAGAAATATACTCGTCCCGAAGATGCTATGCTGAAGCAGCAGGAGACAATGAAACTCTACAGCGAATACGGCGTATCGCCAATGGGTGGCTGTCTGCCAATGCTTATTCAGATGCCTATCTGGATTGCGCTTTTCAACTTCATTCCTAACGCCATAGAGTTAAGAGGACAGTCGTTCCTCTGGGCTGACGACCTGTCAACATACGATGATGTCATCAACTGGGGCTTCCATATTTGGGGCATCGGCGACCACCTCTCGCTCTTCTGCGTATTGTGGTGTCTGGCTACCGTAGCCAGCTCCATGTTCTCCATGAAGCAGCAGCAAGACAGCATGACTCCTGATCAGGCACAGCAGATGTCGATGATGAAGTGGATGACATACATCATGCCAATCGTATTCTTCTTCTCGTTCAACACCTATTCCAGCGGACTCAACTACTATTATTTCCTCTCTTCGCTCACCTCAGCCTTGATGATGTGGTGGTTGCGTAAGACTACCGACGACAGCAAACTGCTGAAGAAACTGGAAGAACGTCATAAACTGCGTCAGCAGCAGTCGGCAACAGGCAAGCGTCCTTCATCCATGATGAGCCGTCTGCAAGCCATGCAGGAAAAACAACTCGAGATTCTGCGTCAGCAGCAGGAGGCAAAGAAGAAGTAAGAAAGACCGTAAACTGTAAACTGTAAACTAAAACAATGAATACACAAAACGGACACCCACAGGGACTCTATCTGCTATTCGTAACAGAAATGGCAGAGCGATTTTCTTATTACGGTATGCGTGCTCTGTTCACGCTCTACCTTGTAGCCGCTTTCTTCAACGAAGGAATGGCTTCGCAGTTATATGGCTCCTACACAGGACTCGTTTATCTCACCCCTCTCCTCGGAGGCTACATTGCTGACCGCTACTGGGGTAACCGCCGCAGCATCATTGCCGGTGGACTGATGATGGCACTCGGACAGTTCTTCATGTTTCTCAGTGCCTGCTTCGTGAAGCAGAGTATCTTTGCCGACCCCACTCAGGGCGGAGCAATAGACCCGTCAGTTGACAACAGCCTTTCCCTCACGCTTATGTTCTGCGGTCTGGGAGCACTCATCCTTGGCAACGGATTTTTCAAGCCCAACATATCTACTATGGTTGGTGACCTGTATGCCAAAGAAGACAAACGTCGCGACGCAGCCTTCACCATCTTCTACATGGGTATTAACGTTGGAGCCACCATCGCACCGTTCGTATGCGGTACTGTGGGCGAAGGCAACTGGAACAACCTCGAACCCTTCAAATGGGGATTCCTCTGTGCTTGCATAGCCATGCTGCTCTCAGTCATTGTGTTCGTAGCACTCAAAAACCGTTACCTCGTCACTCCTGAAGGACTTGGCATCGGTCTTCCCCCGTCAAAGAGCCAGTTGCTTTTGCTGAAAGAGATGGAAGAGAGAGAAGAGGAAGCAGATTATGAGGGTGTGGAAAATGAAAACCCTGAGAATGCAATGCCTCTTATAGCCAAGAACTCACCCCTGCGTCTGTGGGGATGTATCGTAGCCGCAATAGTCCTGCTGGTAGTATTCTCGCTTAGTGCCGAAAACTTCAACGACTACATCTCGGCAGCCATCTATGCCATATCACTCACCCTGCCGGTATTCATTATCACAGACCGCGGACTCACTACACTCGAGAAAATGCACATAGGCGTCATCTATATTATAGCCCTCTTCGTCATTTTCTTTTGGAGCGCATTTGAACAGGCTGGCTCGTCGCTTACCCTCTTTGCCGACCGTCAGGTTGACCGCACCGTAGGTGATTTCGAAGTAAAGACTACCTGGTTCCAGTCAGTCAATGCTGTCTGCGTCGTCATCTTCGCTCCTGTCATGGCAGCATTGTGGCAGTTCCTTGGTCGTCGTCATCTAGAACCCGATTCACCCGTCAAGCAGGCCATCGGTCTTGTCTTGTTGGCACTCGGTTATCTCATCATATCCTTGGCTACTCGCGACATGGCTCCGGGAGTCAAAGTGTCCATGTTCTGGTTACTTGGACTTTACTTCCTGCACACTATCGGCGAACTCTCCCTCTCACCAATCGGACTTTCCCTCGTCACCAAGCTCTCGCCTCCACAGCTGGCTAGCTTGCTTATGGGAGTATGGTTCATGTCCAACGCCACCTCCAACATTCTTGCTGGTAAATTGGCAACACTCCTTCCAGTACACGGACAACCGGCTAAGTCATTCCTCGGCTTTGAGATTGCAACCCTCGACCAGTTCTTCATGGTCTTCGCTGTCATGTCAGGCATAGCAGCATTAGTCCTCTTTGCCATATGTCCGTTGCTGAAGAAAATGATGAAAGGCGTTGAGTGAAATTCATAATGCATAATTCATAATGCATAATGGTTGATGTTATTTGAGTCTCAGTTAGCATTTCTCTCCTTAGGCAGTGGCAGTTGTGGCAACTGCTACTACCTCGGCACCCTTACCGATGCCATCCTCATTGATGCAGGCATCGGTATCCGTCGCATGATGAAATGTCTTAGTGACTACGGACTGAAACGCGACACCATCCGTGCCATCCTCCTTACCCACGACCATTGCGACCATGTGAAGTGTGCAGCCGCCTTCTCCGAGAAGCTCGACGTACCTGTTTATGCCACCCCAGCCGTCCACGAGGGCATATTGAAAAATAAATACATTGGCAAGAAGATAAAACCCGAGAACCGTCGTGACCTTACACTTGGCGTTCCGCTTCAGATAGGCGACTTCCTCATCGACTCTTTTCCCATACCCCACGATTCCGAAGCCAATACCGGCTATACCATAAGGGTAGGGGAAACCGTATTCTCCCTCATGACCGACGTAGGCAGTGCCACCGATGACGTATGCAAAGCCATCAGTCAGAGCACACATGTAGTGCTCGAAGCTAATTACGATCCCGACATGCTCCGCACCGGTCCATATCCCTACATCCTGAAGCAGCGCATCTCCAACGGCTTTGGTCACCTTTCCAACACCCAGACAGCTGAAGCTCTTATCCGCAACATGCATCCAGGATTGCGCTATGTCTGGCTCTGCCATCTTAGTGCCGAAAACAATCGTCCAGACCTTGCTTACTCCACAGTCGAAACACTTCTTAGCGAAGCCGGCTGTGCCGTCGGCACCGACCTCCAGCTCGTTGTTCTCAATCGTGAAACCCCTACCGGAGTATTCACAATTTAATCTGCGGTTCGACTCTTTTGCATCAAAGACAGTTTCATATATTATAAATAATGTTGAGAATATGAAAATAAGAAAGGCAAGGATAGAGGACTCGGAGGCTCTGCTTAGAATCTACGGTCCATATGTGAAGGAAACGGCTATATCGTTTGAGTATGAGGTGCCAAGCCAGGAGGAGTTTGAGGAGAGGATAAGGACGTTTGGCGAGAAGTATCCGTATCTGGTGGCAGAGGACGAGAAGGGCAACATCATGGGCTATGCGTATGCTCATGCGTTTCATCCACGTCCAGGATACCGCTTTTGTGTGGAGACTACGGTGTATATAGACCGAAACTGCAGACGAAGCGGGGTGGGGCACAGGCTGTACGAAGTTCTGGAAGAGGCTCTAAGGAATCAGGGCATTAGGAATATGTATGCATGCATTGCTTATGAGGAGCAAGAGGATGAGTATCTGACACACGACAGTATATGTTTTCACGAGAAGATGGGGTTCAAGGAAGTGGCGCATCTGCATAAGTGCGGACAGAAGTTTGACAGGTGGTTTGATATTGTGTGGATGGAAAAACTGCTGTAATTTGCGTTGTAATGATTGCTATGATGTGTTCCGAGGGGGTGTCGAACGGAGAATAAAAATGCAGCAGAGAGGAAATTTGAGGGCTTTTTAGCGATTTTTAATGTTTTGATTGTTTGTTTTTCTGCTTTTTTGATGTATATTTGCAACGTTAACGAAAAAAGCAGAAAAAGACAGTATTTATTTAAATGGAAAATCAAGACAGAATTATTAAAGTTGACATCAACGAGACGATGAAGCAGTCGTTTATCGATTATTCTATGTCGGTAATCGTTGCTCGTGCTCTTCCTGATGTGCGTGATGGATTCAAACCTGTACACCGCCGTATCCTGTTCTCAATGGATAAGAACGGTATTACGTCGGATAAACCAACCAGAAAGTGTGCCCGTATCGTGGGTGATGTGCTCGGTCACTTACACCCGCACGGCGACAGCTCTGTATATGGAGCGCTGGTACGTCTGGCTCAGCCTTGGGCTATGCGTTATACGCTGGTTGACGGACAGGGTAACTTCGGTTCGGTGGACGGTGACGGTGCTGCTGCGATGCGTTATACTGAGGCAAGGCTCTCGAAGATTGGTGAGTCTATGCTGCAGGATATCGACAAGGAGACGGTTGACATGGAGAACAACTTTGATGATTCGGAGAAGGAACCGACGGTGCTGCCTACACGTATTCCCAACCTGCTGGTGAACGGTGCGACTGGTATCGCCGTTGGTATGGCTACAAATATACCTACTCACAATCTGGGTGAGGTGATTGACGGATGTGTGGCTTTCATCGATAATCCGGAGATGACAACTCTGGAGCTGATGCAGTATATCAAAGGACCGGACTTCCCGACCGGTGGTATCATCTGCGGTATCGACGGAGTGAAGGAGGCTTACGAGACCGGACGCGGACGTATCATCGTGCGCAGTAAGACTGAGATTGAGAGCGACGGCAATCACGATAAGATTATCGTAAACGAGATTCCTTATAACGTAAATAAGTCGGAGCTCATCAAGAAGATTGCCGACCTGGTGAACGAGAAGAAGATTGACGGCATCAGCAATGTGAACGACGAGTCGGACCGCGAAGGTATGCGTATCGTCATTGACGTGAAGAGGGAGGCTAATGCTAATGTCATTCTGAACAAGCTGTACAAGATGACCGAACTGCAGTCGAGTTTCCCTGTGAACAGCATCGCTATCGTGAAGAAGCGTCCGAAGTTGTTGTCGCTACGCGACTGCATTAGATATTTCGTTGAGCACCGTCACGATGTGACTATACGTCGCACTGAATTTGACAAACGTAAGGCCGAGGAGCGTGCTCATCTGTTGGAGGCTCTCATCATTGCATCGGACAATATTGACGAGGTTGTACAAATCATCAAGTCGTCGAAGGAGCCGGCAGAGGCTATCCAGCGACTGATGGACCGCTTCGGATTTGACGAGCCGCAGGCTAAGTTCGTAGTTGAGATGCGTCTGCGTCAGCTCACCGGTCTGCAGCAGGATGCTTTGCATGCTGAATATGACGAGTTGCAGAAACTCATCACTTACTTGCAGCAGATTCTTGACGACCCTGAACTCTGCAAGAAGGTAATGAAGGACGACCTGCTGGAAGTCAAGGAGAAGTTCGGCGATGAGCGTCGTACTATGATTGACTATACTGCAAGCGAGAACTTCAACCCAGAGGATTTCTATCCGAATGTTCCAGTTGTAATCACAGTAAGCCACCTCGGATATATCAAGCGTACTCCGCTGAATGAGTTCCGTGCTCAGGGTAGAGGCGGCATCGGTGTGAAGGGTGGAACAAGTCGTGACGGCGATTTCATTGAGAATATCTACACTGCATATACTCACAATACTCTGCTCTTCTTCACTCAGAAGGGACGTTGTTTCTGGATGAAAGGTTACGAGGTGCCGGAAGGCGAACGCAGCGGAAAGGGCAGAGCTATTCAGAACCTGCTGAACATAGAGAGCGATGATAAGGTGACGGCTATCCTATGTGTAAGGAAGTTCAACGATCCAGAGTATGTGGCTTCGCGCAATATCATATTCTGTACGAAGAATGGTGTGGTGAAGAAGACAAGCCTGCAAGACTATTCACGTCCACGTTCTAACGGCCTGAACGCTATTAATATCAATGATGGAGACCGAGTAATCGAAGTACTGCTTACAAACGGTTCGGACGAAATCATCATTGCAAGCCGCAGCGGCAGGGCTATCCGATTCAACGAACAGACTGTACGCAACATGGGTAGAAATGCTACCGGTGTGCGTGCCATCAGACTGGAAGAGGACGGCGAGGACGAGGTAGTAGGTATGATTTCAATCAGAAAGCCGGAAGGATTCGACGAAGCAATGGCTGAAATTGAAGCTATCGAGAATGATGAGGAACGCGAAGCAGCATTGGAGGCTAAACAGACTGAATGGCCAGAGATGCCGACAATACTCGTACTGTCGGAGAAGGGTGTGGGCAAGCGTTCGGCTCTGGATACTTACCGCATCACGAACCGTAACGGAAAGGGTGTGAAGACTATTGCTGTGACGGAGAAGACAGGTAAGCTGGTAGCTATAAAGAGTGTAACACTCGACCAGGATATCATGATTATCAATAAGTCGGGTATCACGATACGTATAGCCGTAGCCGACATCAAGCAGTCGGGACGTCTGACTCAGGGTGTGAAGATCATTGACATACAGAAGAGAAACGATGTTATCTCAAGTGTATGTGTGGTTGAACACGAAGAGGAGGAAGAGGAACCCCTTCCTAATCTCCCCCATGATGGGGAGGAACTGGAAACAGTGAACAATGAACTATAAACTATTAACCCAATAATCTACAAAGTCATGAAGAAAATTATCATTGCATGTGCACTTTTGGTTGCGATGGCTGCCAATGCACAAAAACCTCTGAACAACAAGAGTCAGGTAAGTAAGGCTGAAGCTGCTATGACTGAAGCACAGAAAGACCCGAAGAACATAAACTTTGAAAAACTGGCAGAGGCTGAAGCCCTCATCGCTCCATGTCTGAATGAAGGACTGGCTAAGGATATGCCGAAGACTTGGTTCATCGCAGGACGTATCGAAACATTCAAGATGCAGAAGATGCTCAATGACCGTGTTGCCAACGGTGGACAGATGGACTACGACGCATTCTTTGACAATCAGTATAAGATTGTGAAGTATTTCTCAGAGTGTGACCGTCTGGAACATACTCCGGATGCAAAGGGTAAGATGCCTAAGGAGGAATATCGTCCGCAGATTCGCCAGACTGCAATACAGTGTCGTGCCAACCTACGTATTGCCGGTGGACAGAACGCCGTAAAGAATCCTGAGAAGGCTATCTTCTACATCAACGAGTATAAGAATTCGGCTGGCAACACAATCTTCGAAGGTATTGAAGAGTTGAAGCCTGAGAACGACAAGGATATGCCTGACGTATCGTACTTCCTGGCTACTGCACTGAAGGCAAAGGGTGACCCTGATGCAGCTGTACCTGAACTGGAGAAAGCTCTCGCATCGCAGCAGTATGCCAAGGGTGCTCTCGGTGAGTTGGCTTCTTATTACCAGCAGAAGGGAGACAAGCAGACTGCTCTGAAATACTATCAGCAGGGATGGGAGAAATATCCTGACGAGCCTATCTTCGGACGTATGCTGCTCTCTACTCAATTCAACCTTGACGACCTCGACGGTGCACTGGCCACAGCAAAGGCTATGCAGGAGAAATTCCCCGACGATGACTTCGCATTCACTACTGAAGGTCATATTCTCTTCAAGAACAGAAAGTATGCAGAGGCAAAGGAAGCTTATCTGAAGGCTCACAAAATCAACCCTGTACCAACCAACAATATCCAGGGTGCTGCACAGTCGTCATGGATGCAGCTCAGCACTGACGAGAAGAATAAGGAACTGCAGCAGGAGACTCTTGAACTGTATAAGCTGTATGAAAGCGATGCTCCAGAAGATTTCGCAAACTGGGGCGAGGCTCTTTACATTCTTTACACTAATGCTCAGCAGCCAGATAAAGCAAAGGCTTACAAGAAGTATCACAGTGGTAAGTAAACAAGTAGTAAAATTAAACAAAACGGAAAGCCAACGACTATCACCTGTAGAAGGGTGATAAGTCGTTTGGCGTTTCATAATAAAGCATTTGAATATGGATTTCAAAGACCTGGTACAGAAACGACGCAGCATACGTAAGTTCACGGACGAGGAGATAAGCAGTGAGGAACTACAACTGATTCTGAGAGCTGCGTTGATGTCACCCACAAGCAAGGGAACAAGGGCATGGCATTTCATCGTGGTAGATGATAAGGATATGCTGGAGAAGATGTCGAACGTGAGAGAGATGGGCAGTCAGTTTGTTGCCGGAGCAGCTGTTGCAATCGTGGTACTTGGTGACAGGGACGTGACTGATGCATGGGTGGAAGATGCAGCATTGGCAGCAGTAACCATGCAGTATCAGGCAGCCGAACTGGGACTGGGTAGTTGCTGGTGTCATATACGTAACAGATTCTCTGCCGTACAGGAACCAGCTGACAATCTGCTGCGATTCCTGCTGAAATATCCTGAGAATCTGACCGCCGAGTGTATTATCGGTATAGGACATCCTGCCATCGAACGTAAGTTGCAGGACGAGGACGGACTGAAGTGGGAGAATGTAAGTGTTTACAAAAAGGACTGAAAGATGATTAACTACGACCTGACAAAGATAAAGGCTCTGTTCTTCGACGTTGACGGTGTGCTGTCGGCAGAGACTATCGGAATGCATCCGAACGGCGAACCGATGCGCACTATCAATATCAAGGACGGCTATGCGATGCAGCATGCTGTAAAATGTGGACTGATAGTTGCCATTATCACTGGAGGCAAGACCGAAAGCATCAGAAAACGCTATGAAGGTCTGGGCATCAAGGATGTGTATCTGGGTGTCGCTGTGAAGATAAAGAAGTATGACGAGTTGAAGGAAAAGTACGGACTGAAGGACGAGGAAATTCTGTATATGGGTGACGATGTGCCCGACTACGAAGTGATGAAACGTTGTGGACTGCCTTGCTGTCCTGCTGATGCTGCTCCTGAGATTAAGGAGATGTCAACGTATGTATCGCAGAAACGCGGCGGTATGGGTTGCGGCAGGGATGTGTTGGAACAGGTGTTGAAGGCTCAGGGATTGTGGATGCACAACTCAAAGGCATTCGGATGGTGATGATAATGGTTAAAGGTTAAGGGTTAAAGTTAATGGTTAATGAGAAATATAAGATAATCTTAGCATCGAATTCTCCGAGGAGGAAGGAGTTGCTCGGTGGTTTGGGACTGCCTTTCGAGGTGAGGACTAAGAGCGGTATTGACGAGAGTTATCCAGAGGGACTGAACGGAGAAGAGATAGCCCTGTATATTTCTAAAAAAAAAGCTGAGACATACAAGAAGGATATGGCGGATGACGAACTTGTCATTACTGCTGACACGATTGTGTATGTTGAGGGCGAAGTGCTGGGAAAACCAAAGGACAAAGAGGATGCACGACGTATGTTCCACCTGATGAGGGGTAGGGAGCACCAGGTCATAACCGGGGTGTGTATTGTAACTAAAGAAAAGACGGTTCAGTTTGCAAGTGTGACAGACGTCACATTCGCACAGCTGACTGACGAAGAAATAGATTACTATATCGACAGGTACAAACCATTCGACAAGGCAGGAGCTTACGGCATTCAGGAATGGATAGGGTATGTCGGCATAACTGGCATCAAAGGGTCATATTATAATGTAGTTGGACTTCCTGTGCAGAGACTCTATACGGCGTTGAAGAGTTTTTAGCGTTTAGTTTTTAGATGAAATGAAAAAGAGTATTTTTAGGATTATAATGTTTTTCATACTACTGACTTATGGAGTTGGGAGTATGGGACAGACTCCTTATAAACGTTCTGTTTTGGTAAGGGAACTGAAGTATAACATCAAGGACGGGGAGTATAAGAAGGCAATAGAAAACGTTAAGCGTGCATTCGAGCAGTATCCGGAGGAGACGCGTCAGGATGCCGATTACTATTATTATAATGTGTTGGCAAACCACAACCTGGCTCTGGAAGAAGCAAAGAAGATGTATCTGCAGGATAAGCCCGACACGACGAAGTATTTCAAATTCGTGTACACCACGGTTGTCGATGCTCTGACCTGTGACAGCCTAGGAAAGATTCCGAACGCGAAAGGAAAGGTAAACAACAAATATCACAAGGATATGCAGAATATTCTGGGTGTGGATGTGCCCAAGATGCCTGCTGCATCGAAGTATTTTTTCCAGAAGCAGGATTACGACAGAGCTTATGATTTTGCTGATTTGTATATCAGTCTGAACGATTCGGTGGATGAGGAGGTGAGTACAGTTGCAACTGTGGCTGTTTTGTCGGCTTATGCAAAGAACGAATACAAGAAAGCCGTAAAACATGACAGTACAGCCCTGACAGACAGTTTGAGACACGAACAGTTGCTGGAGGTGATATGTCTGTGTTATGAGCAGTTGAAGGATACTGTAAACTATGAACGAAGACTGGAGGATGGTATTCAGAGGTATCCAAAGAACAAGTATTTCTACGCTTCATTAGCTAATCTGTATAATTCGCAACATAAATACAGAAAGGCACTCGAAACGATAAAAGAGGTGATTAAGGCTGACTGCTGCAACAGAGACCTTTGGTTTATAAAGGGTACGGAAGAGATGCACCTGAGCGAAAGAGACAGCGCACTCTGTTCGTTCATTAAGGCTACGGAGATACAGGAAGACGATGCAGAATCGTATTCGCACATCGGAAATATATACCTGATAATGTCGCATAGCATCTACGAGCAACAGAAGGCTGCGAAAGGTAAGGAACTGAGGATGCTGAAAGAGCAGCTGAATACTGCATATAAAAATGCAAAGTCTGCTTATGAACAGGCAAGGAAGTATGCAGAACAGAGGACAGAATTGTGGCTGCAGGGACTGAAGGAGGTTTACTACGAACTCAACCTTGGAAAAGAACTCATGATGCTCGAAAGGAAATATCCGCAGTAATTTTTCGTTTATTTTTAATAAAACATCCCCCAAAGATAATGATACTGTTTCCAAATGCAAAAATAAATATCGGTCTGAACGTTGTGGAACGTCGTCCCGACGGATACCATAATCTGGAAAGTATTTTCTATCCGATAAACATTTACGACCGTTTGCAGATAGAACCCAATGAGGAAAAGGTGTCGGGGGTATGCAGTGTGGAATTGTCTGGAATTGCAATACAAGGAGCCGTAGAGGATAACCTTGTAGTCAAGGCATATAATCTGATTTGGGAAAGGTATCATATCCCAGCCGTAAAGGTGAAGTTGAGTAAACTTATTCCGATGGGTGCCGGACTGGGAGGAGGCTCGAGCGATGCTGCATATATGCTGAAAGGACTCAATGAGTTGTTCGACCTGAATATTCCGGAAGAGGAGTTGGAAGAGATGGCTGCAAAGCTTGGTGCCGATTGTGCAATCTTCATTAAGAATAAACCTGTGTTTGCTACGGGAATTGGAAATATCTTCCATTACGATGTAAATATTCCACCGTTGACCGGTAAGTATCTCTTACTCGTGAAACCAGAAGTGTTCGTATCGACACGCGATGCTTATTCTATGATTCATCCGCAACAGCCGCAATATAGTCTGACGGAGAGTATAAATATGCCTATTGCTCAATGGAAAGAAAAAATTGTGAACGATTTTGAAAAGAGTGTGTTTGCAAAATTTCCACTGATAGGTCAGGTAAAGGATACTCTGTACGAGATGGGAGCTGAATATGCAAGCATGTCGGGCAGCGGGTCGTCGGTTTTCGGTATTTTCAATGCTCCTGTTGAGGGTTTTGAGGATAAATTTGACGGTATGTTCTCGGTACAAATTAAAATGTAAGGCTATGAACGTTAAATTCCTTGATTTACAGGCAATAAACCAATCGTTCGGAAAGGAACTCACAGATGCCTCCAATGGTGTAATCAATTCCGGTTGGTATCTGAGAAGCTCGCAGACAGAGGCTTTCGAAGCAGAGTGGGGGACTTACTGCAATGCCAAGTATGCTGTAGGAGTTGGTAACGGACTCGATGCGTTGCGACTTGTCCTGATGTCTTGGAAAATCATGTACGGATGGAAAGATGGAGATGAGGTAATTGTGCCGTCTAACACCTTCATTGCTACCGCCTTAGCTGTGTCACAAGCAGGACTGAAACCCACGTTTTGTGATGTAAATCAGGAAGATGCGTTGATTTGTGCAGATGAAAACTATCTGAAATCTGTTATAACTCCCAATACGAGATGTATCATTCCTGTACATCTATATGGAAAGGTTGCCAATCTGAATAAATTGTACGAATTTGCTAAAAATCAGGGAATTCAGATACTTGAAGATGCTTGCCAGAGTCACGGAGCAAAAACTGACTACAAGGGAAATCGTACATGTGCTTACAGTTTTTATCCAGGAAAGAATCTCGGAGCTTTGGGTGATGGCGGTTGTGTGACGACAGACGACAAGGAACTGGCGACTTTGGTACGTAATCTAGCCAATTATGGTCAGACGATAAAGTATCTGCATGATTATCAAGGACTGAATTCTCGTCTTGATGAGATACAAGCTGCTATTCTGCGAGTTAAACTTCGCAGACTTGACGCTGACAATCAACGACGTATTAACATTGCAAAATACTACTACAGCGAAATTTCTTCAGAATTTGCTGGAAAAGAGAATAATCAACTGAAATTCGTTGCTGACGGAAGTCACGTTTATCACATTTTCCCATATATATGTGAGAATCGTCTGAATACTCAACAATTTTTGAAGGAAAACAGAATAGAAACGCAAATCCATTATCCGGTTCCATGTCATAAGCAGAAAGCATATCATTCGTATAAAGACGTAAAATTGAAAAATGCAGAGTTTTTTGCTGAACACGAATTGTCGTTGCCAATTTCACCAGTTATGACAGACGAAGCGGTGGAATATGTTATCAGAAATCTTAAGAACGTTAACAACTAGTAGCCCTAGTAATTCTAGTTCAACTAGTAGTCCTAGTACATCTAGTAAAACTAGTGAACCTGGATACCTAAATATAAGTGATAAAACTAAGCATTAGCTTGTAAACCTTAAAGAGTAAAGAGGGAATAGTCGTATTTAAGCTATTTAACATAATCGTCATTCAAACAGGGAAATGTTGTGTAAAGGAAATATGATATTTTCAGGAGAAATCGGACAATACGACCCTTTAGTTGAGCTATTTTTTAGTATTTAAGTTTTTTTAAAACATTTCTTTGGAAGATTATTCACGGAGAACGGAAAAAAAACGTTTTCTTTGCAAGAGGAAACGCAACCTTTAATAACCAATTACAAAACTAATAATATTATGAGCACAGTTCAACCAAAACTAAGTGGATTGAAGCCAGAGAAATTCCAGAAGGAAATCAATGGCAAGAAGACAGATCTTTACACGTTAGTAAACAGTGATGGCTACGAAGTATCAATAACCAATTATGGTGGTGCTATCGTAGCTATTATGGTTCCTGACAAGGACGGAAAAGTTGCAAATGTCATTCAGGGACAGATGTTGTCAATTCTCCCGAGCCATATCTGTCAACTCTTATCGGTCGTTTCGGAAACCGTATCTGCAAGGGAAAATTCCAACTGAACGGTAAAGAATACAATCTGGCTATCAACAATGGTCCAAACGCACTTCATGGTGGTCCTACAGGTCTGCACGCACAGGTTTGGGAGGCATATCAGACAGGTAATCAGAGTCTGACTCTCAACATCGTTCTGCCATACGGACATGAAGGTTTCTCAGGTGAAGTAAAGATTTCAGTAGAATTTACTTGGACTGATGAAAATGAGTTAGTTATCGAATATCTTTCCACAACAAACAAGAAGACAATCATCAACCTGACTCATCATGCATTCTTCTCTCTGCAAGGCATTGCAAATCCGACTCCAAGCATTGATGATCAGATTCTGGAAATGAATTGCGACTTCTTTATTCCTATTGACGATACAAGTATTCCTACAGGCGAGATTCTTAGCGTGAAAGGCACTCCGTTCGACTTTACTTCTCCGAAAGCAATCGGTAAGGATATAGATGCTGACGACCAGCAGATTAAGAATGGTGCCGGTTACGACCACTGCTGGGTTTGCAATAAGAAAGAAGTCGGCGAACTCACATTCGCAGGTCGTCTGACAGAGCCTAAGTCAGAACGTACTTTGGAGATTTACACAACTGAACCAGGCGTACAGATTTATACAGACAACTGGGCTACAGGCTACCCTATCCAATTTGGTGCTACTGCCCCACGCCGTTCAAGCATCTGTTTCGAATGTCAGCACTTCCCCGATTCTCCAAACCGTCCATACTTCCCGTCTACTGTTCTGAAGCCGGGTGAGAAGTACACTCAGAAGACTATCTATAAGTTTGGAGTGAAATAGGCTCTACCCTACTCTATCGACGTAAATCCCTAAATATTAATAAATTATGGCACAAAAACAAACTCCGAACTACACGTTCGCCCTTATTGTGGTAATTGTTGTTTGTTTCCTGATTGGATTCGTAACAACAATGAACAATTCAATGATTGCTTTTTGCAAATCAACATTTCAACTTACTGATACACAAGGTCAGTTTGTAAATTCAGCATTCTATGGCATGTACATATTCTCAATTTTATTGGGAATGTTGATGAACAAGATTGGATACAAAAACACCATGGTAGGTGGTCTTGCTATTGTGGCACTTGGTTTCCTTCTATGCTATTTCGGAATCGGCTCTTTTGCAGGAGATAATGGACTGATTATGGTACCTGAAGATGCAGATGCTGCATCAGCTTTGACCACCAGCGTCTTCTTTACATTCTTAGGATGTATGGCATGTGTTGCTATAGGTATTGTGATGCTGCAGTTGGTAGCCAATCCTTATGTCATGGTATTAGGTTCACCTGAGCGTGGCGCATTCCGTATGACTCTTTCGCAAGCAATCAATTCTGTTGCAACGGTTCTTTCCCCACTCTTTGTAGCATCCTTAATAGTAAGTGGTAGTTCAGATGACAAAACCATAGTAGAGTCTATTAAATCAACATTGTCAAGTAATCCGTTAGCAGTATTTGAAAATCCAACTGCTCAAGGAATGGCTTCTACAATTGACCCAACCCAAATCACTCATCCATTCTTGGGGCTTTGTATTTTCGTTGCAGTTCTGTGTGTAATCCTTGCGTTACTTAAATTACCAGAAATAAAAGAAGGAGAACAAAGTGCAGCCCCCACCAACACCCCAGACAAAGGCTCAGTCTTTAAATACCCACACGTATGGTTTGGTGCCCTTGCAATATGTTTATATATGGGTCTAGAAATTGGTGTGCCTTCAATGATTCCTGCAAAAATTCAAAGTTTATATCCCAATGTAGGTGACCATTGGATTTCTAAAATTGCAACCGGTTATTTAGCATGGTACTGGGCAGGAATGATGGTTGGTCGTTTTGCAGGTTCTGCAATTCTTTCAAAATTCCAACCACGATCAATTCTTTCATTCTGTCTTATAGCGGGAGCATGTTGTATTGCTGCTTCATTTGTATTGCCTGGTATGATTGGCGTATATGCAATGTTGTTAGCAGGACTTTTCCATTCAGTTATGTGGCCACTTGTTTTCAATCTCGGATTACAAGAATTAGGTAAATATACAAAAGCAGGTTCTGGTGTAATCAATATGGGTGTCATAGGCGGTGGTTTCCTTACTGTATGTATGGGAATAATAATAACTCATTTCACAAATGCCGGCGATATCCAAACAGGTGTATCTATTGCTATTGGACTCATGTTTGTATTCTACTTGTATGAACTTTGGTTCTGCTGGAAAGGCTCCAAAGTTGGACTGAAACAATAATAATAACCTCAAACAAAAAAAATTTAAGACTATGAGACTGAAAATTGACGACGTACGCAGTCGTTTCCTGAAGCATCTTGGTGGCGAACCAGGCTCAGTTTATGCCTCACCAGGTCGTATCAACCTCATTGGTGAGCACACAGATTATAACGGTGGATTTGTATTCCCAGGTGCAGTTGAACAGGGAATGATTGCAGAGATCCGTCCGAACGGAACCCGTACCATCAAGGCTTACTCTATCGACCTTAAGGACTATGACGAGTTCTCACTCGACGACCCTAAGGGACCAAAGGCAAGCCACTTCCGCTATCTCTACGGAGTAGCAAAGGAGATGGAGAAACTGGGCGTTCCTGTAATGGGATTTGATACAGCATTTGCAGGTGATGTGCCACTCGGCGCAGGTATGTCTTCATCTGCCGCACTCGAGTCAACATACGCATTTGCAATCAACGACCTCTTCGGCGACAACAAGATCAGCAAGATGGATCTTGCAAAGGTAGGTCAGGCTACAGAGCACAACTACCTCGGACTCAACTGCGGTATCATGGACCAGTTCGCATCTGTTCACGGAAAGAAGGGCAACCTCATGCGTCTCGACTGCCGTAGCGGCGAATTTGAGTACTTCCCATGGAATCCGAAGGGATACAGACTCGTTCTCATCAACTCTTGTGTAAAGCACGAGCTGGCTGGAAGTCCGTACAACGACCGTCGTAACTCATGCGAAAACTGCGTGAAGGCTATCAAGGCTCTCCACCCGGATAAGGAAATCACTACCCTTCGCGAAGCTACTTGGGAGGAACTCAAGGAAATCGAAGGCAAGGTTTCAGCAGAAGACATCAAACGTGCTAAATTCGTTCTTGGCGAAAAAGACCGCGTGCTTGCAGTCTGCGACGCT
>CAJODY010000030.1 GCA_905233285.1 uncultured Bacteroidaceae bacterium
GAGAATAAAACTGAGGCTTAATGGCATGTCGCCTGTACAATACAGAAAGATGCTTACAGCTTCAATTGTTTAACCGTCCAAACTTTGGGGTTCACTTCAGTGAGTGACATATTATTTCTTAACAACCCAACGACCTTCTTTTCTGCCACCTTCACGGATAAGTAAACCCATTTCTTTTAACTTTGCAATATCTGATTCTATTGTTCTAGTCGTGACCGAAGTCTTTTCCGAAGTCTTTTCCGAAGTCTTTTCCGAAATCTTTTCCGAACTGAGCTTTCTCCGTGATGTCAACAAGGAAGCATTTTATAGACTACGAATATATCGGTCCAATTCTTCAACGCTGTCGAATCTCTTAGAAGGTCCCTTCTCTGCTTTGTCCAACATTTGGAAGAATTCCTCTTTTGTCATCAAGGTTGGGTCGTTCTTTTCCTTTACCAGTTTCTTGGCATATCTTGTCAACCGTTTCATCAGCGATTCACTGTCAGCAATGGCACCAATGCTTTGCCATAGCTCGGTATTCATTATATTTAATTGATAAATTTATAATAACGGAAGGAGCTGCGTGAGGCGTGTGCTGTTGGAGCCTTTGACGAGGATGGTGTAGTCGCGCAGATGACCATCGGGGGCTGAGAGGACTGACTTCACGGCATCGACGTCGGGGAAGGTGCGCACGAGAGGGTTGGGACGCTCGCTGACTGCACGCTGGAATTCGCTGCCTACAAGCCATATCTGCTGAAGGTCGGACTGAGCAAGACGGTCGAGGACGGCAAGGTGTTCGGCATGGCTCACGTCGCCCAGTTCTTTCATGTCGCCAAGGATGACCATCTTATGGTCTGCCTTGATATGGGCAAAGCTGTCGAGGGCTGCCGCCATACTGGTAGGGTTGGCGTTGTAGGCATCGACGATGAGGCGGTTGTCGGCTGTGAGGGTCATCTGCGAACGGTTGTTGCTTGGAGTGTAGTCGGCAAGGGCAGCCGAGATGTCGTCGGCTGGAACGGCAAAGAAGGTTCCGACGCAGGCTGCCGCGAGGAGGTTGTCGAGGTTGTAACTGCCGATGAGATGGGTCTGGATAGAGTTTACCGTTGACTGTTTACCGTTTACCGTTGAATTCCACTGGAAGCGGAGGAAGGGGTTGCACTCTAGGAGGGTGCCCTGAACGAGGAGGTCGTCGGAGGGTGTCTGTCCGTAACGCACGAGCTGGAGGTCGTGGCTGATGCCAAGGAGGTGTGGGTTGTCGTTGTTGATGAAGACGGTGCCCTGGTCGTCGCGCAGGAAGTCGTAGAGTTCGCCTTTGGTGCGGATGACCCCCTCGAAGGAGCCGAAGCCTTCGAGGTGGGCACGCCCTACGTTGGTGATGAGTCCGTAGTCGGGAGAGACGATTTCAACGAGGGTTTTGATTTCGCCCGGATGGTTGGCTCCCATTTCAACGACGGCTATGTCGTGGTCTTTGGTAAGCTGAAGGAGGGTCTTGGGCACTCCGATGTGGTTGTTGAAGTTGCCCTGGGTATAAAGCACGTTGTATTTACGCTGCAGAACGGCTGCGATGAGTTCCTTAGTGGTTGTCTTGCCATTAGTGCCGGTGACACCGATGATGGTGGTGCCGAGCTGGCAGCGATGGTAGTGGGCCAGCTGCTGAAGGGCGGTAAGCACGTCGGGTACGTGGATGATGTGTTCGCCCGATATGTTTGGGTCGTCAACTACGGCACAGGCTGCGCCCTGGCTGATGGCTGAGAGGGCATACTGGTTGCCGTCGAATGTGTCGCCCTTGAGGGCAAAGAAGATGGAGCCTGCGGGTACGTCGCGGCTGTCGGTTGTGATGACCGGATGCTGCAGAAATTCTGCGTAGAGTGCTTTTATATCCATTTGGAGTTGTAATTTTTTTGCAAAATTACGATTTATATGAAATATTCATTACCTTTGCGGCGAAATATTTCAAATTACTACACTCAGGGGCTGACTGGATTTGACAGCGGGACGGAGTGGTACGTAAGCATGCAGTGAGTCGCTGGCTCTCACTTTAATATCAGTCTGCGAACAATTAATTGGCGAAACTTCTTACGCTCTCGCTGCTTAATCGAAGTATAGTAGATTCGAGCTTTATCTCCTTGCCGGGAGACGAGACATCGCTCTGAAAGCTGTCGCTCCGAAGCGGTCAGGTCAGCGGTGCTATAAATTCGGAGATAGTCGGGTCTGTGCCTCGCGGACCAGATGAAATTCTTAGGGGCTAAGGCAGCAGTGGATGGTCTGGGTTCTGGCTGCTGCTCGAAAATGAAGTCCGGAATAAGCATGTAGAAAGCGTATGGCTTCCTCGTTTGGACGAGGGTTCAATCCCCTCCAGCTCCACAGAGGCATGACATTCGACGAAATCATAGGACAGGATGCAGCGAAGCAGTGGCTCAACAAGACAAGGTGCCGCATGCCATTATGCTGGCCGGTCCCGAGGGGTGCGGAGCCTTGCCCCTGGCTATAGCCTTCGCGCAGATGCTGCTAGGGAATAACCGGATGGCACAGCAGTTGCAACACCCGGACTTGCATTTCGCCTTCCCCATCTATAAGAAGTATGGCAGCACGAAGCCTACGTACTGCGACGATTTCCTGACGGAATGGCGTGAACTGTGCAACGAACAGCCTTACTTCGGTATGGCGGAATGGATGGCTGCAAGCGGAGCCGGAAATCAGCAGTTGCAGATTTATGGTGACGAGAGTGACAGGCTGACCCACGAACTGTCGATGAAATCGAGTCAGGGAGGGTATAAGGTGGTTGTGATGTGGTTGCCTGAGAAGATGAACCTGACCTGTGCGAACAAGATGCTGAAGATGCTGGAGGAACCGCCTGCAAAGACGGTGTTCCTGCTGGCAAGCGAAGAGCCTGCAAAAGTGCTGGAAACGATAAGAAGCCGAACTCAGATACTGGAACTGGCTGCGCTGCAGGAACGCACGATTGAACACGCTGACGACAAACTGTTTTTCGATATGTTCGTGAACCTGATGCGATTCAGCTATGCCAGAAAGGTGAAGGAGATGAAGCAGTGGGCTGACCGCATGGCAGATATGGGAAGGGAACGGCAGAAGAGTTTCCTGATGTATGCCCAGAGGATGGTGAGGGAGAACTTCATCTATAACTTCGGCAGAAGCGACGAACTGAATACGATGACGGACGACGAGGCTCAGTTTGCGGTGAAGTTCGCTCCGTTCATCAACGAGAAGAATGTGATGGGCATCATGGACGAACTGGCTCTGGCGCAGAGGGACATAGAACAGAATGTGAACGCGAAGATGGTCTTCTTCGACTTTGCACTTAAAATGATTGTACTTATAAAAAACAGATAAAAGAGAATGAGCGAATATAAATGTGGAAACGGTCGTGACGGCATCTGTGCAGAGGGATGCAGCAAGCATGCTGACAAACTGAACACGTACGACTGGTTGGCTGACCTGCCTGACAATACTGACGCAACCAATCTGGTGGAGGTGCAGTTCAAACCTCCTCGCAAGGGGTATTTCATAAATGAGAACCATCTGGACTTGGCAAAAGGTGACATCGTGGCTGTAGAAGGTAATCCCGGACATGACATCGGCACCGTGACGATGACTGGCAGACTGGTGCCTCTGATGCTGAGGAAGGCTAACCTGAAGCCGGGTACGGAACTGAAGAAGGTGTATCGTAAGGCACGACAGGTGGATATGGATAAGTTTGCCGAAGCAAAGGCACGCGAACACGCCACGATGATTGAGTCGCGCCAGATAGCCAAGGACCTGGGACTGGAGATGAAGATTGGCGACGTAGAGTATCAGGGCGACGGAAGCAAGGCTATTTTCTACTATATTGCCGACGGACGTGTGGATTTCCGTCAGCTCATAAAGGTGCTGGCTGAGAGGTTTCACGTGAGGATAGAGATGAAGCAGATTGGTGCACGCCAAGAGGCTGGCCGCATAGGCGGTATAGGTCCGTGTGGCAGGGAGTTGTGCTGTGCAACATGGATGACCGCGTTCAGCAGTGTATCGACAAGTGCGGCAAGGTTTCAGGACGTATCACTCAATCCGCAGAAACTGGCAGGACAATGTGCAAAGCTGAAGTGCTGCATCAACTACGAGGTGGACCAATACGTTGAATCGCTGAAGAAGATGCCGTCGAGGGAGATTGTGCTGCACACAATGGACAACGATTATTTCTTCTTCAAGGCAGATATCCTGAACCATTTCATCACCTACTCTACCGACAAGCATATCCTGGCAGGAGAGAAGACGATAACAGCCCGACGTGCGTTCGACATCATAAACATGAACCGCAACGGACAGAAACCCGAGTCGCTGAAGGAAGAGGAGGATAGTGTAGAGCCAACATCGGCAGACCTGCTCGACGAGAATAACATAAACCGTTTCGACCGCAAAGGTGGAAAGGGCGGAAAGGGACGACACAGAAGAAATCGCGAGAAATGAAAAATCCGGGGTGGTATCTGACCCTTCTGTGGCTGACGCTCCTGATGCTGACAGCATGTAAGGATAATGTGTATTTTTCAGCGGTCAGCCACTTGGACAATAATCAATGGTACAGGGAGGACACCCTGAACATCGATATAGGACAGTCGAACCTGTATGAAAGAATGCCGGGTGACAGTATCGTATGCCTGAATATAGGTATCCGATATACTGACAGATACAGATTCCAGAAGTTGTATATGGAGGTAGAACTCTGCGACAGCACCGAAACGTTAAGGAGGGACACGATGGAATTTGATATACCGGCAGACGGAGGCGAAGGGTTCCGCTACAGGGAACAAATGAAGGAGTTCTGCAGTTTTGTTCCACACGATTCCATCGGCTATAAGCTACGCGTTTCACACATTATGATGCAGAATCCGCTGGAGGGAATCTGCGATATTGTATTCCTGGCAGAACCCAAAGAATAACACAAAAAACGGCAGAAGGACTATATGACTTTCTGAACGTTCCGTTCGGCGTCCATCCTGAGAAAGATGAACAGCAGAATGGTGAAGCCCCATAGGCTGGAACCACCGTAGGAGAAGAACGGCAAGGGAATGCCGATGACGGGAGTGAGTCCGAGTACCATACCTACGTTGATGAAAAGATGGAAGGTGAAGATGCTGACGACTGAATAGCCGTAAACCCGTCCGAGGGTGTCGGGCTGGCGTTCGGCAAGGATGATGAGTCGCCATATTAAGAACAAGAAGGTAATGAGAACTCCGAAACTGCCGATGAATCCCTCTTCTTCACCAACGGTGCAGAAGATGAAGTCGGTATGCTGCTCGGGAACGTATTTCAGTTTTGTCTGTGTGCCGTTAAGAAATCCTTTGCCAATCAGTCCGCCTGAGCCGATGGCAATCTTTGCCTGGTTTACATTATAACCAGCTCCGCGAGGGTCGTCCTTCATACCGAGCAACACCTCGATACGGATGCGCTGATGGGGTTCGAGATGGTCGAATATGGTGTCACACATATAATAGAACCCCGAACTGAAGGCACAAAAGAGGGCTATGAGCAGGTAGCGATAAAGCTTATAGTAAACGGCTTTGCCGACAAGATAGAAGACAAACAGGATGTTGACTGCCAGCATTATGACACAAATATTGAACGGGATGACAAAGAAGGCAAAGAGGAGCATGGAACACGTCGTACCCAGTCCGGTTGCTGCCAAAAGTTTCAAGTCGTCAATGTTCCGATAGTAAATCCACGTCAACATAGTGGTAAATATCATGGAGAGCAAAAGCACGGTGAATTCGCCAATACTGACAGGAAGGTAGGACATAAAGGAGTCGCTATAGCGCAATCCGACAACGAAGTAAAGGACTGTGGCAAAACCTGCAAAAAGCAGTGAACCGGTCATGCCCTCGCGGAAGAGCATGAGGAAGAATGCAAAATAGACCAGTGCCGAACCCGTCTCGCGTTGCATGATGATGAGCAGCATAGGTACTACGATGATGGCTACAAGAGTGGCGAACTGACGGGTGTTGCGCATGCTGAAGTTGTACTCGCTCATATATTTACCCAGGGCAAGGGCTACGGCAAACTTTGCGAATTCGGCAGGTTGGAGTTTCACGGGGCCTATCGGAATCCATGAGTGAGAGCCTTTTGTATCGGGGGCTATGAATATGGTGACGAAGAGCAGGAAGAGGATGAGGGCATAGATGAAATATGCCGTAGAATCGTAGAATTTCTTCTCGACCAGCATGAGCAGGGCAGCAAGTACCAGCGATGTACCTCCCCATACAAGTTGTTTGCCGGAGTTTGTTTCCCAACCGAAAAGGTCGTGGGTGGAAAAGTCGTAGCAGGCACCACAAACAGAGAACCACCCCCATGTAATGAGAATGACATAGAGCAGAATGGTAAGCCAGTCGATGCTCAGGAAGATGGTTTTTGGTTTGTGGTTCATCAGTTATATATAATGTGTCGTCCTTGAATGCTTTGTGCACGTCGCTCGGAAGCCTCAGAAAGTTCTCCGCGTATATATTGTTCCATCATCAGTGCACCTATGGGCACACCATAAGTGGCTCCCCAACCACCGTTTTCGACATAGACTGCAATGGCTATCTGGGGCTTATCCTTGGGTGCAAAACCCATGAACACAGAGTGGTCGTGACCTCGGTTCTGGGCCGTACCAGTCTTTCCGCATACTTCATACCAGGGGTTGTTGGCACCACGACACGTTCCTCCTATGACGGCTCCTCGCATACCACTCACCACTGTTTCGTAGTATCGCTTATCGACTGGAACTACATGTTTATAGAGCAGGGAGTCGGCAAGTTTTCCCCCTTCGACATGTTTTACAACGTGGGGCGTAATGTAATAGCCACGATTGGCTATCGTAGCCCCGAGGTTGGCTATCTGCAAGGGAGTGAGGGTTACTTCTCCCTGTCCGATGGATATGGATATGATATTGAGTGCTGACCAATTCTGACGATATACCTTGTCGTAGAAGTTGGCATTAGGTATCATGCCACGAGCCTCGCCAGGCATGTCAATGCCAAGACGATAGCCGAATCCCATCGAAACCATGTAATCTTTCCATGTAGTCATGGCTTGCTGCACGGTAGGATATTTCTTTCTGTTGCCAAGCATATAGTACAGTCCCCAGCAGAAATAGCCGTTGCACGAAGTGGCTATGGCAGGAATAAGGGGAAGGGGTGCAGGGTGGCCATGGCATCCTACCTTCAGACGTCCGAAACGGAAACCATGAGAGCAGGGATAAAGGGTCTTATCGGTGATTATTCCTTCCTGAAGGAATGTGAGTCCTTGTGAGGTCTTGAATGTAGAACCCGGCGGATAAGTACCGGTGATAGCTCGGTTAAGCATCGGTTTCATCGGGTCTTTAAACATCTCAGTCAGACGTCGGCTGCGCTCTTTCCCCTCCATGAGACGTGGGTCGTAATTGGGAGCCGACACCATTGCAAGCACTTCACCCGTAGCTGGTTCAATGGCAACAATGGCTCCCATCTTACCTTCCATAAGTCGCTCGCCAAGACGTTGCAGATTCATGTCGATGCTCAGGGTGAGGTTACGTCCCGGTATAGGTCTGCGGTCATAGGCTCCGTTCTTGTAGTGCCCTTGTATGCGTCCATGAGCATCACGAAGCAACACCTGTACTCCTTTCACCCCACGAAGGTCGGTCTCGTAACTGCTTTCCACTCCCTGCTTGCCGATATAATCGCCCGGGGCATAGTATCCGTCGCGTTCTATATCACGTGGTGAAACTTCAGCCACATCGCCTAAGAGATGGGCTGCATTGGGATAGGTATAGCGACGGACGTTTCGTTCACGCAGATAGAATCCCTTGAACCGGAACAGTTTCTCCTGAAACACGGAAAACTCACGGCTTCGTATCTGCCCCATGAATATCTGATGAGTGTAGGAGGAATAACCTGGATTCTTATTGCGATCTTTTATGTTGTTCATGCGTTGGATGAACTCATCTTTGGTGATGTCGAGCGTACTGCAAAAATCAAGGGTATCCAGATTTTCCACCTCACGCATTACAACCATGATATCGTAGGCCGGCTGGTTATAGACGAGCAAGTCGCCGTTGCGGTCATATATTACTCCACGAGCCGGAAAGATGACGTTGTTGAGAAAGGCGTTGGAATCGGCAAATACTCTGTAATCTTCACACATTAGCTGAAGATAGGCAAGGCGTATGCTGTAAGTGATGACAATGAGAAGGGCAATGCCACCGATGACGAATTTTCTATATTCATACTTCGAGTCGCTCATTTGCGTTTACGTACTATTAGTTCGGCAAAGAGACAGAGAAAAGCTGCAAATATGGTGCTGCCAACGATGGAGAGAACGGTCAGTTGCCAGTCGTGGAGCGACAGGGCATCAAGTCCGTAGAATATAGCATGAACCACAAACATGGACGAAAGACTGTAGATGAAATAGCGGGTAGCTCCCAATGTGGTTACAGTGGGATAGAACATATCATCGGCATCACGAGGTGTGAAAGGACTCATCAGCGAGGTACGGAACATGCCAAGGGCAGTACAAGCTGTTGTCGCCATCCCGGCCGTGTTGCTGAATATATCGAATAGTAGTCCTACAAAGAAGCCCCAAAGGAGAAGTGCAATACGTGATGTCTTTTTAGGCAGGCACAGCAATACGTAGCCGACAAATATAGGTGTGACGTAACCAAAGAGGTGTATCTGGTTAAGTATAAGAATCTGTATGGCAAGTACGATTATGAGTCGGAGTAGTGACATGTCTATTGTAATTATTCCTCGTCCCGTTCCGCGGTCTGTGCCTCGTCCTCGAGCAAACGGCGTTCAGGATTGCTGTAGTTGGTTATGATGCTTACATCGCGAAGGGTTTCGAAATCTGTGAAAATGTTTACTTTCAGACTGTATGACATACCGTCTTCTGAGTCACCTATATTACCCACTTTACCGATGGGTATCCCAGGAGGGAATATGTCGCTGTAGCCATTGGTCTCGACTATGTCACCGGATTTGACTTTAGCATGGCGCGGAACACCTACGGCATAGGTTGACCGACTATCGCCCCGTTTCCATTCGAGAGTACCGAAATAGTCGGAATGTTTCAGTCGGCAACTGATGCGGCAATTGACATTAAGCAGCGGCATCACTATGGAATAATGAGTGCTGGTAAGATAGACTACTCCGACCACACCTCGGCTACTGATTACACCCATCTCTGGTTCTATCCCATCAGCAGAACCTTTGTTGATGGTTATCAGATTAGTGGATTTATGAAGTGTGGAATTAATCACTTGGGCCATGACTACATGGTAGTCGGCTATAATTCCGTCTAACCTGACAGAATCGGAATTGACCACATGAAGATGACTGCGTAGAGCTACGTTTTCCATTCTCAGTTTCTCGTTTTCTGCCTCCAGGTCGCGGTTGACAGATGCAAGATGGAAATAAGAATTCACACTGCTAATAGTAGTGTATGCATAGCCGACAATACTATTAGCAGTTGTGAAGTAAACACTTTTCTGATAGCCATTGGAACTGAAGAGTCCGATAAGGCTGACGGCTTCCAACAGAATGAAGAGAAACCAGTGTTTGTAACTGAGAAAAAAATCTATTAGTTCGCGCACATTATCTCATTAAGAACTGATAGTTATGTACGTTTTTGAGTGCGATGGCTGTACCCTTAGCTACAGAGTGAAGCGGGTCTTCATCGACATGGAACTGTATATTAATCTTACTGGTCAAACGCTTGTCAAGTCCTCGGAGCAAGGCACCACCACCTGTAAGCCATATACCATTCTTGACGATGTCGGCATAGAGTTCCGGTGGAGTGTTTTCGAGTGCCTGTAATACAGCGGCTTCAATCTTAGTAAGACTCTTATCGATACACTGTGCCACTTCCTGATAGCCTATGCTGACTTCCATTGGCAGTGCTGTGACACGGTTTGGTCCGTGAACAACATACTCTGGCGGAGCATCGTTGCCGAGATCTACCAAGGCTGAACCAACATTAATCTTAATACGCTCAGCCATACGCTCACTGACCTTTACGTTGTGCTGACGACTCATGTATTCCTGAATGTCATAAGTAAAATCATCACCGGCCAGACGGATAGAACTGTTATATACGATGCCTCCGAGCGAAATGATAGCTATTTCGGTCGAACCACCACCTATATCAACAACCATGTTTCCTTCGGGAGCCTCAACGTCGATACCGCAACCGATAGCAGCAGCCATAGGTTCGTAGATAAGGAATACGTCACGACCTCCGGAGTGTTCTGCGCTGTCGCGAACGGCACGCAATTCCACCTCGGTAGAACCGGATGGTACACCAATCACCATACGCAGAGATGGGGTGAATAGATGACGACCGTTGTTTGCCATCTTAATCAGACCGCGCATCATCAGCTCACAAGCATTAAAATCAGCAATGACACCATCGCGAAGCGGACGGCAAGTACGTATGTTATCATGCGTCTTCTCGTACATCATCTTAGCCTTGGTGCCAACGGCAATCATCTTATTGCTGTTTTTATCCATTGCCACTACCGATGGTTCGTCAACCACAATCTTACCATTGCTGGTAATGATGGTGTTGGCGGTGCCAAGGTCCATAGCAATGTCTTGAGTCAAAGAAAAGAATCCCATATTCTGCTTTTTATCTTAAGAAATACTGGTGGATGGCTGTGTCGTAGTGGCCGCTAACTCCGAATGCTCTCTCAGCAAAAGTCTTGCGCTGTGCTTTTGTTGTAGTTGCACCCTGCGCCTTAACTATTTCGGTAAGCATGCCGTATTCAGCCTTGCTAGGTACAATGACTACATCATTGAAATTCTTTGCTGCAGCACGGATAAGGCTTATACCACCTATGTCTATCTTCTCAATGATAGTTGGTTCGTCGTTTGTGCTTGCCACAGTCTCCTCAAATGGGTAGAGGTCAACAACGACAAGGTCGATTTCCGGAATAGCATACTTAGCCATCTCCTGCTGGTCACTTTCCAGTTCACGACGACCAAGAATACCTCCGAATACTTTCGGATGAAGAGTCTTCACTCTACCACCTAAGATGGATGGGTAAGTAGTGAGGTCCTCAACTTTTTCACATTTGTATCCTAAACTCTCAATAAAACTCTGTGTGCCTCCTGTTGAGAGGAATTTCACACCTTCTGCATTCAGTGCTGCAAGGAGATCGTCAAGTCCGTCCTTGTGGAACACTGAAATAAGAGCTGTTTTAATCTTTTTACTATCTGCCATATTATCTATGATTTGATTATCAACATCAATTTTTACGGCACAAAATTACAACATTTTAATCACAAAAATACTACATTTGCACAAATTTATTTTTGTAAACATCATGAAAGACTTCCGCACTCTATGCGCAGAACGATTCTCTGCACGTAAATTCACCGATGAAATCGTGAATAATGAAGACTTGAGTTATATTCTCGAATGTGTCCGTTTGGCTCCATCCGCCGTGAATCATCAGCCTTGGCGCTTTTGGGTGGTAAAAAGTAAAGATAATCTTGAAAAGCTTCATCAATGCTACGACCGCGATTGGTTCAAGACCGCACCTCTTTGTATCATAGCTTTGAAAGATAATAATGAGGCTTGGGTCAGACCATGCGACCAGAAACCGCATGGTGACATCGACCTCGCAATTGCCATCGAGCACCTTTGTCTCGCTGCTTCCGAACGCGGACTGGGCAGTTGTTGGATTTGCAACTACGATGCTGCAAAGTTTGCACAACTTTTCCCCCAACCTATTGGTGTAGAAGCTGTAGCCCTGATACCAATAGGACATATAGCTCCCGATTGTCCTCGGAAGGAAAAAGTACGCAAACCAATGGACGAAATCGTCCAGACTATCTGAGAATCTGATCTATGAAAACCACAGCTATGGCTATAGGTATAGCATAGCGTAGTGAGAATATAAGCAACCGGAAATACGGAGTGCGTAAATCACCGTGGTTGCTTATCTCGTTGTGATACAGCTCACGATCGAGACGCCATCCGGCAAAGAGGCTGATGAACATAACCCCGATTGGCAGAAGTATCATACCTGACAAGTCATCAAACATAGAGAATATGTTCCTGTCGAAGAGTTGTATGTCGGAAAGCGGTCCGAACGACAACGAACACAAAGCTCCCAGAACCAATACCGTCACTGTCACAATCACTGCTCCCCGATGACGCGTCAGATTATATTCCTCACTGACGTATGCCGTTGCCACTTCATGAAGCGATATAGCACTCGTCAAGGCTGCGACAAAAAGCAGGAAATAGAACATTGTGGAGAACAGTACTGACATCAGGCTGCCCTCACCGAGCGACTGCTGGAACACGTTCGGCAGGGATATAAAAGTAAGACTTGCACCCACACCCACTTCATTCGGATTCATACCGATATTGAATACCGACGGGAAGATGATGAAACCAGCAAGGATGGCTATCATTGTGTCGATGACACATACGTGAAGTGCTGTCTTTGCGAGTGGAGTAGATTTCTCGAAATAACTGGCATAGGTGCAGAGACATCCCATTCCGATACTGAGAGAATAGAAGGCTTGTCCCATCGCTTCTATTATCACCGTGCTGTCAACCTTCGACCAGTCAGGACGTAAAAGGAATTCCACTCCTGCCGAAGCTCCCGGGAGCATGACCGAGCTGACTGCCAAGAAAACAACGATTATGAAAAGTGTGGGCATCAGAATCTTCGAATATCTCTCGATGCCCGATTGCACACCGCGTGTGATAACAAAATGGGTAAGCAGAACAAACAGCACAAACCACAGGAGCGGTTGCCACGGATTGCTGACAAATTGGTTGAATACATCGCCGAATTCCGTCGATTTCACCCCATTAAAAGCATTCGTAGCCGAAAGGAAGGTGTAGTGCATAGTCCACCCACCCACTACTACATAATAACACAGGATGAACCAGCCCGTAAACACACTCATTCTGCCAATCCATCGCCATTTTTTGCCCTTCGACAGTATGCGATAGGCACCGGCTGTATTCGTATGAGTATAACGACCAATCAGGAATTCGCTTATCATCACTGGCAAACCCAGCAGGATTATACACATTATATATATAATGATGAAGGCAGCTCCTCCGTTCTGTCCGGTTTCGATAGGAAAACGCCAGATGTTACCGAGTCCTACGGCAGAACCTGCTGCTGCAAGAATGGCTCCGAGACTTGTACCAAATTTTTCGCGTTTCATAATCAGTCGTATTTTTATCCGTTCTTTATTTCAGAAAGCCTTGTCGGCGCAGAGCCTCAACCATACCCTGCGACATAGCCTCGTTGTCACGTCGGGTATAGCGGCAATCGGTAAATACCTGTGCCAAGTTCTTCTTTCCGTTTATCTCTACAAACTGCTTGTTCTCCGGCAACGACTCCTTATATTCATAAGCCTTCCGTATTGCCTCGTCTGAGAAAGCCTGATAAGTCTCTTCCCGTATGATGTCAGCAATATCAAGTCGGTCGGGTTGTGCCGGGTCTTCGTCTGGATAACCCACTGTGATTGTAGCTACGGGGAATGTGAGACGTGGCAGCTTCAGTGTGTCGATGACTCCCTGAGGGTTGTAAACCGTCGTACCCAGGAAACATGTACCCAGTCCAGCTTCCTCTGCCAATGTGCAGAAGTTCTGACAGAAGAGCAAGGTGTCGGTCATCGCATTTGTAAACGACAGGAAGTTGTCGTAACCAGCATCAGCATCTGACAACTCACACCAACGAGTGAAACGGTTGAAGTCTGCCACGAAGGTAAGTATTACGGGTGCTCCCATCACCATCGGCTGGTTGAAGTGGAGCGGTGCGAGTGCTTTCTTCATGCTCTCGTCCCTTGTCTCTACGACGCTGTACAGTTGCATGTTACCCATCGTAGCAGCTCGACTGGCAGTAGCAAGCAGGCTGTGGATGAGGGTTTTGTCCACATCCACAGCTTTGTATTTTCTGATTGTCTTACGTTCCTTTATAGTCATAAGGCTACTTCAGTTTGCCAAGTGCTTCCTTGATGCGTTTCATAGCCTCAACAATGTTCTCGTCGCTTGTGGCATAACTCATGCGGAAGCACTCAGGACTGCCGAATGCATCACCTCCTACGGTAGCCACATGACCCACCTCGAGCAGATACATTGCGAGGTCGGTAGAATTGTTTATCGTGCGACCCTCAGCACTCTTGCCAAAGAAACTTGAGCATTTCGGGAAGAGGTAGAAGGCACCCTGTGGATTGTTCACTTCCAGACCCGGTATCTCCTTTGCCAGGCGGACAATGAGGTTCTTTCTGCGTTCAAATGCCTGACGCATATCCTCTACACACTGCTGTTCACCGGCAAAAGCTGCCTCTGCTGCCTTCTGCGATACAGAACACGGACCACTTGTATATTGTCCCTGCAGTTTGTTACATCCCTTCACAACCCATTCCGGTGCAGCAATGAAACCGATACGCCAACCGGTCATGGCGTATGCCTTACTTACACCATTTATTACAACAACACGTTCCTTGATGTCATCAAAACTAGCCATCGAGGCATGAGCACCTACATAGTTGATATGTTCGTAAATCTCGTCAGCAATCACGATGACACGTTCGTGGCGCAGAAGTACGTTTTTCAGAGCCTCGAGTTCTGCCTTGCTATATACCGAACCGGTCGGATTGCTAGGTGAACAGAGGATGAGGGCACGCGTTTTCGGAGTGATTGCAGCTTCGAGTTGTTCTGGAGTAATCTTGAAGTCCTGTTCGATAGGTGCGTCGATAAATACAGGAGTACCTTCTGCAAGCAGTACCATCTGTGGATAGCTCACCCAGTATGGAGCAGGAATTATCACTTCGTCGCCTGCGTTGATGATTGCCATGATGGTGTTACAAACCGATTGTTTTGCACCGTTCGAGCAAAGAATCTGTGAGGGTTTGTAGTCCAGCCCGTTCTCATTCTTCAGTTTTGCTACGATTGCGTTTTTCAGTTCGGGGTATCCCGGTACCGGACTGTAACGGCTCCAGTTCTCCTCGACAGCTTTGATGGCTGCTGCCTTGATGTGGTCGGGAGTGTTGAAGTCTGGTTCTCCTACTGACATGTTGATGATGTCGATACCTTGAGCTTTCAGTTCTGAGCTCTTCTGGCTCATCGCAAGTGTAGCACTTGGCGAGAGACGATTCAAACGATCTGATAATGTGTTCATTTTCTTTTATGTTTTAGTTTATGAATTTTACAGTTTCAGTGTGTGTCCCATACGTTCCTTTTTCGTGCGCAGATAGCGCTCGTTGTATGGATTGGGAGTAGTTTCGATAGGCACATTCTCGACAATGGTCAGTCCGTAGCCCTCCAGTCCCACACGTTTCGTCGGGTTATTGGTCAACAGACGAATCTTTGATATCCCAAGTTCCCTCAATATCTGTGCTCCGACACCGTAGTCGCGCAGGTCAGGGTCGAATCCGAGGTGAATATTGGCATCTACCGTGTCGTCACCTTGTTCCTGCAACTTATATGCAGCAATCTTGTTCATCAGTCCTATACCACGTCCTTCCTGTATCAGATATACTACTGCACCCTTACCCTCCTTTTCGATGAGTTCCATCGATTTGTGCAACTGTTCTCCGCAGTCGCAACGACGGCTGGCAAAGATATCACCTGTGGCACAACTAGAATGCATACGTACCAGTACAGGCTCGTCTTGCTTCCATTCTCCCTTGATAAGAGCTACGTGTTCCAGTCCGTTACTTTTCTGACGGAATGGAATAATTCTGAAATGTCCGTAGGCAGTCGGCATGTCTGCTTCCACACCTTTCTCCACAAGGCTTTCGCGTTGCAGACGATAAGCTATCAGGTCTTTTATCTGGATAAGTTTCAGGTTGAACTGCTTCGCCTTCTCTTCCAACTGCGGCAGACGAGCCATCGTGCCGTCCTCGTTCAGTATTTCGATGAGAGCGGCAGCGGGACGAAGACCGGCAAGACGTGCCAGGTCTATGGCAGCCTCGGTGTGCCCGCTACGACGTAGCACTCCACCCTCCTGGGCATACAACGGATTGATATGACCGGGACGACCGAAGTCTGCAGGCTTGGCTTCCGGATTGGCAAGCCACTTTATGGTGGCAGCACGGTCGTGAGCGCTTACTCCAGTGGTGCAGCCCTCCAGCTTATCAACTGTCACGGTGAACGGAGTGCCGAGTACCGATGTATTGTCCTCTACCTGATGAGGCAGTTCCAGTTCCTTGGCATGCTGTATGGTGATGGGAGCACAGAGTACTCCGCGTCCTTCGCGTAGCATGAAGTTCACCTTCTCCGGCGTTATAAGTTCGGCGGGAGTGATGAAGTCACCCTCGTTCTCCCTGTCTTCATCGTCTACCACAATCACCATCTTTCCCTGGCGGAAGTCATTGATTGCTTCTTCTATTGTACTGAATTTCATATATGTTGTAATTTCAATGTTGGCATTCTTAAATCATTAACGCTTCTCCTCCAATCTCCTCGCATCTGTTCTTCAGCACCTGACTTGTTGCGATGACCTGTTTAAGGTCTAGGTATATGCGCCGATAGAATCGGAATGAGTATATATCGAGTACCGGCATCTTGTTCAACTGCATAAGTATCTGCTTGTCGCGAGAGTTGGACAGAGCGTCCACCACATACTCTACAGCACTGTCAATCCTCTGTATCTGTTCGTCACGACGCTTGGTGAATACGATGGCCAATATCTCCTTGAAGTGGAATATCTTATGCTGACTGCGATACAGCCGGCTCTCGTTCACTATATTGTCGAGTATCGAGGCAACAATCGGATAGTCGGGGTCGTTGATTATCACTTCCTTCAGAGAGATATGGCGTTTCGTGCGAATACCCCACAGTTTGCGGAGGAACGATGTATATGCGTCCTTGTTGAACACCACGGAGTCGTTGTTCGACTTTACTGTAAAGAATACTCCCAAGGGAGCCATAACAAACGAACTCACCCACATTCCTATCCATACAGGCCAGACACCGTCGCGTCCCATCTTCATACATGTGTTATCGACGATGTAGTAGAGGATGAAGATTATCACCGAAATGACTACCGGCAATCCCAGTCCGCCCTTGCGGATGATTGCTCCCAACGGCGCTCCGATAAAGAAGAAGAGCAGACAGGAAAGCGACATTGTGAATTTCTGCCAAAACGCCAACCAGTGGCGACGTATCTTATAGCTTCCATAATCCATCACCTCCGTTCTGTATTGCGATTCGTTCTGCATCATGGATGTCTTCTGCATAGCCGCAAAAAGCACTCTCTGTTTTGCAGACAAATCAAGACGGTTGTAAAGTGAGTCGATGACCACGGTATCGTTTTCTATGTGTGTCAGTTCCTGAGGTGCTATATTATCTATCTGTCCGGTTTCAAAATTACGACGACGAGCCTGCGAAGTATTGGAGAAATACAACGAACTGCATCGCATCTCATCATAATATACATGTCCCACACTATCGTAATAGTGGGTCAACGAATCGACCGAAGTCATAAGGTGAGCTATGTTCTTCGTGCGTTCGTTATCCTTGAAATTCTCCTCCTCGGCAAGATTGAAGTTCATGTCGAAGTCGATAATGAAATCTTTCTTTACGAAAGTCTCACGCCTGTACGGCACATTCTTGGCTTGTACCGATGCATTGTTCAGATTTTCGAATTGCTCTCCGTTATACAAGTGCAAAACCAGGTTCTTCTTATCGTAACTTGTTACCAGACGTCCGGAGTCCGCCAAAATGATGTGTGCATTGTTCACACCATCCTTCAAGTTGTAGATAATCAGGTTGTAGAGCATACCTGTTTCTTTGTCCTTGTGCTCCACATACATGTTCACTCCTTGTATTCCGTCGTAAAATACTCCTTCGGGAATATCCAGTTCGGGCGATTTTGCTCGCATAGAGAACAGCAACTGTCTGAGTTTTACCTCCGACTTCGGCGCGATGTTGTTCTGAAAATAGAATGAAGCAGCAGCCAAAAGCAGGTTTACAACTACCAGCGGACGTAATACACGTATCAAAGGGATGCCGGCTGCTTTCATCGAAAGCAACTCCAGACGTTCACCCATATTTCCGAACGAAATCAGCGATGCCAGCAGAATTGCCAGCGGCAGGGCCATCGGTACAAGGGTTTCGCCCGAATAGAAAAGGAACTTTAACAGGATAAATACAGACAATCCTTTTCCTATCAATTCGTCCACATATCGCCAGAAGAATTGCATCATAACCACAAAAAGGCTGATACAAAATGTGCCAGCAAAGAGGGTGAGGAAATTCTTCACCACAAAGATATCAAGACGACGTACGAATCGCATCCTTTTCAAAAATCGGTGCGAAGTTACGACATTTCTGACAATTATTGATTATTTATTATCAATAAATCCGTAACTTTGCCGTCATAAAAGGACAATAATGATTACAGCCGAACAACTGAAAGACATTAAGGAACGCACCGAAGCCCTTCACCGCTACCTGAATATCGACTCGAAACTCATCGAGGTCGAGGAAGAGGAACTGCGCACCCAAGCCCCGGGATTTTGGGACGACCAGAAGGCGGCAGAGGCGCAGATGAAGAAGGTAAAAGACCTCCAGAAGTGGATTGACGGATATAAAGAAGTAAAGGCAGCTACCGACGACACCGAGGTGGCGTTCGACTTCTACAAGGACGAAATGGCATCCGAGGAAGAAGTGGACAAATACTATGCTACAGCCCTCCGACTTATTGAGTCGCTCGAACTGAAAAACATGCTTCAGGGTGAGGCCGACGGAATGGATGCCGTACTGAAAATCAACTCCGGAGCCGGTGGCACCGAGGCTCAGGACTGGGCAAGCATGCTCATGCGAATGTATCAGCGCTGGGCAGAGGCCAACAACTACAAAGTCACCATAAGCAACTATCAGGATGGTGATGAGGCTGGCATCAAGACCGTCACCATGGAGATTGAAGGTGATCAGGCATACGGATTCCTAAAAGGCGAGAGCGGTGTTCACCGATTGGTTCGTGTCTCTCCATACAATGCCCAAGGTAAACGCATGACCTCCTTTGCCAGCGTGTTTGTCACACCGCTAGTGGACGATTCCATCGAGGTTGTCATAGATAAAAGCAAGATATCGTGGGATACCTTCCGAAGCAGCGGAGCTGGTGGACAGAACGTCAACAAAGTGGAAACTGGAGTACGCCTCCGCTACCAATATGTCGACCCCGACACAGGCGAAGAAGAGGAAATCCTGATTGAAAATACTGAAACCCGCAAACAGCAGGAAAACCGAGAGAACGCCCTCCGACTCCTTCGCTCACAACTCTACGACCGAGCCCTCAAACGCCGTATGGCAGAACAACAGAAGATTGAAGCCGGAAAGAAAAAAATCGAATGGGGTAGCCAGATACGCTCCTACGTCTTCGACGACCGCCGTGTGAAAGACCACCGTACCAACTACCAAACCAGCGACGTCGGTGGCGTCATGGACGGCAAACTCGACGGATTCATCAAAGCCTATCTCATGGAATTCGCAACAGAAAATCCTTAAAAAGGTCTTTAACCCTAACCATAAAAACGGTAAACGGTAAACTGTAAACTGTAAACCGTAAACGGTAAACTAAACAATGCACATCGAAATTGAACGTAAATTCCTCGTTACAGGAGAATACAAGCACCTTGCTTATAACGTGACCACCATCAAGCAAGGCTACTTTGCCACCGAACCGGGCAAGACCGTCCGCATACGTGTCCGTGGCGACAAAGCATACCTCACCATCAAAGGCAACTCCGACCCTGCCGGACTGAGCCGCTACGAATTTGAGACAGAGATATCACTCGAAGATGCCGACCAGCTGCTCAAACTTTGCAAGCCTGGAGCCGTCATCAAAGACCGCTACCTCGTGAAGAGTGGTAATCACGTCGTAGAGGTAGATGAGTTCCACGGCGACAACGAAGGACTGACCATTGCCGAAATCGAACTCAACGACCCTAACGAAGAATACGAAACACCCGACTTCCTCGGCCGCGAAGTGACAGGCGACCCACGCTACTACAGCAAATACCTTCTGGCACGACCCTATAAACTTTGGAACAATGAAAAATAACAGCCGACTACTTGTCATTTCTGCCATCTGCGGCAAACTCCTCACCATAGCGTTGCTCTTCCTCTTTAACCATAGTGCCGACGCACAGACCACACTCAACGTGTGGCTCACCTCCGGCGGAGTAGAAAACTACGAATTCACCGAGAGTTTGACCCTCAAATCCACCTCTGAGACAGAGATGACACTCACCTGCGGAACCATCGAGGTAGTCTATCCTATTGAGAACATCCGCAAACTCACCATCAACGACGAAGAAGCCGCAGAGATAATAGCCACGACCATCAATTCCGGTGATACTGCATCCATCGGCGAAGCCTCTGTCTATAACGCATCCGGTGCTTTCGTCACCAAACTGCAGACCAACGCCACTGGTGCCACCCAGGTAAACCTCAAAGGACTCCCCTCTGGCATTTACATCGTAAAGTCAAAGAACACACAATTCAAAGTCTTGGTAAAATAAGCGGTCCACACTAACAAAAAGGGGACGAAACTTAAAATTCCTCCCGATTTATTTTGCCAATTGCTCTTTTAGTCGTACCTTCGCACCCGCAAACGAAAAAGCTACGGCTGATGGCGGGGTAGCTCAGCTGGTTAGAGCGTCGGATTCATAATCCGGAGGTCGAGGGTTCGAGCCCCTCCCCCGCTACAGAAAAGGACATCCAATGAGGGTGTCCTTATTTTGTGGATTTATACGAGTTTTTCTTCACATGTTTTACCACGTCCCAGCCGTGATGCGACGCGGCGCCCGACACGTCATGACGTTGCGCCCGCGTGAAACGTTCAAGGCGCTGAACCGCTCCGTGCGGTACTGAGCATTAGCCTTAACAGATAAATATCAAAACTGTAAACGGTAAACGGTAAACATTTATGTTCTACCCTCACTTACTCACTAAATCATGCTCTAGCCCTTTATCCATCGGGGATGTAGCTAATGACCCATCTTTCACATGGGTCACTATCTGAAAGTCCGATAAACACTGGGCTGAAAGCCAAAATAGTGAGTAAGTGAGGGTAGAATTAAAAAACTGCCATCACGAAATGTCAAAGTATAAACAGCAAAAAAATAAGAGACAAGATGCAGAAAAACGTTAAGAAACTTGTCTGCCTGCAGCTTTATTTATAATTTTGCACTCGGTGATAACAAATCGCGGAAATGTGTATAAAATAAGTTTTAAAACTCTTAGGAAACGTGATAATGAGACGTAAAATATATAATCGGTTGCTTCAATGGAAGCAAGAGAAAGACGGCTCTACAGCCCTGATGATTGAAGGCGCCAGACGTATGGAGCAAAAGGACGGGTTGGTATATCTGCCATTGTATATGACTCCGCTACTGTAAGTTCGATAGCACTGCGATGATTTGTTGGCTTGTCGAGTAGTTACACAAAAACATACCTTTTTTATACAATAGAGCATATAAATTGCACAAAAACCACCATAACGAAACGTTACAGTGGTTTGCCTTGTAAGGGTTATTTCCTTCGTCCGGTTATTTGAATAAAGTGCCTGTTACTTTATACTTTATGCCTTGTATATTCTTTAATGTCTGACTTCTTTGTAAATCCCTATATTCAATTCTTGGATTAATTATCAGCAGCCATTTGATTTAAAAATTCTTGCCGTGTCTCGTAAAACTTAATCACATTATGAGTTCTTTGTATTACATTATCTTTTTTTACCGCTATACGAACCTTCCTAATAGATTTAAGACTTGATACAATATTGTCAAAATAATCTCCAATTCCAAAGGCATCTAATACCACTCTTTCGAATTCTTGTCTGATGGGGTTATCTATATCGTGATTAATGTCTAAGATACCACGCTCTACTAATTGAGAGAATTGAGTCATTATTGCCGTTTTCTGTTCTTCGGTTAGCAGAGCAGGATTTAGCATATAACATTTGGAAATGGAATCCTTATTGATGTCAAGTACACCAAGACCTCTACCGAAACCGACAGCCTCTATATAGAATAAGGAGAGCATTGAATTGAGCAAAGCATGAAGCAAGTCAATATTATCCGTAGTTCGTTTTCTCTTCAACCCGATGAGTCTTTGGTTAATGAATGTGGGTGTATTGAACTTAGCGTAGAACATGCGGTCATCAGGATTCATCATTGTGAATATCTCTGCTACCTCATCGGTTGTCAGTTCATACCATTTCATTCCAGCACGTGCCAGAACGTCAGGAAGGGGCCTTTCTGTCTCATTAACTTCTGCCTCGAACTTTCTAATCCAAGCCAGTGCTCCTCGATATCCATATCTTTCAAGTTCATCAGTTTCCATACCACAGCAGAAAGCTTTCCTGTCTGTTGTCGGGGTTGCAATATAACTATCTGTGGCCCTTGCATTCATTAGCACGTCTTTCAAGAACTGTGGTTCTATAGGTGCATCGCTTTGCGGAAAAAACAGTGGATCCCAACCTCTACGACTACCCCTGAATACTTTCAGATAGTTATTGACTGGCACCAACTTGTCTTTTATCTCAAGCAACCATTTGAGATTGCTGAAAAGAGAATTGTATGAAACGTTCAGATTTATCAGCGATTCCAATTCTTCAGCATTGTAATTCACTCTTGCGATGACCTCGTTGTCCAATTCCCTATCAAGCAATGAAGAGTTTATAATAGTTTCTTGATACTCACGATTATCAGAAATTACATTGAGATTACTTTTCCATGTAAAGAATGAAATAGAAGTGTTTCCCTCTGCTTTTTCACTTTTTCTTCTCATTATCAACAATGCGGTTACAATGTCTGCATTTGTGAACCATTTGCCGCTGCCACTAATATGGATACGCATATCATCAAAGTATTCCCTAAGGGCTGTAAAGAATTTTCTGCCGGCATCAGTTCCGAGGAAAGAGTTGGAGAGTATGATTCCAACATAGCCGTCAGCCTTAACCAGATTCTTTAAGTGGAGGGCTATAAAATAGCTGAAGTCAGATCGCCCTGAAAGATTGTTTGCCCTCTTAATCGCATTTACAAATGAGGTATCATCATATGGAATTCCACTGGACTTGACAAATGGAAGATTAGAAATAAAAGCATCGAAGAGGGGCAAACAAAAGGTTTCTCGTTCACCTGTTTGCGGATTTACTATTTCAACTTCGTCGCCAGGATTCAACGTCAGAATATCTTTCTGGAACAGACGACATGGCATATTAATCGTATCGTAATTGGTCATTGCCAGATTTGCAATTTGCAAAGGAAACTTGAATTTATCACTGGCCCATGTAGTAGCCATCGCTTGTGCCGCTCCTATTCTCCTATCTTTCTTGAAGTTGATAATAAAACTTGGAATTGTACCAGTTCCACAACAACCATCGAAACATTCACCATACACATCATGGATTGTCATCCGTGAAAGAATGGCTGCTAATGTCGGAGGTGTGGGATATTGACCATTCATCAGTCTCTTGGAAATATTGACAGAACCCTCGAGCACTTGCTGAAGAATCCTTTGACTTATATTGTTGATGGGAGAATTCTTCAAAAACAGGGATAGTTCTACCAACTGTGCCCATGTTTTCTCTGATATGCACTCATTGTAGGGAATTACGCTGAAAATATTATAGAAATCACTCTTTTCAGTTATTTCCTGAAAAATATTGTTGCCATCCCTTGGTGTGCTATCGTAATCGAGTTGGTCAATGGCAAAAGCACTTTGTTGCCTACGCTTAATCAGGTGGGCAAAGATGATACGATTGTGCTTTTTGCATAGGCAGCAAACTTATCCTCCTCATCGCCCCTATACTCCGACTCTATATCCTTCCACCATGTATCTATGTGGGCAGACATAATGGTATCACGATTTGCAGCATTTCTCAGACTATTTGCGACATTGTACTTGTTTTCATTGACGAGATTGGAGATAGATGTTTTTGTGAGAACTTCGCCAATGAATCTCTTCTTTACTTCACCCGAAATAAGATACTCATTGACTGATGTAAGCACACTTTGCAATGTACTCTCCCATCTTGACTTGTACCTCTGAACATCATTTCGTGTCCTGATGGTATCGTTGTCCCAAGTTTCCTTCACCTCATAGTCGTGACTGTTATCGTCATAAACGTATAGTTTGACATGAGTAAAGTTCCAAATAACACAACTATTCAGATTCAAAGCACTTGCCTTGCGTTTAGCATCATGAACAAAGTCCTCGTCGGTAATCGGAACATCTGGCATTTTCAACTCCCAACCTTGCAAAATACTTGACAAATCACTATCACCATACAATATTACATCAGGAAACATACTTTGTCCACGATATTCACTTACTGTTGATTCACCTCCAGCCCGCTTTATAATCAAGTCATTATCAGATGAGAACTGATT
Source organism: uncultured Bacteroidaceae bacterium (assembly GCA_905233285.1). Classification (GTDB taxonomy): domain Bacteria; phylum Bacteroidota; class Bacteroidia; order Bacteroidales; family Bacteroidaceae; genus Minthosoma. Next base: position 24,360 of record CAJODY010000030.1, read on the forward strand.
GATTTGGGATATCAGTTCTATCGCCCAACTGCGCTCGTTTTTTCGAACAATAGTTTCCATAACTCCGTTGTTATTTGACAAACTCCCCAATTAGATTGAACACTCGCAGATGTCTTTTCTTATCTGCATCAACACGCAGCCACGCATCTTGTAAACGTTCGCGGGTCTTCATTATGTAATTAATCTTATCTCCTTTGAACAGCTCTGTATCAGCATTCTTTTCTATTCCTACGAAATTGCGACCCTCCATCAATGCTGCAACGACGAAAGATCCGCTGCCGCTTGTATTATCTAGAATAATGTCGCCGGGATTCGAATAGGTACGCACGAAATAACGTCCTAACTCAACAGGCTTTTGGGTTGCATGAAAAACTTCACCTTCGCTTTCTGCCGTCTTGAAATAAACTACATCAGTCGGATAGCGTTTACCATCACTATGCACATGAACTGGCTGGAAATCTCCATAACTGCCGCTCAATTGGTTCTTACGAATACCTTTATCGTAAGGCTCACCTTCTGTCATTTGAGGATTATAAACTGGTTGCTTGTCGTAGAAAACACAAACGTCCTCATGTTTTCTCAACGGTTGTTTCTTTGCATTTAAGAAGTTAGTTGGCTTTGATTTCTCCCAAACCCACTTATATTTGAAAAGTTGGGGCTGACTCATAATCAATGCAGCAGTAAACAATCCTTGCGAGGTCAATACAATCGCACCATTAGGCTTAACAATACGCTTGTATTCAGCCCATAATTCTTCGAGCGGAACAATACTGTCCCACTTATTCTGTGTCGTGCCATAAGGCAAATCACACAGTACCATGTCAATACAGTCATTTGGAAGATGACGCATCACTTCGATGCAGTCGCCCTCAATGACACTATTAACAAACATGTTTTCTGTCCAATAGTTTTTTGGCATCTGTTTGCTATTTCAAGCGCTTCTACTTTCTCTCCTTGAAATAGATTTTCTGATAGGACATAAAAAGGAGTGGGAAACTAAAGAATGCTGCAGCTGCCTTGTTCCTGCATGACACCAGCCAATTCCCACAATTCCTGCTCCGTATGGCTCGTTTCCGTGGCACGAACAAGAATGAGTTTTTCGACAATCAACGTGCCTATGGCAACTTCTTCACATTATTGGATGCTGGCATGGCATTCTTCTTCAAACACCTTTCCATCAGCGGAAAGATAGTCGGTTTTACAAGGGAAGAGAAATTGGAAGTTCCGGCTGAAGCCTTGAGGGAAGCGCTGACAAATGCTCTCTGCCATCGATTTTTCCACAATACAAGTAGTTCTGTGGGCATAGCCATATACGATGACCGTATCGAGATTGAGAATTCTGGTCATCTGCCTGAGGAACTGACTACTGAGACCATCAAACAGTCTCATCACTCCTTCCCACAGAACCCAACCATTGCCGATGTACTCTTCAAGACAACATTCTTGGAGAACTGGGGTAGTGGTGTTGGTCGAATCATGGATGCTTGTCGAGAGGCTAACCTTCCTGAGCCTGAGTATAATCAGAATGCATCTTTTGTTTGGGTGACATTCAAACGGGAAACCATACAACCATACAACCATACAAGTTCACCATACAACCATACAACCACACAAGTTCACCATACAACCTCTATGCACGCATCTAAGGCTAAACGCCTAA
>CAJODY010000031.1 GCA_905233285.1 uncultured Bacteroidaceae bacterium
ATATAAAATTCAGTTTTGACTTTTTCCTGACGTGCTTTCTAACTGTAGCACTGTAGCGCTGTAGCGCACAAAACAAGACAGCAAGGAATATGGAAACTTATTTTTGCTGTGCTTGAAAAGTGGCGAAGGCGACCTGTCTAGACGTTTGTTGGATTATGAGATAGCCGGCCTGTCGTTCCGCGAGTTTCTGGCATACGAGGGTGTGGCGCAACTGCCGAGCTGACTGGTAAGAACCATTTTGACCTCATGAGGGCTATCCGAAAGATGGAGCCTGCGTGGAAGAAAGTCAACGGATCGAATTTTCGATTGGTTGAATATCAAGACAAGAAAGGTGAACTCCGTCCTTGCTATTCTCTCACGAAAAGGGAGTGTCTGTACATCGCGACGAAGTTCAATGATGAGGCTCGTGCACGACTGGTGCTGAGGTGGACGAGGAACCTATCGCGTACCGCCGTCCGTGCCTGTACTATGTGTCCAAGCGAGGGAAGAAGGAGTGGAACGATATCTGCCGAAGAATATGAGTATGACGATTGTGGTGCTGTCGCTGCTTCTTGCCAAGGTGATTGCTGTGGCGACGCAAGGCAAGAGGAAGATGAAAAGGGATATTGCCATTGAAGCGATATTTGACTTCATCAGAAATCAGATATAGCTTACGGCTTACGGCTGAATATTAAAAATCGGAGGTTTGCACAGGGTGCATTCCTCCGATTATTTTTTATGTGTTCGTCAGACCTTATTTCACTATCTCAAGCAGTTCGACTGTAAAGATGAGAGCAGAGTAAGGCTTTATCTGACCGGTCTCACGTTCGCCGTATGCAAGTTCCTGTGGAATGTATATCTCCCACTTCGAACCTACTGGCATCATGGTCAGAGCTTCGGTCCATCCCTTGATTACCTGGTTCACCTGGAACGTAGCCGGCTGACCGCGCTTGATGCTGCTGTCGAATACCGTTCCGTCAATCAGCGTACCTTCGTAGTTTACTTTTACCTTGTCGGTAGTCTTTGGCGTTTCACCAGTGCCCACAGTCAGAATCTTGTACTGCAGACCAGAACTTGTCACGTGCACACCTTCCTTGGTCTTGTTCTGTTCCAGGAAGGCCTCGCCTGCCTTGCGGTTCTCACCATACAGACGTTCCTTGTTCGCAGCCTGACGTTCCGCAATCTTCTTCTGGAATACCTGAGAAGCCTCTGTTACAGGCATAGCGCTCTTGCCAAGAAGTCCTTCAATCACACCATGAGCCACGATGCTCGGGTCGATACTCTTGTCGGGGTCGGCAGAATAGTAATCTTTCGAAAAGCTATTAGCCATAGTTACTACCTGACCACCTATCTGGCTGCCTGCGTTGTATGCAATCTGAGCCTTGTTATTGGGGTCGGTATTTGCACGGTCCATCAGTCCGCTGCAGAACTGGCTGATGTATGCTGTGTCAACTCCCAACTGTACTATCATGTAGTTCATCAGTCCGTTGCTCTGAGCAATACCGAAGATGTGTGCCAGGCTGTCGCCTTCGTTCTTCATCTCAACGGAGGGCATAACAAACTCGGCACCTCCGCTCTGCTCCTGTCCCTTGATGAATGCCTCCAGTTCTTCCTTCTGCTTCTGCTTGAAAGCCTTCAACTGAGCAGCCTTCAAGGCCTTTGCCTCTTTCTGTGCAGCCTTAATCGCTGCGATGCTGTCCTTTGCACTTGTCTGTGCAAAAACAGCACTTGACATTGCAAGTGCTGCTACTATGATTGCTAACTTCATATTCCTTCCGATTATTTCAGAACTTCAATAGTGAAGATAAGAGCAGAGAAAGGCTTGATTGTACCCATGTTGCGTGAACCGTAGGCCAATTCCTGTGGAATGTAAACTTCCCACTTCGAACCGGCAGGCATCATCTTCACAGCCTCAACCCATCCCTGGATTACTCGTGGAGCCTTCATGTCGATAACGAACGGTTCGTTGTCGCGGTTGGCAGTGCTGTCGAATACTGTTCCGTCAATCAGCTTACCTTCATAGAGTACCTTTACCTTAGCTGTGTCAGATGGAACCTGACCGTCGCCTGCTACGATAACTTTGTACTGCAGACCTGATTCGGTAACCTGTACGCCTTCTTTCTTAGCGTTTTCAGCAAGGAACTTCTCACCTTCAGCCTTGTTGTCGCCATACTTCTTCTCGAGATTTGCAGTCTGGATTGGTTCCAGGCGGTTGTTGAACGAAGTCATAGCTTCCTCCGGAGTCTGAGTAGCTGTACCCTTCAAACCAGCAATGAAACCAGCGAGGAGGTTGTTCACATTTACAGTCTGAGTAGAGTCGCCGTCGAAAACTTCGTTGCTAAGACCCTTGCTCATCTGCTGAATCTGCTTACCTACTTCCAAACCCTTCATGTAAGCATCCTTCTTGGGGCTTGATTCGTTCAGTGCACCCTGCTTCATACCTTTGATAAATTCATCGATGTAAGCAGAATCCACACCAAGCTGCATAGACATGTAATTCTTCAGACCTGCCGACTGAGCAACACCAAGATCGTATGCCAGAGAGTCAACATCTGTCTTCAAATCTGCTTTTCCACCACCATTGCAAGCAGTGAATGCTATGGCAGTCAGCGCTACTGCTGCCATCATCATAAATTTCTTCATTTCTTAATTGTTTTTGTTATTAAAATAAGTTGAAACTTTCAGTCCAAATCCATTTTCGGCGCGAAGTTACGAGTAACTGCGCTAACTGCAAAAAAAATTACATTTATTTAATAATTCTCCTTGATTAGTTTACAGCTTACCGGTTACAGCTTACCGGTTATCTTCGATCGATTTTGTCGCGACTCAGGATAGTTCAAGCAAGCTTGACTCTCCGTTCGCTGCTCCAAAATGTTCCAGCTTACCGGTTACGGTTTACGGCTGTCCTTAACCCTTAACCCTTAACCTTTAAGCACATACCGTCCGCCTCCAGCAAACTCCACCAGTCGCATATTCTCCAGTTCGAACAGCACAACGCTTACCTCGCTGAACGCCTGTCCGGTTATTGCCATTATCTGATTCGTAGTCATCGGCTCCTGTCCCCGCATACAGTCTATCACCTTCTGCTGTTCCGCAGTCAGTTGCACGAACAGCTCGCCCTGCTTCGCTTCTTTCTTCACTTCCGTATTCCACCCCATCAGTCTGGCTATATCCTCGGCATTCCTTATGGAGTGAGCCATATCGTTCTGTATTATACGGTTACATCCCTTGCTCATCTCATCAGTCACCCTACCTGGCACAGCCAACACTTCGCGTTCGTAGCCATGGGCGAGGTTGGCAGTAATGAGCGAACCACCTTTCTCCGCACTCTCCACCACAATCGTCGCATCACACATGCCGGCAACAATCCTATTGCGTTGCACAAACAGTCCCTTATCCATCTTCGTCTGCGACGGATATTCAGTCAGCAGCCCACCGTTTTTCACCATTTCAACGGCGGTTGCACGGTGTATCCTCGGATACAATGTGTCCAATCCGTGAGCCAGAACCCCGACCGTCGGCAGTCCCATTTTCAGCGATTCCCTATGGCAGCAGACATCTATTCCGTAAGCCAGTCCACTTACTATCAGCACATCGGGCATCAGTTCCTTCATCTCCTCCACCAACCTGCGACACATATCCTTGCCGTATGTCGTACAGCGTCGCGTGCCCACCATGCTTATCACCTTACTTGCATTCAAGTCTGCCTCTCCGCAAAAGTACAAAGCCAGCGGAGCATCGTCACACTCCAGCAGCCTCTGAGGATAGTTGCTGTCCTGATATGTCAGGCATTTCACTCTTTTCCCTTCCATAAACTCCAACTCCCTCTCAGCTTTTTCCATCGCCTCCTTCGTGTCCGCCATCAAAGCCACCAGTTGGTCGCTGGCATCTGGAATTACATCCCTCAGATTTCTGTGATTCTCCATAACCACCGTTGCGTTCCCTGCCTGGGAACACATCCTGCGCGCCGTAGCCGGACCTATGCCGTTCATCTGCGTCAGCGCAATGGTGTATAGGATATCATTGACCAATTAACGGAAGAAAAATTTCGTTCAGTTCTTCGCTATCGCCCAGACGGCCGTTTATCAGACACACAGTATCAACCTGAGCCCTCACGCAGAGTTTATCATCCTCCACACGGAATATATCCTGCATGAAAACCCACTTCAGCCCTTCTTTCTTCACCCATATCTTCACATCATACTCGTCGCGACTGCGCAGCGGAGTCTTAAACTGCATCGTAATGCGAGCCACCACAGCATCCGTTCCTCTGTTGTGCAAGTCCATGAAACTCACGCCGTGAGCCAGCAGGAATTCGTGTCTTGCATGCTCCAGGTAATGCTGATAGTTCGCATTGTTCACAATGCCTTGTACATCGCACTCGTAGTCGCGAACTTTATCCCTGTGACTATAGATGTAATTAACCATATTTCCTTGTCTTTTTATCAATTATCGGTGCAAATATACGAAAACGTACAATATTACCATCCTTGTTACCGTCAGATTTACACATTGAAACGACTAACAATAATGTGATGACCGTATTTTTTAGGGTTCAAACACAATATTTAAGAGATTTTTCAGTTTTTACCTTTATATGCGCATAAGACTTTGCATCATACTTACAGTGCTTTTTCTAAGTACGGGAACGATGAAGGCTCAGTGGGACGTGCAGTTTTCGGACTACACGACGCTGAAGTCGTTCTATAACCCGGGCGTGGCTGGAACTGACGGACTGCTGAACGTGGCTGGTACGTATTCGATGCAGATGATGGGATATAAGGGTGCACCGAAAACGATGTTCGTGGCTGCGGACTGCCCTATCTATTTCCTGACACCAAGACACGGAGCAGGTCTGAGTTTCATGAGCGACAAGATTGGTATGTTCTCAACTACACGTTTGGGACTGCAATACGCCTTCAACTTCAAACTGGGCAAGAAGAGCCGACTGGCAGTGGGAGTGCAGGGAGCCCTACTGAGCGAGAGCATCAACCCGTCGGGCGTGGAACTGATTGACCAAAACGACCCTGCGTTCCCTACTTCGACGGTGACAGGCAATAAGTTTGACATGGGCACAGGAGTCTATTTCTACCATCCCCGCTACTTCCTCGGACTGTCGGGACAGCACCTGCTGGCACCTACTATTCTCTTGGGTGAAAAGAACGAAGTGAAGGTCGATCGCGTGTATTATTTAATGGGCGGATGCAATATTAAACTGAAAAATACGTTATTCTCTTTGGCACCTTCTTTCCTGGTTCAGACCGATTTGCAGTCGTGGCGTGAGGACATCCAGTGCAAATTCTGCATCGATTACGACGGAAAGAGACTATATGCCGGAGTTGGTTACAGTCCGACGATATCAACCACATTCCTCGTAGGTGGCAGTTTCCACGGCATTTGCCTAGGGTATTCCTACCAGCTGTACACATCGGGAATTGGTGCGGCAAACGGTTCGCACGAACTGGTGTTGAGCTACCAGGTTGACCTCGACCTCTTCAAGAAGGGCAGAAATGCCCATAAGAGCGTAAGATGGCTGTAGATAAAGTTGAAAGTCTAAAGTTGAAAGTTTAAAGTTGAATATACAATGAAAAAAGTATTTGGATTTATAGTTGTAGCTGCTGTGGCATTGAGCATGGCAAGCTGTTTTTCGTCGAAGAAAGGCAGTTCTGCTAACGGTGGCGAAGTGACTGGTGTAGGCGGTGCGAACTTTGCTGAGCCATCGCCCTATGGCATGGTGCTCGTAAAACGAGGTTCACTCAAGATGGGTTCAGAGAAGACCGACAGCCTGTGGGGAAAGAGTATGCCGTCGAGAGATATCTCGGTCGATGCATTCTGGATGGACGAGAAAGAGGTAACCAACTCTATGTATCGCCAGTTTGTATATTGGGTACGCGACTCTATCATCCGCGAACGCTTGGCTGACCCCGCATACGGAGGCGACGAATCGTTCAAGATTGAAGAAGACAAGAACGGCGAGCCTGTGACCCCACACCTCAACTGGAATAAACGCATCCCTTGGACTAAGGCTGACGAAGACCAGGAGAAAGCTATCGCAAGTGTGTTCACCACTCATCCGTTTACAGGCGAGAAGATGCTCGACGCTTCACAGATGAACTACCGCTACGAGGTGTTCGACTATGCTATGGCTGCTCAGCGTAAGTATCGTCTTGACCCTCACGAGCGCAATCTCGACACCGATGTACAGGTGAACGAAGAGGAAGAAATCATAATTTCCAAAGATACTGCATATATCGACGACTCAGGTGTGATACACCGTGAGACCATCACCCGTCCGCTGTCGTCGATGTGGGACTTCGTCAACACATATATTATAAATGTGTATCCCGACACCACATGCTGGGTAAACGACTTCCAGAATGCAGAGAACGAGACATACATGCGTCTGTACTTCACTCACCCCAACTACAACGAATATCCGGTAGTAGGTGTGAACTGGGAACAGGCAAACGCTTTCTGTAACTGGCGTACCGACTTCCTGCTGCGCGGACTGGGCAACGATGCTAAGTTCATACAGCGCTATCGTCTGCCAACCGAAGCAGAATGGGAATTTGCTGCACGCGGAAAGGACGGCAACGAACTGCCATGGGAACAGGAAGGTGTTGCAAGCGAAGACGGTTGCTACTATGCCAACTTCAAGCCAGACAGAGGTAACTACACCAAGGACGGCAACCTGATTACTTCACGTACCGGTATCTATAGCGCCAATTCCAACGGTCTGTACGATATGGCTGGAAACGTGGCTGAATGGACTTCGACCGTCTATACCGAAGCCGGAGTATTGGCAATGAGCGATATGAACCCGACCCTCACCTACAACGCTGCACGGGAAGACCCCTATGCACTGAAGAAGAAAAGCGTGAGAGGCGGTTCGTGGAAAGACCCTGAGAGCTTCATCAAGTCGGCTTGGCGAAGCAGCGAATACCAGAACGTAGGACGTTCATTCATCGGCTTCCGATGCGTACGCACCCAGGTCGGTACGGCTGGCAAGGTTAAAGGCACCAAGGCTCCGAAGAAAGCCAAGAGAAAGTAAACATGACGAATTCAGACTAAAAGACACGACAATATCATGGCAAAGAAATATAAATTGACAGGAATCCAGAAATGGATGGACAGTCAGAAAGGACAGACTTTTCTGAACTTTGCATACTCATGGGGTGCTTCTATCGTAATCCTTGGAGCACTGTTCAAACTGACCCACATTGCAGGTGCCGACCTCATGCTCTTCATCGGTATGGGTACTGAGGTTGTGGTATTCTTCCTTGCAGGATTCGAACACCAGTCGGCTATCGGCGACGATGTGGACAACGCAGCAGAAGATGCACGCAACGCAATATATGTCGATGACGCAGCATTGGCTGGAGCAACAGCAGCAGCCGGAGGCACCATCCATATCGGTGGCGGCGGTGGCGGAGCCGGTATATCAGAGAGTACGGCAGCAGCACTTGCCAACGCAGCAGCCAATCTGGGTAGCGGTGCAGCAGCAGGCGCAACAGGTGGTGGTAAGGCTGAACCTACACCTGTAACCATCGAGGGTGCTACAGAGCCTATGCCTGTTACTATCTCCGGCTCTACAGAACCTACCCCGGTAAAGATTATCAACGCTGCCGAACTGGCAGAGAACATATCAGCGGCTCCTGTGTTCAACTCGGCACAGTACTACGGAATGACTCCGGAAATGCAGGAAGCAACGAAGAACTACGTATCGGAACTGAACGAACTGACCGATACCCTGAAGCAGGTAGCAGAGCAGTCGAAGCGTCTGACACGCGACTCGGAAGAGATGGAGACGATGAACCGCACACTTACCGGCATCAACCGATTCTACGAGATGCAACTGCGCAGCGTAGGCACTCAGTCATCTACTATCGACGAAGTAAACGAACAGACAAAGCAGCTGGCTAAGCAGCTCCAGGAACTCAACGAGGTATATGCCAAGATGGTTGACGCCCTCAAAACGAAACTCGGATAATGGCTGGATTAAGAAATAAGAAGATTACTCCGCGTCAGAAGATGATCAATCTGATGTACGTCGTGCTCATGGCTATGCTCGCCATGAACGTATCATCCGACGTGCTGAAAGGTTTCTCACTCGTTGACGAGAGTCTGAACCGCACCAAGGAAAATGCCAACTCCACGAACGAGGCTATCTATGCCGAGATGGAGGCAGCCATGAAGCAGAACCCCGAGAAGGTGCGCCAATGGTACAAGAAGGCTCAGCATGTGCGTTCGCTTTGCGATTCGCTGTATAATCTTGCCGACGAACTGAAATGGAAGATTGTGCGCGAGGCTGACGGCGACGATGCCGACATCTATAATATTGACAAACGCGACAACCTGGAAGCAGCCACTCACGTTATGCTGGCTCCGGGAGTGGGACAAGGCAAGAGACTGAAGGAAGCCATCGACCAGTTCCGCGAAGAGATACTCAAGATGGAGAACGACAGCGTGCAGCGTGAAATCTTCAAGAGCAACCTCTCCACCACCATCCCACCGAAGGCTAAGAACCTAGGCAAGAACTGGCAGGAGTACATGTTCGAGAACACTCCGGTGATAGCAGCCGTGACCATACTTACAAAACTGCAGACCGACGTGAAATATGCTGAAGGAGAAATACTGCACGAGCTCATATCGAACATCGACGTGAAGGACGTACGTGTGAACCAAATCAGCGCATTCGTCATTCCAAACGCGAAGACCGTAGTGCGCGGAGGCAGATTCTCAGCCGACATCGTGATGGCAGCCATCGACTCGACAGCGCGTCCTGAGATATACGTAGGCAACAAACTGCTCGAAGGTTCGACCGGACACTACGAGATGATATGTACATCGACCGGTGAATTCAACCTGAACGGATACATCGTGATGAAGAACGGTAACGGCGAGACCATACGCCGCGAGTTCTCACAACCCTACACCGTAGTAGAGCCGTCGGCTACCGTCAGCGCCACACTTATGAATATGCTGTATGCAGGCTACCAGAACCCCATCAGCGTCAGTGTGCCCGGTGTGTCAGTCAACAAGATAAACCTGTCGATGACCAACGGTTCGCTCACCAAACAGGCTCCAGGCAAATACATCGCCGTTCCATCGAAGGTGGGCGAAGACGTTACATTCACCGTCACAGCCGAGAACGAAGGACGCCAACAGGAGATGGGTAAGTTCACTTTCCACGTGCGTAAGCTTCCCGACCCAACAGCCTACATCCAATACACCGACCCCAACGGCAACGTGAACCGTTTCAAGGGTGGTCGTCTGGGTAAGCAGACCATACTGGCAGCAAAGGGTATTGGTGCAGCCATCGACGACGGACTGCTCGACATCCCGTTCCGCGTTATTGGTTTCGAGACACGTTTCGTCGATAACATGGGTAATGTGATACCGGAAGTGAGCAGCGGTGCCGACTTCACTCAGCGACAGAAAGAAGTAATCCGCAGCCTCAACAGAGGTAAATTCTTCAACATAACACGAGTTCGCGTCATAGGTCCCGACGGCATAGAACGTACGCTGCCTTATGCCCTCGAAGTAACAGTAAACTAATGTATAATGCTTAATGCATAATCCATAATTCAAAATGAAAGGTTTGAAATACATATTGATGTCGGTTTGCGTCAGCTTCACGCTTACTACATTGCAGGCACAGCCCTTGAAGAGTCGTGTGCAAAAGAACAAAGCCACCACAGCAAAGGCAAGTCAGAAGTCAACAGCATACAGTCGTGCCGAACTGATGTTTCCCAAGTCGGTCGAAGTGCCGGCCGAGGTAGTGTGGCGTCGCGACATCTACCGCACCATCGACCTCACCGAGGGTGGAAACGCAGCACTCTACTACCCGTTGACTCCGCAGGGCAATCAGGTGAACCTCTTCACCCTGCTCTTCCAACTCATCAATCAGGGTAAGATTGCTGTATATAGGTATAACACCGATGGATTGGAGAATTTCGACAAGGAAAACCGTATGCACTTCAAGGAAATGCTCGACCGTTATAATATACCATACGAAGTGGCAGGCAACACCATCCGTGTGGATAACATCGACATCCCTTCGAACGAAGTCCTCAGCTACTACGTGAAGGAATCGAGCTATTACGACCAGAACACAGCCACCTACAACAGCCGTGTGACAGCACTCTGTCCTGTGCTCCATCGTGCCGATGAATTCAGTGTCGATGCTGTGAAATACCCGCTCTTCTGGGTGAAGTACGACGAAATAGCAACCTATCTGGCTGGTCACGACCTTATGACGAGCGACCTCAACAACGCAGCACGCATGTCGATGGCTGACTTCTTCGACACGAACAAATACAAAGGCAAGATTTACATGACAACCAATATGCAGGGCAAGACCTTGCAGGAATATTGTCCTACCGACAGTCTGATGAGCAAGGAACAGGCTCGTATCGAAAAAGAGATGAAGGACTTCGAAGCCCACATCTGGCAGGAGCCCGTCGATTCGGTTGAACTAGCCAAACAAGACTCCATCAATGCCGTCATGGGTTCGAAGAAAGCCAAGAAGGCAGCCAAATCTGCACGTAAGTCAGCAAGCAAATCGGCAGGCAAGTCGAAGTCGAGCAGCGCCAGTTCAGGTCCTCGCGTCAGCGTCAGAAGACAAAGGCATTGACGACCATTAAATATTTTTAATTCTTCATTATTTTGCATTGTGCGTGTTTAATAGTACCTTTGCGCGCAGAAACGCAGAATAATGAAGAAATTCTTTTCACTCATACTTACCCTTGCAGCCTTCTGCAGTGCCTCTGCACAGCAGCCCCTGCGTATTGGACGCATTCAGAACGTCAGCGACTACAGCAGCCTTTCCAGCAACGGAAAGTCGCTGAAGATGGCTAGCGACATCACCAAAACAGCTCCCCTGCCAGGCACAGGTTCGCCAAAGGTTCCGGTCATCCTGGTTCAGTTCTCCGACCTGAAATTCAGCGTAGCCGATACTGACGACGGTGTGGTAGCCAACTACCAACAATTCTTCAATGCAGGCGAAGGAGTGAAGCCCGGACAAAGCGGGTACGAATCGGTCTGTTCCGTAAAGGAATACTTCCGTCAGCAGTCGGGCGGACAATTCACCCCCGAATTCACCGTCATCGGTCCTGTCACCCTATCCCAGAGTTACAAATATTACGGCGACAACGGCTCTCGTGGCGACGGAGGCGACACCCACATCAGTTCATTCTATTCCGAGGCGTGCAAACTGGCAGTTAGAGACTTCGCTGTCGATTGGGAAGATTTCGACAACAGGAAAAACGGCAAAGTCAGCTTCGTATTCTTTATCTATGCCGGTAATGGTGAGAACGTAAGCGAAGACACTTATACCATCTGGCCTAAAGAGAGTGCTTCGTCGTTGACGGTAAAATACGATGACAAGACCGTCGTCTTCGGCTCTTACGGCTGTACGAGTGAGCTGTTATTTGACGGACAGGACGGCATAGGCCCGACAATCCACGAACTCGGTCACGGTCTTGGTTTCCCCGATTTCTACGACACTACCTATCGCTCTTTCGGCATGGACTTCTGGTCGATTATGGACTCCGGCAGCTACATCATGCTGGATACGTACCCCTTGTGCATGTCAGCCTACGAACGCGATTTCATGGGTTGGTGCGACCTGATAGAACTCGACCCCGACCAGGCTTACACCCTCACGCTCGACCCCATTTCCGAGGGAGGCAAAGGCTACAAGCTGCCCAACAAAGCCAACTCGAACGAATACCTCATACTCGAGAACCGTCAGAACCGAGGTTTGGATATCTACATGCCTAACATCACCTACGACTATTATACCCAATATGGTAACTCACACGGGCTGCTCGTCACTCACGTTGATTACAACCGTTCATCGTGGACTAGCAACAGCGTAAACACCAGTCCTACGCATCAGCGTATGACCATCGTCCCAGCCGACAACGAGCTCATCTCCAACTGTTTGGGATATACCGACGAATGGGCTCTTTCCCTTCACGGCGACCTCTATCCCGGCCCTGACAACGTGACAGAGATTACCTCCTATGCCGCTTTCACAGGAGGCAGTTTCACCTTTACCGTCGATAACATACGTGAGACCACCGACGGCAAAATCCTCGTCGATATCAATGGCGGAGTACCATCCTGCATCGACTCACCACAGGCAGAATCCTCTACCTACACAGAAATCTACTCTGCCGATGGTCGCCGTCTTTCCAGCCTTCAGCGTGGTCTCAACATCGTGAAGACCGCAACCGGCGAAATCCAGAAAATCTTCCGCTCCAAGTAGTAAAAACGGGGAATGTTAATCAGCTTACCGGGTTCGACCTTCTGATAAGTTGAGGACGAACCTTCTGCATCTCGGCACCAATGGTTGGATTAAGGTCTATCCAATAGACTTCAAACTGTTTTACCATTTCCAGTCCTCCATCGTCTCATCATCAAAGAAATCAGCGGCCATTAACTTGTCCTCTCCATCGATATGTGCCTGTTTTGCAGCAGCTGTCCATCCGGCGCGTGGAACGTCGGCCTGCTGAACTTTTACTAGTCCCTTCACATAGGCCAGAACCTTCTCCAATGCCGATGGGGTATCGAGAAGCGGATTCATCTCGCGGAACAGTTCCGCACGTAGTTCCAGTGTACTCATAACGAAATAATCTGTTTTCAACTGCAAAAATACGATTAAGCGAAAGAAATACAAAATAAATCTGTTTGTTTTTATTTCCGAGCAAGAGTATTTTAGACGAAGTCATCGTACAAAGATACTTTTTTGGATTATGTTCCGAAAATTACTTGACTTTTTTGGATTATGTTCCGAAAAAGTTTGATTTAACCCATGCTGCATGAAAAGAAATGGTAGTATGTAGTTAAAAAACATTAAATTATTTTGCTGGATAATAAAAAAGGGCATACCTTTGCACGGTTAAACATATATATAAATATGTGTACACCCTGCAAAGGTGTATTATGTCTCATCGGAACTACCGATAAATCGCTCTTTTCGACAAAACTTTTTAATCAATATTATTAACTAACTTATTTCATTTATGAAACGAAAATTATTACTTTTTGCGTGCGCTGTATTACTCGGCGCATTAAGCAGTGTAAAAGCTGATGTGTCCTTAAGTCCATTTGCTAATGCCGCTGGCGAATGGGGTGGCACTGGAGGTGTTACCAAGGGGGACGTATATTTAGTTGAACGTTATTGGGGTGACTCAAGACCTACAGGTCTGATTATGGCACAGGCAGTGTCTTCTGTGCCAAATGGCACCTACGATGTTGTGGTAATTGCTCATGCTTGTCATGCCAATGGAGTTGGTGGTAGTTTTGTGGCATCAAACAACACATTGTCTGTCAATGGGGCGAGCCAGACCGTTGCTACAATAGACAACAGTGCTGTAGATAACCTCCCTATGACAGAGTACACTTTCTCCAACGTTTCCGTAACAGATGGTACAATGAGTATTAAGCTCAGTGCTGACGAAGCTGGCGCCAACTGGTTTACTATTCGTGCAGTAAGTGTAACCTTAAAAGGCTCATATACAGACTACACTAACTTGTTGACAAATGAAGAGTTTACGAGTAATGTGGACGGATGGAATGCAATCCAATTTGTATATCACGCAAGTGGCGATGGTTTTAACGGAGGTTTTGCAGAAATGTGGAGAGGCGACGCCAATACGATGCCCGCCGGCTCAATCCACCAAACGGTAGAATTACCTGCAGGTACTTACATGCTGTCTGCAAACATGAGAGCACGTAGGATGACAGGTTATTTATATGCATCAATTGACGATAAAGAACAAAAGCATGCATATATTGGCAATGACAATGTTGGCGTTCGGGCTCTTACATTTGTCGTAAAAGAGACAAGTGATGTCACAATTGGATTCAAACATAATGGTAATGCAACTACAGGCCAAGGTGATAAATGGATCGCAATTGATGACATCAAAATAACTCGCTTGGGAGATGTAGGAGAAATATCTTTAACGTCTCAGATTGCTAATCCATCGTTTGAGAGTGATTTTACTGGTTGGACAAATACAGGTAGTATGGCTATCCAAGGTAACGATGCTTTTGAAAAGACAGGTACAAAATATGCTGAATTTTGGCAGCCCAATGGAACAAAAAGTGTCAGCCAAACACTCTCAGGTTTGCCCTCAGGCTCATATCGTCTAACGACACATGCAAAGGCACGTGGCGTAACATCGGCAAAGGTATATGTTGGAGGCTCGGAAACGGCTGTCACAATTGCTGATTCTGAGACCGATTACAATGTTCCATTTATTAACACCGGAAATGATGTTACCGTTGGTTTTGAAAGTGTTGGTACAGGTGCTGGTTCAAGTTGGATTTGTGTTGATAATTTCCGTCTCCAATATTATGGTCCTTGTATTGCCAGCGAAGCTATCGCCCTTCCTGATGGTGGTGCAATGACAGCAGGTCAGTGGTATTATCTCGAAATTGCAGTTGCTGGTGACAACTATAATGCGACTGCAACGAACTTGGGCAACATTGTTTACACTACAGATGGAAATATCCTTATTGCAGATCAGGGAAGTGTAAGTAGTAAATTCACAGAAACAGAGAACTCTCTTGTAGCTGCTCGTTACTATGTAATGTCATCATCAGACAACCAACTTGAGGTAAGTGTTGCAAGTTATACTTATATTGTTGGTGATCCTACAATTAGTATTGCAGATGGTAGCTATGTAAAATCATTGACCTCTGTTACCTATACGTTTGAAGACGAGGCATGTAATGATCCTGATGCCACATTCGATATTCTTGACGGAAGTGCCACAGCTTCTTTGCAGAAAAATGGTGTAGAGGTTAAAACGGGTGCTCTGTCTCTTAGTGGCAATGTGCTAACCGCAACATTCTCTGATGTTACTCTTGTTTATAACGCCAATGACTATTCTATAGTACTTCCTGCTGGAGTTGTAGGTTTTGATGGCCATGAAAGCAATACTGAGGTAAGCATATCTTTCAATACACCTCTCTTTGCAGATGGTGACTATTATATGAAGAATAAGGATAACGGAGCTTATTTTGCAGGTGGTAACGGATGGGGTACACAGGCTATAACAAATTCAATTGGTCATAAGGTTACTCTCACTTCTCTGTCTGATGGGAAGTATTATATCAATACCTATCTTTCTAATGGAGGTAGTAATCAGTATCTGAATGGTTTGTGGTGTGATGGCGCAGCTACAGGTTGGACATTTACCGCCAGCGGAGATGACTATGTCATCAGTGATAATACCGGAAAATTAACAGCAGGTTCTATTGGTGCAAGCATGACCCTGACAGATGGCACAGGTGACAATACAAAGTGGACATTGTTGACCCCAGCGGCTTGGAAAGCAGAGAATGTTGCCCGCCTGGATGCTGCTGCTGCTGATAATGGTGTTGATGCTACATTCTATCTGCCTGCTGCAAATTTCAATCGTAATGACTTAGAT
This sequence comes from uncultured Bacteroidaceae bacterium, assembly GCA_905233285.1. GTDB lineage: Bacteria > Bacteroidota > Bacteroidia > Bacteroidales > Bacteroidaceae > Minthosoma. Next base: position 15,432 of record CAJODY010000031.1, read on the forward strand.
AATAACAGTTGGCAAGGTGAGCCTGATATTGATGGCCTTGGAGGAGGTGATCCTACTTGCAACTATAATGCACAGAAATGGAACGTGACACCATTTGATGTATATCAGGCGTTGACAGGTTTGAGTAATGGTGTATATAAGTTAACAGCACAAGGTTTCTATCGCAATGGAACTACTGATGATCGTAATGCTTTGCTTTATGCTAATGGTTATAATGTAGCTTTGGTTAACATTAGAAGTGCAGGAGTTACATCACAGGATGATGATAAAGGATTTACAACCGCAAATGGTGATTATTATGTGCCAAATAAACAGGATCAAGCTGCTAAGACATTCAATAATGACTATTATAATAATGAGCTCTATTTTAAAGTTGGAGATGGAACATTGCGTATTGGTGTGAAGAAAGACGCAGGAGCAGCTGGTGATTGGACAGTGTTTGACAACTTTAAGTTGACTTACTATGGTGCTGGTGCCTATGTAAAAGTATCTTCTGCAGGTTGGGCAACCCTTTATACTGATGTAGCTCTTGACTTCTCAGGTACTGGTCTTACAGCTTATACTGCTACTTGCGATGGTTCTACAGTTACTCTGACAGAGGTTGACGATGTTCCTGCAGGCACAGGTGTAGTATTGAAAGGTGAAGCAAATGAATACTTCATTCCAACTGCTACAAGTTCTTCTAATGATCAAGGTTCATTGATTGGTTCTGCAACTGATGCTACAGCATGTCCGGCTTCAGCAGGATTCACATATTATATATTGACAAAGGATGGTGCAGGTGATGCACAGTTTAACCCTGCTGTAGAGGGCTCAATCGCCGCTGGCAAGGCTTATCTGAAACTTGGTTCTGCAGCTAAATCTCTGAAGGTTGTGTTCGCTGGTACAGCAACTAACGTTGATGCTCCAGTAGTAGTTGAGACAGAAGAGGAAGTTCTCTTCAATATGGCTGGTATCCAGGTTGACAAGAACTTCAAGGGATTTGTAGTCAACCAGAAGGGCGAGAAGCGTTTCAATAAGTAATAAACCCTAAAACAAAAGAAAGGAAACAGAACAATGAAAAAGATATATAAAGCCCCACTCACAGTAGTGGTAAAAATAAAGTCTGAAAAGATGATTTGTTCATCACCAGAAGGATTCGCAAAGAGCATCGGTACTACAGGAAAGAATGGTAGTGCAGCTCTTGACAAGGACTATGACGACGAAGACGCATTCGACGACCTCTGGTAATCAGAATCCCACATTATTATAATACGAAAAGCTCCCGTGCTCATCAACAGCATGGGAGCTTTTTTCTGCATTTCTATTTCCTGTTATATGCGCCGAATGTTGCGTGACGGCGCAATGAACGTTTCAGTCGGGCTAAACGAAACTTTCAGTCGGGCGCATCGCCAGACCACTCGATTTTATGATTTGCAAGAAAAACCTTGCAAATTTAAAATCCAACTTTAAATTTGCAAAGATTTAGTATTGGATTATGAGAAAAAAACATATACTTAAATAATGTTGAAATGGCTAGGAGTTTTGTTTTTATTTCGTAACTTCGCAGCCGCGATGGAAGATTTTGTACATTTACACGTTCACAGCCAGTATAGTATCCTTGACGGACAAGCTGCGATAAGCAAAATGGTCGATAAGGCTATTGCCAACGGAATGAAGGGCATGGCGCTTACCGACCACGGCAATATGTTCGGCATCAAGGAGTTTTTCAACTATGTGAAGAAGGTGAACAAGGGAAGAGAGGAGAAGTTTGTACCGATTTTCGGCTGCGAGGTGTATTGTGCACGCCGTTCGTTGGAACTGAAGGAGAATAATGGTATCGACCCGAGCGGATGGCACCTGATTCTGCTGGCAAAGAACGAGGTGGGTTATCACAATCTGGTGAAGATTGTGAGCAAGGCATGGGTGGACGGTTATTACCACCGCCCACGTACCGACCATAAGGAGATTGAGGCTCATCACGAGGGACTGATATGTTCGACGGCCTGTCTGGCTGGCGAGGTACCATACTACATACGGCGCGGACAGATGGACAAGGCGGAGGAAAGTGTCAAGTGGTTCAAGAATCTGTTTGGCGACGATTTCTATATCGAACTGATGCGCCACGAGGTGAAGAATCCATCGCAGAGGGCTAACCGAGAGACATTCGTGGAGCAGAAGCAGGTGGAGCCGAAGCTGATAGAACTGGCAAGGAAGTATGACGTAAAACTCATCTGCACGAACGACTCACATTTCGTGGACGAGGAAAATGCAGAGGCTCACGACCGTCTGCTGTGTCTTTCTACAGGACGCGACCTCGACGACCCGAACCGTATGCTGTACTCGAAGCAGGAGTGGTTCAAGACCCGTGAGGAGATGAATATGGTGTTCAGCGATATTCCCGAGGCTCTGTCGAACACAATGGAGATTGTGGGTAAGGTGGAGCAGTACGACATCGACCACGCACCTATCATGCCGTTCTTCGAAATTCCGAAGGAGTTCGGCACGGAGGAGGAATATCGCCAGAGGCTCACGGAGAAAGACCTTTTCGATGAGTTCACTCAGGACGAGAAGGGAAATGTAGTGATGAGCCAGGAGGATGCAGAGAAGAAGATAAAGAAACTGGGCGGCTACGAGAAGCTGTATAGAATAAAGTTTGAGGCCGACTACCTGAAGAAGCTGACCTACGACGGAGCGAAGCCGCTGTATGGCGACCCGATTCCACCGGAGGTTAAGGAGCAGCTGGACTTCGAACTGCACGTGATGAAGACAATGGGTTTCCCAGGCTACTTCCTCATTGTGTCGGACTTCATACGTGCCGCCAGGGAAGAACTGGGAGTGTGGGTAGGTCCGGGACGTGGCTCTGCTGCCGGAAGTGCCGTGGCCTACTGTCTGGGCATCACGAAGATTGACCCTATAAAGTATGACCTGCTGTTCGAACGTTTCCTGAACCCCGACCGTATATCGCTGCCTGATATAGATACCGACTTCGATGATGACGGACGAGGCAAGGTGCTGCAATGGGTGACGGACAAGTACGGAGCCGAGAAGGTGGCCCACATCATCACCTACGGCACGATGGCCACGAAACTGGCAATAAAGGATGTGGCACGCATACAGAAGGTGCCCCTCAACATAAGCAATGCACTCTGCAAGGCTATACCCGACAAACTGCCCAACGGAAAGAAGATGACGCTACCCAACGCCATCGACTGCCTGCCGGCACTGAAAGAGGCAGCAACATCGACCGACCCCCTGCTGCGCGACACGATGCGCTATGCCGTCATGCTGGAGAACAACGTCAGAAATACGGGTGTGCATGCCTGCGGAACTATCATCTGCCGCGACCCGATTGACGACTGGGTACCTGTGAGCACAGCAGACGATAAGGACACGGGCGAGAAGGTGCGATGCACTCAGTATGACGGACACGTAATCGAGGAGACAGGACTCATCAAGATGGACTTCCTCGGACTGAAGACGCTGAGCATCCTGAAGGAAGCCGTAGAGAACGTGAAGGAGAGTCTGGGAGTGGAGATAAACGTGGACGACATCGACATCGAAGACCCTGCGACATACCAGCTCTACTGCGACGGACGAACCATTGGTACGTTCCAATTTGAATCGGCAGGTATGCAACGCTATCTACGCGAACTGCAGCCTCATGCGTTCGAGGACCTCATCGCCATGAACGCGCTCTACCGACCCGGACCAATGGACTATATCCCCGATTTCATCGACAGAAAGCAGGGACGCAAGCCTATTGCATACGATATCCCGTGCATGGAGAAGTATCTGAAGGATACGTATGGCATCACGGTGTATCAGGAGCAAGTGATGTTGCTGTCGAGACAGCTGGCAAACTTCACCCGAGGCGAGAGCGACGCCCTGCGAAAGGCGATGGGTAAGAAGAAGAAAGACATCGTTGACCAGATGAAGCCTAAGTTCATAGAACAGGGGCAGCAGAATGGTCACGACCCGAAGATACTCGACAAGATTTGGGGCGATTGGGAGAAGTTTGCAAGTTATGCCTTCAATAAGAGTCATGCAACGTGCTATTCGTGGGTAGCATTCCAGACGGCTTACCTGAAGGCTACGTTCCCGGCACAGTATATGGCGGCTGTGATGAGCCGAAGCCTCGACAACATAGGAGACATTAGGAAACTGATGGACGAGTGTAAACTCATCGGCATCAAGACGCTGGGACCGGACGTAAACGAGTCGAACCTAAAGTTCTCGGTAAACAAAGACGGCGACATCCGATTCGGCATGGGCGGAATAAAGGGAGTAGGCGAGAGCGCTGTGCTGTCGATTATCGAGGAACGCGGAAAGAACGGAGAATACAAGGGCGTATTCGATTTCTTCGAACGTACGAACCTGACGGCATGCAACCGTAAGAGTCTGGAAGGACTGATTCTGTCGGGAGCTTTTGACTGCTTCGAGATGAGCCGAGAGACTTACTTCGCCCTGACAGGTAAGGGAACAGAGATTTTCCTCGACGTACTCATGCGCTACGGACAGAAGGTGCAGTTAGACAGACTGCAGTCAAGCCTGTCGCTTTTCGGATCGATGGGATTCGGTGCCGAGGTGACCCGTCCTCCTCTCCCGAGATTCATTCAGGAATGGGGTACGCTTGAGAAACTGAACAAAGAACGCGACCTGGTGGGCATCTATCTGTCGGCTCACCCGCTCGACGACTTTTCGTTCGTTCTGAATAATGTGTGCAACACGAAACTGACGGAACTGGAAGACAAGGCTCTGCTGGCTACGAGAAAGGAGGTTTCGTTCGGTGGAATCGTAACAAATATCCGTGTGGGAGAGTCGAAACGTGGCAGTCTGTATGGCATCGTGAAGATGGAAGACTTCAACGGAAGCGGCGAGATAGCTATGTTCGGAAAGGACTGGCTCGACTTCCACAACTGCTTCATCGAGGGTGCTTCACTTTATGTCACGGCATCGGTGGTTCCGCATCAGTGGAAGAAAGGCGAATACACAATGCAGGTAAAAAGCATCGACCTGCTGTCGGAGGTGAAGGATAAGCTGGTGGAGAAGGTTACTCTCAACGTGCCACTCGAGAATCTCACCACGAATATGGTGCAGGACTTGGCAGAGATAGTGAGAGAGTGCCCAGGAGAATCGGAACTGTATTTCAATGTACACTCATCGGCCGACAACATCTCGACGCTGCTCTTCTCAAGAAAGGTGAAGATTTCGGTCATGAATCCGCTCATCAACTTCTTCGACTCACACCCCGAGATTGAAATAACGGTTAATCAATAAAGAAAACGAGTATATAACCCCTAAAAATGATTTGTTTATGGAAATTACAGATTCTAATTTTGAAGCACTCGTGGCAGAAGGCAAGCCACTCGTAGTTGACTTTTGGGCTACATGGTGCGGACCATGCAGAATGGTCGGTCCGACTATAGAAGCATTGGCAGAACAATATGCAGGTAAGGTAAACGTAGGTAAGGTAAACGTGGACGAGAACGAAGAACTGCCAGCCAAGTTCGGCATCCGCAACATACCTACTGTGCTCTTCATCAAGAACGGTCAGGTGGTCGATAAGGTTGTCGGTGCTGCCGCACGTCCTGTATTTGAGGAGAAAATCAACGCTTTGCTATGAGCGCAATAGACAATGAAATCCTGCTTGGCGCTGAAGAAGATGCCAAGGAGGTGGCTTTCATTTATAACTATATCGGACAGGAGAACAGCGAACTGTTCTCGGAGGATGACATATATTATTGTATCGACGTCATCCTAGAGTATCTCGACTCAATCAGCAATACAGCCGACGAGGAGGGTTTCATCGATATTGATACCGAAGAGATAGTCCGCTATATAGAAAAGAAGGCTAAGAAGGAGCAGATGGGGCCATACGATCATGATGCCCTACTGCTGACTGGAATACAACGAACAACAAGCAGAAGAATAATAACTGTACACTAAGGAATCAGAACGTTATCTTCCTGCTTCCATCTGCTTCCTCCTCGATTGTCACCTTGACGGTGTCGTCGGGGAGGATGCTTTCTATCAGTTCGGGCCACTCCATGAAGCAGAGATTGTCGCTGTCGATATAGTCATAGTAGCCGATGTCGAGTGCTTCGCCTATGTTTTTTATGCGATAGAAATCGAAATGGTAGATGGGACTGCCCGAACCGCTGAGGTATTCATTCACGATGGCAAAGGTGGGCGAGTTGATAACGTCGCGCACTCCAAGCACCTCACACACGGCACTGATGAAGGTGGTCTTGCCGGCACCCATCTTGCCGTAAAAAGCAAATATCTTGTGGTCGCCTATGTGTTCGACAAATTCTTGTGCCGCCTTCTGTATATTGTCCAGGTCTTTGATTATGATTTCCATATTGTCTTACTTTTTTCTTTTGCTCTGCATGGTGATGAGGGGGATAAGCATCTCCTCCATAGATATGCCTCCATGCTGGAATGTGTTTTTATAGTAACCGACGTAGTAGTTGTAGTTGTTAGGATAGGCAAAGAATTCATCGTTCTGGGCAAAGATGTAGGCCGTGCTGATGTTGGGCGACGGAAGGAATGCCGTCGAGGGGCGTTTCAGCTCGTAAACCTGCTTAGGATTGTAATTGAGGTTCTTGCCTAACTTGTAGCGCAGGTTGGTATTGGTGTTTTTGTCTCCAATGACTTTAATGGGGTTGTTGACACGGATGCTACCATGATCGGTAGTTATGATAATCTTTGCATCGGTCTTTGCCAGTTCCTTGAAGAGGTCGTTGACAGGTGAGTTGTGGAACCACGATGCGGTAATGCTGCGATAAGCCTTCTCGTCGCTTGCCAACTCGCGTACCATACGTGATTCGGTGCGGGCATGACTGAGCATATCGATGAAGTTGATGACAAGGACGTTCAGGTCGTTATTCATCAGATTGCGGAAACGCTCTACGAGTTTCTCGCTGTCGTTCGAACCCATCAGCTTGAAGTAAGAGAAGCTGTAGCGTTTGCGATAGCGGTCGAGTTGCGTCTTTATCAGGGGTTCCTCATTCAGGTTCTTGCCTTCTTCTTCGTCTTCATCGACCCAGAGGTCGGGAAACATCTCAGCTATCTGCTGAGGCATGAGTCCTGAGAATATGGCATTACGAGCATACTGGGTAGCTGTGGGCAGGATGCTGAGGTAAAGCTGGTCGTCGAAGGTGAAGTCATCGGCAAGTTCCTTGCTGATTTCACGCCACTGGTCGTATCGGAAGTTGTCGAAAACAACGAGAAATACTTTCTCCCCTGCATTGAGAAGAGGGAAAATGGTGCGTTTGAAGATATCGGGCGACATAAGGGGACGATTGTCTTTGTCGTTAACCCAATCGATGTAGTGTTTACGGACGAACCGGGCAAACTCCTTGTTGGCCTCCGCCTTCTGTTGTTGCAACATCTCACTCATCTGCGACTCGGTATCTGCGAGTTCCAGTTCCCAATGGACAAGTCGCTTATACACTTCCTTCCAGTCTTCGATGGTGCTCGAATCATTGATTTGCATACCGATGGTCGAGAAGTTGCGCTGATAGGTTGTGTTGACAACCTCTGTCTCTATCTCGCGCTTGTGCAAATGCTTCTTCAAAGTAAGCAGAATCTGCGATGGATTGACCGGTTTTATGAGGTAGTCGGCTATCTTCGACCCTATTGCCTGGTCCATTATGTTCTCTTCTTCACTCTTCGTTACCATCACTATCGGAATGGTCGGACGCATTTCTTTTATACGGGAGAGCGTTTCGAGGCCACTCAATCCGGGCATATTCTCATCGAGAAAGATAAGGTCGTAAGTGTGCTCTTCGCACATGTCGAGAGCATCCTGACCATTGGTGGCGGTATGCACCTCGTATTCTTTCTTCTCAAGGAATATGATGTAGGGGGTGAGAAGTTCTATCTCATCGTCTATCCAAAGGAGTGTACCATTCATATCTATTGTAGTTTAACGGTTTCGTCAGAATATAAAGTTTTCTTCTTCCTCTTCTTCTTCCTCCTCTTCCTCTTGCGGTTCGGGCAGTTCGGTAGGTTCGTCGAGCGATGAAGGTTCGTCAGGCTCAATCTGGAGGTTACCGATACGGTCGAAGGTAGCATCATAGAAGTCGAAGTAATCGGCAAAACTGAGTCCTCGCATCAGACGCTTCAGGTTGTCTTCTGCAATGATAAAGCATTTCAAACCTTCCAACTTATATGCCATCTCCGGGTCGTTGAACAGTCGATGCATATAGATGTAAGCCTCGTCGTAGTTGAGGAATGTACGTATCTGAAGCATATCGATGCCTTGTCCACGGTCGAACGAGAGGTCGAAGTTGCGCACGGAGAAGTTCATGAAGTTATAACGTGCCATCTCAAAAAGGAGCTGGTTCTCATTGATGGAATCGCGTTCATATGCAATACAGAACACGAAATCGCAGTTGCGCTCCTCACTGAACACCGTGTCGGTTGCCAAGGAGTCGTCTTCCATATCAATACCCAAGCGACGCTCCCAGATTGAACCGCTGTTGTATTTGCCGGACTGCAACAATCTACCCTCTTTGAGTCCTTTGACATAGAGACCGGCAAGTTCACTGACTGTGCTCTGCGGGAATTTCTCGACGATTGCTTTCATGTTCGACATGAAGTTGGTCTGGTCGCCAAGCTCAAGATGACTCATCGCATCAAAGAACATAAACCGCGCACGGTTGGCTCCGTTCGGATATTCCTTCTCTGTGTATGCGCTATTACGAAAGACTGTGTTATAATCGGAACGGGCAAATGCCTCGTAAGCATCAACGTAGAGTGAGTCTTCAACTTGCTTGCCGTAACGAGCCTTGAATTCAAAATTCGGATCGGCAATGAGTATCGCATGTTCGTCCTCGGGGAAACCTTCGATTAGCTTACTCCGATATGCATTGGCAAGCGTACTTCTTCCCATTCGCGAATACAACTGGAACATATTGTAGTACACCTCGTTGTTCTTATCGAAATCGGGGAATTTATCGATGATTCGTTGGAACGTACGTTCTGCCAATGGAAGATTTTCCATACGGTCCTTATAGATTACTGCCGAACCGAACAATCCCTCGACGAGTGCCTTGTTCGACTCTGCCATCTGCTCCTCCGTGAACGGAATATCCTTAAGGTAGTATTCCGGACGATGCGGATCTTGAGCATATTCCTCGGCCTTGATTGAGTCTTTCTGCTCCCGAGTCAGTTTCTTGTCGTCCTTACCTGCATCTTCCACTCCCGGCATACCATTCTGAGCCAGACTGTCTGCCTGCAAGCTGTCTCCTGGCTGTTCATCATTAAAATCGGAAAGAACGGTCACATTCTTACGGCGCCAGTTATCCGTATTCTTACGTTTGCCCCATTTCTGCTCGAATGCTTTCTTACCGGCATCAACAGTGGCAGCGGTGTAGAAGTAGAATACAGACTCGTTACGATTACGACCGGCTGTAGCAGTCTGTTGCTGCACGTTGCGACGAGGATTCTTTTTTGCTTCCTCTTCTTCAGCGGCTTTCTTTTCTTCCTCACGTTCTTTCTTCTTCAAATCCTCGATCATCTTGTTGATAACCTTCATGAGTGAGACTGAATCCATCTGGGCAAGGGCTTGCAGACTGTCCTGCAACTCGACTGCCGAGGCGTAGGGGAACAGTTCTTCAAGTATCTTACTGCGCTCGTCGATAGCCTTGTAGTCTTCATGGTCTTTATCAAACAGTCCCAATGCTTCTGTATAACACTTATGCGCCTTGACAAACTGTTCCTTATCCCAATAAAGCTGTCCGAGATGAACCAGCAGAACTCCCCTTTCAATTCCCTTGCGTGTACCTTTCTCTACTCCATCGTTATATGCACCTATGGCATGCAGAGTGTCACCGTCGGAAAGGTATATGTTTCCGATAGCATAATAGACCTGATCGAGATAATCCTTGTTCTTCGGATTGCGAGCCATCGACTTCAGTTTACGTATCATCTGCTTGCTTCTGCCCTTCGACATTGTCTCGGTGCGGGCTATACGGGCATTAAATTCCAATTCGTAAGGCGGATTGCGCCGAATTACCTTGGAAAAGTATTTATATGCCTCAGGGTCTCTGCCCACCTTATGGCAGAGCTGACCCAAAAGGAAATACATACGGGACTTCTGCAGTTTCCGGTTCTCCTTCTTTACTGCTATCTGAAGATTGGATATGGCATCGTCGTAACGTTTCTGCCGAAGGTCGAGGTCAGCATAGACCTGCGCCTGCAAAGGTATGAGATTGGTAGGGAAAGAATCGCGACGAGCTCTCGATATCAGGTCTTCAGCATCGTAAAACCATTCCATTTCTGCATAACACTTAGCTTCCATCAACCGGGCACGTGCCACAAGATTGGGTTTGTGACCATAAAGCAGTTGCAAATAGGCAAATGTAGATGCTGCCTCCAGGTATTCACCTCGACGAAATTGCGACTCACCCATAAGAAGCCATGCTCTGTGAAGGAATGGATTGTATTCTTTCTGCGACAACCAGCGTTTCTCCTTCAGAGTCTTTGCACGATTCTTATTCCACTTAGGTTTAGCTGTTATACTGTGCCGCTTTATTGTCTTCTGACACTTTTCGATAGCCGTGTTATAGTTTGAACTGCCCAACTTCACCGTCTCCTTATTGCCAGTCATATATAGCGGAATAAGTTCTGTGCAATTATCTTTATTGCCCTCTTCCTGAGCCTGTCGGCCGTCCTTGAACGCAAGAGTTCCGTTGTAGTATGTGTTGTAGCGAGCCTTAAATGCCTGTACACGACGGGTAATCGGCGTATTCTTGGTGTTGGAACACGACAAAACAAACAGAACCGCTGTGAACAGGAAGAGTATATTTAAGAACTTGCGCATCAATATATTAAACGCAAAAATAATGAAATTATTTTACCGAAAGAAAATAGGGCACCTTTCATCTGTCCATCAGAAGAATGACTTCATCTTTCAGTTGGTCGGGCAACTCCACTCCTCTCAACCCGAGCGAACGAACCCAGCCAGCCACTTCATCGGTTCGCATGGTATAAAGAACTTCACGGAATTCTTCGATTTCATCGGATGAATAGCTATCACCCTGCATACCACGGAAACGGTCCAACTCTTCGTCCTCGTAGTATTCTATATCTTCTCTCATGGCTTCAAGAAGGCTCTGCTTCTCACACACCTCATGCTGTCCGCAGCACTCTATATCGCTTAACCTTTCCTTTCTCATATGCTGAAACCTACTGATTTTAAGTCTTCCCAGAAACGTGGGTATGATTTGCTTACAACCTGAGAATTATTTATCTTCAGGCTCCCGGTCTTTATTGCGGCAGGGGCAAAAGCCATAGCCATGCGATGGTCTTCATAGGTATCTATTGCGGTGTCACTCTCCGGCTCACATCGCTGTCCCTGCCAGATGAGTTCGCGATCGTTTATGTCTTCCAGAACATACCCGAGTTTCCGCATTTCCACTTTCAGAGCGTTTATCCTGTCTGTCTCCTTTATCTTCAGACTTTGCAATCCCTTGAAATGAAAAGGAATACCGAGCATGCAGCATGTAACCGTGAATGTCTGTGCCAGGTCAGGTATCTCTACGAAATCATAGTCTAATCGATTTGTAATCTTTCCTGATTTTCTGAGCAAGACACCCTCAGGGGTATAAGCAGTTTCCACACCTAAGAGCCGGAAGAGGTCGGCACCTTTGCTGTCTCCCTGCAGGCTATCCCTGAAAAGGTTCGGAAGCAGTATCTCGGCATCTAAATTGTCAACAAGAGCTACCATCTCATACCAATAGCTGGCTGCGCTCCAGTCGTTCTCCACAAAGTATTCTCTCGGAGAGTATCCTCCTGCACTTACCTCAATTACATTATCTGCCGTCCAACCGGCATTTGCCCCAAATTCCTTCATTATGGCCAGAGTCATATTGATATAGGGACGGCTGATGATTTCTCCTGTAAGTTCAAGGGTAAGTCCACCACTCAATTTCGGACCTATCATCAGCAAGGCCGAGATATACTGAGAACTAATGTTACCGGGCAAACTGATTCGTCCACCTTTGATATCGGGATTTCCTATTATTTCCAGTGGTGGGTAACCAGCCTTCTCAACGTAGTTAATATTTGCACCTAACTGACGCAAGGCATCGACGAGAACGGCTATGGGACGATTTCTCATACGTTCGCTTCCCGTAATGACGTGCCTGCCTTCCGTCACAGCCAGAAGAGCTGTGGAGAAACGCATAGCCGTACCAGCCGCACCGATATCGACGGTAAGCGGTCTCGCCTCCATCCATTCGCACATCACACGTGTGTCGTCACAATCACTGATATTGGAAGGAGGGATAGTGCTACCAGCCAACAAATTGATAGTCAGCGCTCGGTTGCTGATACTTTTCGAGGCCGGCAAAACGATTCGTCCTTTAATACTCTTTGGAGCTGTTATGGTATATTGCATAGTCAGAAAACCATATTTCAATGCAAAGGTAAAAAAAACTAACGAAAACGAAAACCTTAAACTCTTAAACTATTTAAACTGACTTTCAACTGTAAACTTTCAACCATAAACTAAAAAAAGAGTCCCCTGCTTTGTGTGCAGAGGACTCTCCAAAAAGAAGGCGGCGACCTACTCTCCCGCATTGCGGTGCAGTACCATCGGCGTGCCCGGG
>CAJODY010000032.1 GCA_905233285.1 uncultured Bacteroidaceae bacterium
GAGTTGTGCTACCAGGATTCGAACCTGGAATGACAGAACCAAAACCTGTAGTGTTACCATTACACCATAGCACAATCCTCGTAGCATCCGCAGGTTTCAAGGCCCTGAAAGGAGGACGCTCCCTAAAAATGCGGTGCAAAGGTACGATTAAGTGAGGAAAGAGCAAAGAAAATAGAAAAAAATATTTTTTTTGATGTAAAGTTTTGCTCGGAATGTCATTTATTTGCTAACTTTGCGCTGATATTGAATATGTATGGGCAAGAAGAAACCGATAATCCATAACAAGAGGAGGAATAAGATTCGTATTCACCATGAGGGCGTAAGTTCACTGATGGTGTGCGGTGTGCTGTATGCTGCGTTGCTCGGTGTGGTGTGGAAGTTGCATGGTCATCTGCCTTGGTGGGGATGGATTTTCGTGGCTGCTGCAACCTTTGTATATGGTATTCTGCTGAATTTCTTCCGTTGTCCTATCCGTATGTTCCAAGGTCCTACGACTAAGTCGATTGTGGCTCCTGCCGACGGTCATGTGGTGGTGATTCAGGAGGTGGACGAGAAGGAGTATTTCCATGACCGCCGACTGATGATTTCGATTTTCATGTCGCTCACTAATGTGCATGCCAACTGGATTCCGTGTGAGGGTAAGGTGCTGAAGGTGACTCACCAGAAGGGTAATTTCATGAAGGCTTACCTGCCGAAGGCTAGTACGGAGAATGAGCGTTCGATGGTGATTATAAAGACTCCGCACGGGGTGGAGGTGATGGTAAGACAGATTGCGGGTGCTTTGGCACGACGCATCGTGACTTATTCGAGACCGGGCGATGAGTGTTTCATCGATGATCACTTGGGTTTCATCAAGTTCGGCAGCCGTGTGGATGTGTATCTGCCGCTGGACAGCGAAGTGCTGGTGAAGATGGGACAGGCTACGGTGGGTGACGAGACTCTGATAGCAAAATTGAAATAAGATATGTTTTCGATACCTAATATATTTACTTGTTGCAACCTGATTTGCGGGTGCATTGCTACGTATTGCGCATTCCATCACGGACATACGCTTGCGTTCATGTTTATTCTGGGTGGTGCTTTTTTCGATTTCTTTGACGGAATGGTGGCACGTGCACTGGGTAAGTCGGGCAGGCTGGGTATTGAGTTGGATTCACTGGCTGATGTGGTTACGTTCGGTGTGGCTCCGTCGGCTATGTTGTTCACATTGTTTAATCATGTGAGTTATCCGCAGTGGATGGCTTCGGAGTTGTGGTTCAACGTGATGCCGTTCACGGCTTTCATTATGGCTGCCTTCAGTGCTTTGCGTTTGGCGAAGTTCAATATCGACGAGAGACAGCATACTGATTTCATCGGGTTGCCGACTCCGGCGAATGCGATTTTCTGGGGTGCGCTGATTTCGAGTTGCGAGCCTTGGTTGACCGGTCCGCATTTCAATGCTGCGTTTCTGTTTGCTTTCATGATTCTGGCTTCGTGGCTCCTAATCTGTGAGGTGCCGATGATTTCGCTGAAGTTTAAGAAGAATGGCAAGAACAACAAGACGAAGAAGTTATTCGTCGTGGTCGTGGTTCTTATTCTTGCTGCGTTCGCGGTGAAGGGTGCGATGAGCGGATATGTGTGGCACGAGTTGTGTAAGGGTGCTGCTGTGTCGATTGGTTTTTATGTGGCTCTGGGAATCGTAAGGTCGGTGTTGCCATAGAAGGCGTAGAGCAACTCCTGATGTGTATGTTTTGCTCCGATGGAATGGGGCATTCTGATATTAGTTAAAAGATAGGAAGGATTGTAAGTAATGAGTATTCTGGCTCCGTTTTTCTTGGTTCTGTTTCTGATTGGCATCGTGGCGATATGGATGGTGTCGATGGTTGTGGGCGGTGTGCTGAATCTGTGGTATATGCTCACGGGAAGATATCCAGGCAGCAGCAGATTCCATTCGACACGCGAACGACAACGACAGTACCGCTCTTCGAATAATAAGCCGAAAGAAGAACGGAAGATTTTTGCAGAAGACGAAGGGACGTATGTTGAGTTTGAGGAAATAAAGGAGTAGTTGGTTTACCGTTTACAGTTTACTGTTTACGTGGTTGATTTTATGTTCTTTTTCAGCACTCGGATGGGGTGCTGAATTTTTTTTGAAAAAAAATTGAATATTTTGTGGGGAAAAGTGGGGAATTTTATTACCTTTGTGCCGATGTTCAGTTTGAGGTCAGGTTAAAATTCGACAAACATGCGATTTATAGGGGATTACACGGCAAAAACAGATGCGAAGGGAAGGGTATTTCTTCCTGCTCCGTTGCGTCGCACTTTGGAAAGTGCGGGTGAAGTTCGTCTGGTTTTGCGAAATGATTTGTTTCAGCACTGTCTTGTGCTGTACCCCGAGTCGGAATGGAACGCTGAACTGGATGACCTGAAAAGCAGATTGAACCGTTATAACAGTAAGCACCAGATGATGTTGAGAAGGTTTGCGGCTGACGCGGAGTTGGTGGAGCTGGACAGTAACGGTCGTTTTCTGATTTGCAAGCGCAAGCTGGAGTTTGCGGGTATTAAGGCTGACGTGAGGTTCCTGGCTGTGGACGAGAGGATTGAGGTGTGGAACAAGGAGGCGCTGGATAAGGTGATGGCGGAGGGCGACGGTCTGGGTCAGGAGATGGAGGATTTGCTCGGTGGCGATCCTGTTGTGGTCGGATAGGCGAAGAGTAGTAGAAAAAAAGTTTCTGAGAATACATAATGGCTGACGGATGTTATCACGTTCCGGTGTTGCTGAAGGAAAGTGTAGATGGATTGAATATAGGCAAGGGTGGTGTCTTTGTTGATGTCACTTTTGGTGGCGGCGGACACTCGCGCGAGATATTGTCGAGGCTTGATGGCGGTCATTTGTATTCGTTCGATCAGGACGCAGAGGCAGAACAGAATATCGTGGGGTCGGAGGCTTTCACATTCGTGAGGTCGAATTTCAGGTTCCTGAAGAATTTCATGCGTTACTACGGTGTGGAACAGATAGACGGACTGTTGGCTGACTTGGGTGTCAGTTCGCATCATTTCGATGACAGCAGCAGAGGCTTCTCGTTCCGTTTCGACGGAGAATTGGACATGAGGATGAATCAGAGGGCAGGCAAGACTGCTGCTGACGTGCTGAACAGTTATGGAGAGAAGGAGTTGGCGGATGTGTTCTATCTGTATGGCGAACTGAAGCAGAGCCGACGACTGGCAGCCGCAGTGGTGAATGCGAGAAAGACGAAAGAACTGAGGACTATCGGCGACCTGATAGAAGTGGCAACTCCGCTGGTGGGACGCGACAGGGAGAAGAAGGATATGGCAAAGGTGTTTCAGGCTCTGAGGATAGAGGTGAACGGAGAGCTGGAGGCTCTGAAGGAGATGCTGAATGCAGCTGTGGAACTGCTAAAGCCGGGTGGGAGACTGGTTGTCATCACTTACCACTCATTGGAGGACAGGATTGTGAAGAATATGATGAGAGCCGGTAATGCTGAGGGCGAAGTGGAGAAGGATTTCTTCGGACGTATGAGTTCGCCGTTGAGGATGCTGAATAAAGTGACGCTGCCGAGCAAGGAGGAGATAGAACGCAATCCGAGGAGCAGGAGCGCGAAACTGAGAATAGCGGAGAAGGTTTAGGGACGTTAACCTTAACGTTAACCTTGACGAAAACGAAAACGAAAAAAATATAAAACAACATGAGCAAGGACAAGGAAGAGGTTCTGGACGAGGAGCTTGAAGAATTGGAGCAGGAGGTGGGTGAACACCGTGAAGCGATTGAAGCCATCAACCAGTATGTGGATGAGGACGACATGGGTGAATTGTCGTTCAAGTCGGTGTTGGGTGGTGATATCCTAGGCAGTAAGTTTTTCTTGAAGCAGATTCTGTTTGTGGTGTTTTGCGTTGTACTTATGTTGCTTTATACAGCAAACAGGTATTCGAGTCAGCAGGATGCAATATTGATTGACGAACTGAGAACGAAGTTGCAGGACGTGAAATATAACGTAATGACACAGTCGAGCGAACTGATGAACTTTACACGTCAGTCGAATATTGAGAAACTGCTGAGACAAACGAACGACAGTACGCTGCACAATCCGACTACTCCGCCTTACCTTATAAAAACTGACGGTGAGAATCCTGAGCCGGTGATAATAGAGGAGGAGCCGGAGGAGGAAGGTGAACCGACGGTGTAGTAAAGTTGAAAGTTGAAAGTTGAAAATTTAAGGACGGTTGAAAGTTTAAAGTTGAAAGAGGTCTGCTTATATATAAATAATGTGTAGAAGCAATGAAGTTTGACAAGAAATATATTACTGGAAGGTTTTCAGCCATCGTAATCGGTGCGCTGCTGATTTGTGTGCTTATAGTTTGGAGGGCTCTCTACACGGCTACGGTGGAGAGGGATACGTGGATGAGGGTGGCTGCCATAAGTGTGTCGGATACGTTGGTGATGAAACCGACTCGCGGAAATATCCTTTCGGCTGACGGACAGTTGATGGCGAGCAGTCTACCTGATTACAAGCTGTATATCGATTTTCTGTCGGGTATAACACGTAGGGATTCTATCGATGGAAAGGGCAATCTGGTGTGCAGAATATACGACGAGAAGGAGTTGGCAGAGAAGGATTCGATGTGGATTGCAAATATGGATACGATATGTAGCGGACTGGCTCGTATCTGCCCAAGGTTCACTGAGCAGGAATACAGAGACCACCTGATGAAGGGACTGCAGGGAAGAAAGCGTTACTGGGCGGTGTGCAAGAATGTGATACTGAATTATATACAATATAACGAAATACTGAAGTTGCCGGTTTTCAACCTGAGGAACAGGTATCAGAGCGGACTGACAGTAGAGGAGCGCAACAACAGGAATAAGCCGTTTGGTTCGTTGGCAAAGCGTACGCTTGGAGAGATGTTCGGTGCAAAGGACAGTGCCCGCTCAGGACTGGAGTTGGCTTACGACTCGCTGCTGAGGGGTGTGCCGGGAAAGAAACACCACAAGAAAGTGCTTTCGAAGTATCTGGATATCATCGATCAGGAACCGGTGGACGGATATGACCTTGTGAGCACTATCGATGTGAGTATGCAGGATATATGTGAGAGTGCACTGCGACAGAAGATGCAGGAACTGAGTGCATCGATGGGTGTGGTTGTGCTGATGGAGGTGAAGACTGGCAATGTGAAGGCTATCGTGAACCTGCAGAGATATGATGACGGCAATTTCTATGAGGCTCGTAATTATGCTCTCGCATCGTTGATGGAACCGGGTTCCACGTTTAAGACTGCCTCGATTATGGTAGGTATAGACGACGGATATATAAAGGTTTCGGACTGGGTAGATACAGGTGGCGGTGTGTGCAATATGTACGGTGCGCTGATGAAAGACCACAACTGGGCTACCAGAGGAGGTTACGGTAACATCGATGTGCCTCATGTGCTGATGTTCTCGTCGAACATAGGTGTGAGCAAGCTGATTGACAAGTATTATCATAACCAACCGGAGAAGTTCGTAGAGGGACTGCGACGTGTAGGAATAGGTGCACCGCTCGGTCTACCATTTGACGGTGCTGCCGATCCGCGCATACGTATGCCGCAGAAAGACAAGTTCGGCGGTTACAGACAGAGTACGAACTGGTCGGCTACCGCGCTGCCGTGGATGTCGATAGGATATGAAACGCAGATTCCGCCCATTTCAACGGTGACTTTCTATAATGCCATAGCCAACAATGGTAAGATGGTGAGACCACGATTTGTGACTGGAATAGAGAAGAATGGAGAATTGGTAGAGGAGTTCCCGGTGGAGGTGATAAAGGATAAGATATGCAAAAAATCGACTCTTGAGGATATTCAGACTATATTGCAGAGAGTGGTATGCGACAGGGAAGGACTGGGAAAGAAAGCAGGTAATCCGTATTTCCATGTGTCGGGCAAGACAGGTACGGCTCAGGTATCGAACGGTAGCGGATACAAAGGTGGAAAGAATGAGCACCTGGTCAGTTTCTGCGGCTATTATCCGTCGGAAGACCCTAAATATACTTGTATAGTAGCAATACGTCACTCGTATTATGTAGCCAGTGGTGGTGGACAGGCAGGTGTGGTGTTCTCGAAGATTGCCCAGAGGGTATATAGTAAGGATGTGACTACAAACCTAAAGCTGGCTCAGGATTCAACAGCGATATTCATTCCTGATGTGAAAGCTGGAAACGAAAAGTCGTTGGCTCAGGTGTTGGCTACGCTTGGAATAAAACAGGGAAAAGTGGAGAAAGAGGTTGAAAAATATGATGAAATGACTGTGCCAGATGTGAAAGGAATGGGTGCGAGAGATGCCGTATATGAGTTGGCATCGAGGGGATTGAAGGTGAAAAGTAAAGGTAGGGGTGTGGTCAGAAAGCAGAGTATAGATGCCGGCGTGAAGTATGAGCCCGGACAGACTATACTGTTGGAACTTAACTGAAAACAATAGAATAAAACATACTTACGCTTATGAGACTGCAAGAAATGCTTAAAGACGTTCAAGTCCTGGAACATAGAGGAAACATGGACATTGACGTGAAGGGAGTGAATATTGACTCACGAAATGTGGGTAAGGACGAGATGTTTATAGCTGTGAGGGGAACTGCCGTTGATGGACATTCGTTCATCGGTAAGGCTATAGAGCAGGGTGCAAGCATCATTGTGTGTGAGGAGATGCCTGAGGAAGTGAAGGGCGTGGGATATGTGAGGGTGGAGAATACAGAACAGGTGGTGGGACAGATTGCAACAAACTTCTACGGTAATCCGACAGAGAAGCTGAAACTGGTGGGTGTGACGGGTACGAATGGCAAGACTACTATTGCAACTGTGCTTTACGATATGTTTAGGGCAATGGGACACAAGGCGGGACTGCTCTCTACGGTGGTGAACCAGATAAATGGTGAGGCTGTTCCGACCGACCATACAACTCCTGACCCTGTCACTCTGAATGCTTTGTTAGCAAAGATGGTTGAAGCCGGCTGTGAGTATGTTTTCATGGAGGTCAGCAGTCATTCAGTGGTACAAAACAGAATAGGTGGTCTGAAGTTTGCTGGTGGTTTGTTTACGAATATAACCCGTGACCATCTGGACTATCACAAGACGTTTGAGAATTATATCAAGGCAAAGAAACTTTTCTTCGATCGTTTGCCGAAGGATGCGTTTGCAATAACGAACATTGATGACAAGAACGGACTGGTGATGACTCAGAATACGGCAGCCACAGTGAAGACTTACAGCGTGCAGAGTCCTGCCGATTTCAAGGCAAAAATCATTGAGTGCCACTTCGATGGAATGCTTCTCGACATAAACGGCAGGGAGGTGAACGTGCAGTTCATTGGAAAATTCAACGTCAGCAACCTGCTGGCTGTGTATGGTGCTGCATTGATGTTGGGTAAGGATGTGGATGAGGTGCTGGTGAAGTTGAGCGCGATGAAACCGGTGAATGGCAGGTTTGAGGCGTTGAGAAGTCCGAAGGGATTTACAGCTATCGTCGATTACGCTCATACGCCTGATGCTCTTGAGAATGTGTTGAATGCAATCCACGGAGTGCTGCAGGGTAAGGGTCAGGTAATAACCGTGTGTGGAGCGGGTGGCAACCGTGACAAGGGCAAACGTCCGCTGATGGCAAAAGAGGCTGCTCGTCAGAGCGACAAGGTGATTCTGACAAGTGACAATCCGCGTTTCGAAGAACCTGAGGACATCCTGAACGATATGCTTGCAGGTATCACCGAGGAACAGGCTGGAAAAGTTCTGACCATCGTTGACCGCCGACAGGCTATCAAGACTGCCTGCATGATGGCTCAGAAGGGAGATGTGATACTCGTGGCAGGAAAGGGACACGAGGACTATCAGATAATAAAAGGTGTGAAGCACCATTTTGACGATAAAGAAGAGATAAGAAAATGTTTTACTATTTAAACCAGTATCTGCAGGACTTTGACATACCAGGAATGGGTATGTTTGCCTATGTGTCGTTCCGTTCGTTGATGGCACTTATTGTATCGCTTGTCATTTCCATGTGGGCAGGTGAGTATTTCATTAAGTATATGCACAGGAAGATGCTTATTGAGGGTGCACGTTCGGCTGATATAGACCCGTATGGAGTGCAGAAAAAGGATGTGCCCAGTATGGGCGGAATCGTTATTCTGGCTGCAATCGTAGTACCAGCACTTCTCTTCGGCAGCTTGACTAACGTGTATGTATTGCTTCTGATTGCTACGGCACTCTTCTTCGGTTTTCTTGGTTTCATCGATGACAAGATAAAACTAAAGGGAAATAAGGACGGATTGTCACCACGTGTCAAGATGTTAGGCCAGCTAGTGTTCGGTGGCATCATAGGAGTGACTCTGTGGT
Source organism: uncultured Bacteroidaceae bacterium (assembly GCA_905233285.1). GTDB lineage: Bacteria > Bacteroidota > Bacteroidia > Bacteroidales > Bacteroidaceae > Minthosoma. The sequence continues at coordinate 8,356 of CAJODY010000032.1, forward strand.
TGAGTCCGCAGGCTGTAGTGCGTGAGAATGTAGTTGAAGAGATAGGTGTGGAACAGGTGGTTTACCATAAGAGTGAGGCCCGTAAGAGTACTGTGACTACAGTTCCTTTCTGTAAGAATAATAATATCGACTACTACGAGTTGTTCAGTTTTCTGCCTAGCGGCAAAGCAAAGCGTGCATGCGGATGGCTGTTCTTCGTATTGTTTACCACTATTGTTATCACGGCAGTTTCGAATGGAGCCAATCTGAACGATGGAATGGACGGAATGTGTGCAGGCAACTCTGCTATCATAGGTACGGCACTTGGTATATTAGCATATGTGTCGGGTCATGTGCAGTTTGCAAGTTATCTGAACGTGATGTATATCCCCGGAAGCGAAGAGGTGGTGGTGTTTATATGTGCTTTCGTCGGTGCGTTGATAGGTTTCCTGTGGTATAACGTGTATCCGGCAAAAGTGTTTATGGGTGATACGGGCAGTCTTGCCATTGGTGGAATAATAGCTGTAACGGCAGTAATCATACACAAGGAACTACTGCTGCCTATTCTTTGTGGAATATTCCTGATGGAGAGTGTGTCGGTGATGGTACAAGTGTATTATGCGAAGAAAGGTAATAAGAGAGGTGAGAAGTGGAGAGTGTTCAAAAGGGCACCGTTTCACGACCACTACCGGCACAAGATGGAACCAGGTGTGAAGTATCTGATAAAGGGGCCGAAAGGACTTCTGTTTGAATCAATGATTACGACACGTTTTTGGATTGTAACAATCCTTTTGGCAGCAATAACGATTATAACTCTAAAGGTAAGATAAAAGATGGAACGAATTGTAGTATTAGGAGCAGCTGAGAGCGGAGCCGGTGCGGCTGTGTTGGCAAAGAAGAAAGGCTTCGATGTGTTTGTGAGCGACATGGGTCAGATAAAGGACAAGTATAAGGCCTTGCTCAACAGATATGATATCCAGTGGGAGGAAGGTAAACATACCGAACCGCTCATACTGAATGCCACAGAAGTGATTAAAAGTCCGGGTATCCCAGAGAATGCTCCTATGGTGATGAAACTGAAACAGCAGGGTACGCCTATCATATCCGAGATAGAGTTTGCAGGCAGATATACTGATGCAAAAATGATATGTATCACTGGGTCGAACGGTAAGACTACGACTACATCTTTGATTTATCATATTCTGAAACAGGCCGGATACAACGTTGGATTGGCAGGAAATATTGGAAGCAGTCTGGCTCTGCAGGTCGCAGAGGATAACTATGAATACTATGTGATAGAGTTGAGTAGTTTCCAACTTGATAATATGTATGAATTCAAGGCCGACATCGCTATTCTGATGAATATAACCCCTGACCATCTGGATCGCTATGATTTCAAGATGCAGAATTATGTGGACAGTAAGATGCGTATTACTCAAAACCAGACAGAGCAAGACGCATTCGTGTTCTGGAACGATGACCCGATAGTGGCTGCAGAACTGAAAAAATACAACCTTAAGGCACGCTTGTATCCGTTTAGCGAATATAAAGAGCTTGGTTCTATCGGATATATCGAGGATAAGGAGTTTGTAGTTGAGGAGCCGATGCCGTTCAATATGGAACAGGAGGAGCTGGCTCTGCGAGGCAAACATAATCTGTACAATAGTCTTGCAGCTGCTATCACAGCAGATATAGCAGGAGTGTCGAACGACCAAATTCGTAAGGGATTGAGTGACTTTGCAGGCGTGGAACACAGACTGGAGAAGGCAGGACGTGTGAGAGGTGTAGATTTTATCAACGACTCGAAAGCTACTAACGTGAATGCCTGCTGGTATGCACTTGAAAGCATGACTCAGCCTACTGTGCTCATACTTGGAGGAAAAGATAAGGGCAACGACTACTCGGAGATATTCGACTTAGTGCGTGAGAAGTGTATAGGATTGGTATTCCTAGGTGTGGATAATTCGAAACTGCATGCCGCATTTGATTCCTTCGGTCTGCCAATTGTGGATGTCCGTTCTATGAAGGACTGTGTGGACGAGTGCTATAAGATGGCTAAGCCTGGCAGTTGTGTGCTGCTCAGTCCATGCTGTGCCAGTTTCGACCTTTTCAAGAATATGGAAGACAGAGGCGAACAATTCAAAGAATGCGTAAAAAACTTATAAACTGATGGCTAACTACTTTTCCGATGTAATACACGGCCGTATATTCAAGGGCGACAAAGGAGTATGGATGATATACTTCTTTCTTTGCATGATTTCGCTTGTCGAGGTCTATAGTGCATCTTCACGTCTTACGTTCGATGGAGGGCATCATTGGACTCCGGTCGTAAGTCAGGCGGGATTTCTGCTTATCGGACTGGTAGTCATCCTGCTCGTGCACCGTATCCCCTGCAAATGGTTCATGCTATTGCCCTTTGCCTTGTTGCCGATGGCTGTTATATTGTTGATGATTGCAGCTATGGGACTAGGTGGCGGCGAATTGAATGACACGAACCGATGGATTCGGATTATGGGTATCAGTTTCCAACCATCGGAAATAGCTAAAGCTGCACTTATCATGTCGGCGGCCGTGGTATTGGCTAAGACGCAAACGGAAAAGGTGGTACAGCGGAGAGGAACGAATCGTGTGATTGTAGGAGCTATGAAAGGAAGACGTTCGATGGCTTTCTCAGTTGTAGGCATAATGACATTGGTCGTATGTGGACTTATATTCATAGATAACGTATCTACGGCAGCGATGCTCTTTTTTGTCATCGTGTTGATGATGTTCATAGCTCATGTACCTATGGATCTCATGCTCAAAGGTGGTATGGGACTGCTGGCTGTCGGTGTTCTGTATATTGCGTTCCTGATGACTATGCCTGAGAATGTGCAGCGCAATTTTCCGGGTGGTAAACGTATATCGACCGTCGCAGCCCGCCTATTCCGTTATGGTGGTACAGACGACGGTTCGAAAACGCTTAGGAAGGACGATTTCCACAGTCTGTTAGACGATAAAAACTCGCAGACGACGTATGCTAAAATAGCTGTTGCAAATTCGAATGTCATAGGACGCGGACCTGGTAACTCTGTGCAGCGCGACTTCCTGCAGCATGCCGAGTCTGACTTTATCTTTGCTATCATATTTGAGGAACTGGGTATTATAGGCGGAGTGTTTGTGTTGTTCCTCTATTTCTCATTGCTCATACGTTGTGGACGTATAGCGCAGAAATGCCGGCGTTTTTTTCCTGCCTATCTTGTATTGGGATTCGGTATTATGATGACGTTGCAGGCTCTCACTAATATGGGAGTGGCGGTCGGACTATTGCCTGTAACAGGACAGACTCTTCCTCTCATTTCGAAGGGCGGAACTTCGATTGTTATCACAAGTTTCTATATAGGAGTGATTTTGAGCGTGAGCCGATATGCAGAAGAGACACGCCAGGAAAGTCCTGCTGTAGAGGCTCAGACTGCTACCCTTGAAACCGACGAGTATCTTTCAGAAGGAACGATGGACTGATCCGAAGTAGCGACATTGTGATATAATGAAAAAAATAAGAAGAAATATCGCCCGAGTGTTGTAATTTTTACGATAAAATCGTAAATTTGCGGCTTAAAGAGAGGAACGATGGAAACATTGGGAGTAGTTCTCTTTTTTATCGGAAGAAATGTTTTTTATATATAAAGAAACAAGTCAATATGGCAGACGGAAATTCGTTCAGAGTAATAGTTAGTGGTGGTGGTACTGGAGGACATATCTTTCCGGCAGTATCGATAGCAAATGCCATTAAGGCTCAGCATCCTGATGCAGAAATTCTTTTCATTGGTGCTTTGGGTAGAATGGAGATGGAACGTGTACCTCAGGCAGGATTTAAGATTGTGGGTCTGCCTGTGCGTGGTTTGATTCGCCCATTGTGGAGTCCGAAGAATATTGGTGTGATGATTGATTTTATGAAAAGTCGTTCGCAAGTAAAGAAGATTATCCGTGATTTCAAGCCTGATGTAGCTGTAGGAGTTGGCGGTTACGCTTCGGCTCCAACGCTGAATGCCGCATACTCAATGGGAGTGCCTTGTCTGATTCAGGAACAGAACAGTTATGCAGGTGTGACAAATAAGTCGTTGGCAAAGAAGGCTCGGAAGGTGTGTGTGGCATATGAGGGAATGGAGCGTTTCTTCCCCGCTGACAGAATAGTTCTGACTGGCAACCCCGTGCGTCAGAATTTGCTCGACAATAAGATGACAAAGGATGAGGCTGTGAAGGAGTTCGGTCTGGAGCCTAAAAAGAAGACTGTGCTGATTGTTGGTGGTAGTCTTGGCGCAAGGACTGTGAACGAGAGTGTGCTCGGGCATCTTGATGAGATACGTGAGAGCGATGTGCAGTTTATTTGGCAGACTGGTAAGTTCTACAAGAAGGAAATAGATGCTGCACTTGCCAAGACTCAGAAGCCTGCAAACTTGTATGTAACTGATTTTATCGGGAATATGGATGCGGCATACGCGGCTGCCGACGTGGTTGTGTCGAGGGCTGGTGCGAGCAGTATATCGGAGTTGTGCCTGTTGGGAAAACCTTGTATTCTGGTTCCGTCGCCCAATGTGGCTGAAGATCACCAAACAAAGAATGCCCAAGCGCTGTCAAAGAGAGATGCTGCCATATTCGTAGCTGATAAGGATGCACGGGAGATGTTGGTGGATATTGCAATACGAACGGCATCAGACGATAAGAAACTAAAATCGTTGTCGGAGAATGTGTTGAAACTTGCTTTGCATAATTCGGCAGACAGAATAGCAGAAGAGGTATATAAATTGAAGAAATGATTATGAAAAGTGTTTATTTTATAGGTGCAGGGGGTATAGGCATGAGTGCCTTGGTGAGATATTATCTTGCCAAGGGATTGAATGTGGGTGGTTATGATAAGACTCCAAGTGAGCTTACCGAGCAACTGATTAAAGAAGGAGCGCAGATACATTATGAGGACAATGTGGAGAAAATCTCCGATTGTTTCAAGGTGAAGGAGGACACCCTTATAGTATATACTCCGGCTATTCCTGCTGAGCATACTGAATTAGTTTATTTCCAGCAGAACGGATTTGACATAAAGAAGAGAGCTCAGGTGTTGGGCCTGCTTACTCAGGAACACAAGGGACTCTGTGTGGCTGGTACTCATGGTAAGACTACTACTTCAACCATGACGGCTCACCTGTTACATCAAAGTCATGTGGACTGTAATGCTTTTTTAGGCGGAATTTCGAAGAATTACGGTACGAATTATATTTTGTCGGAGAAGAGCGACTATGTAGTGATAGAGGCTGATGAATTCGATCGTTCGTTTCATTGGTTGCGTCCTTACATGACTGTAATTACGGCAACCGACCCCGATCATCTGGATATTTACGGTACGAAGGAAGCGTATCTGGAATCGTTCCGTCACTATACAGAACTGATTCAGCCAGGTGGTGCCTTGATTATCCATAAAGGACTGGAGATGAAGGCTAACGTAGGTCCAGATGTGAGAGTGTATGAGTACTCGAGAACAGAAGGTGACTTCCATGCTGAAAATATCAGAATAGGTGGTGGCGAAGTTGTGTTTGATTTCGTTTCGCCGATAAGCAATATAAAGGATGTGAAACTCGGTGTGCCAATCAGTATCAATATCGATAATGGTGTGGCAGCAATGGCTATGGCACAGTTGAACGGTGTGAACGACGAGGAGATAAGGCGTGGCATGGAGAGTTTCGGTGGGGTGGATCGTAGATTTGACTTCAAGGTGAAGACTGACAAGATGGTGTTTCTCAGCGATTATGCTCACCACCCCAACGAGATAGACCAGAGTATCAAATCGGTCAGGGAACTGTATAAGGATAAGAAGATAGCCGCAATCTTCCAGCCTCACCTCTATACCAGAACCCGTGATTTCTACAAGGAGTTTGCCGATGCTTTGTCACTGCTCGATGCGATATATCTGTGTGATATATATCCTGCAAGAGAGAAACCGATTCCGGGCATTACCTCGGAAATAATATATGACAACCTCAGAAGCGGAATGGAGAAACATCTCATTCACAAGGAGGATATTCTCGACGTAGCTAAGAACGGAGATTTCGATGTTCTTATTTCGTTGGGCGCTGGTGATATAGAGAATTATGTACCCCAGATAACAGAGATTCTGACTGCAAGGGCTAAGTGATGAACAAAGGCATGAAATACATAAAGGCATTGGCTATAATCCTGATTCTATTGGGACTGATAGTATATGTCGTATTCGCTATGTTTGTCATGACTTCGCCTGACCCCGAAGAAAAATGTGTCGATGTGGAATTGTTGGTAGATGAAGGTGCTAACGTAAATTTTATCGATACCACCCAAGTGGAGAAGATGTTGAGAAAACATCACTTGTATCCCAAGGGTAAAATACTGAAGGATGTTAATACTCGTGCCATTGAAGATTTACTTCGAGGAAATGAGTTTGTGGAAGATGTGGAATGTTACAAGACTTCTTCTGGTAAACTTTGCATCAGCATAAAGCAGCGGACTCCAGTGATGTATGTGATGCCGAATGGACAAGAGGGATTTTATGTGGATGGCAGAGGAAAGATTATACCAGGTGATGTGTTTACATCCAATATGGTTGTGGCCACAGGAGATATATCGCAGAAGTATGCTTCAGAGGTGTTATCGGGGTTTGGTGATTTCCTACAGAAAAATGAATTTTGGAATAATCAGATAGAGCAGATATATGTCTATTTAGACAGGGAGAAGAAACCAGTTGTGGAGTTGATACCAAGAGTAGGCGACCATGTGGTTTATATGGGTTGCATGGATGGTTACAGAAAAAAACTCCGACGTCTGCAGATATTCTATGAGAAGGCGATGGGAATAGTGGGCTGGAATAAATATGAAAGAATCAATCTGGAGTTTAATAATCAGATTGTATGTACAAAACGAAAAAAATAAAAATAAGATATTATGGCATCAACAGAAAAAGATTTTATCGTAGCAATTGAGTTGGGCTCGTCAAAGATATCGGCTATTGCCGGTAAGAAGAAAGACGGCACTATGCATGTGCTGGCATATGCAGAGGAGAGGACTACAGCATGTGTGAAGCGTGGTGTGGTATGGAATATAGAGAAGACGTATCAATCGGTAAACAATGTAATTGCAAAGTTAGAGAATGTGCTGAAAACAAAGGTTGTGAAGGCATACGTGGGTTTAGCTGGTCAATCGCTTCGTTCTTACCGTTGCGTTGTGAAACGTAATATGCTTACTCAAAGCTATATCACCAATGAAGCTGTAGATAGCATACGTCAGGAGAGTTACGAGATTCCACTCCCTGAATATGAAGTGTTGGAGAACTTCCCTCAGGAGTATGTAATAGACCAGAATGTAGTTGCAGACCCGGTAGGCGTGATGGGAACCAACGTGGAAGGTGAGTATTTGAATGTAATTGCAAAGACGAAGTTGCGCAACAGTTTGAGGACTGTGTTCGGGAATACAAATGTAAAGATTGCCGGTGAACTTATTGCACCTTTGGAATTGGCAAACAATGTACTGGAAGATTCGGAGAAGCGTAGCGGGTGTGCACTCGTTGACTTGGGTGCTGACACGACCACGGTTATTATCTACAAGAATAACATAATGCGTTATCTCGTTACAATTCCGCTTGGAATGAATAATGTGAATAAAGACCTTGCTACCATGCAGATTGAAGACGGTGAGGCTGAGGAGTTGAAACTGAAATACGGAGACATGAGCATGGCTGGCGTAGAAAGCAAGTCGGACGATAACTTGACATACACAACGTCTGATGGCAGAAAGCTGGAGGTCAGTCAGATTAGGAGTGTCATAAATGCACGTGTGACCGAAATCATTTCTAACGTCAGCAACCAGATAGGCAGGTCTAACTATAGCGAGAAGTTGCTTGCAGGTGTTATCCTGACAGGAGGCGGTTCGAACATGAGAGGCATAGATAAGGCTTTCATGTCGAATATCAATGTGGATAAATGCAGGATAGCCCGAACGATAAACCAGCCTGTTGTGAAGACTTCGAATGCTGCGGGCTTCATTTCGGATAGCGGACGTTGCAATTCACTGGTGTCGCTTCTTATGGCTGGAACTCAGTCGTGCGATGGCGGTGATTACGATGCAATGGATCTTTTTGACAGTCAAATCAGGAAAGATAATATCCAGGCTGCCCAGCAGAAGCAACAGGAACAGGCTGAGGCGGAAAGGGAGGCTGCAGTGACGTTTGATGAAATAAAGGCTGCCATACGTAGTCAGATACAGAAGGTTCAGTCTGCAATAGCTGAAGTAGAAAAGTATGGGAAAGATAAGCAAGTCAGAGTAAAAGCAGAATCTCTGGCTGTTTCTGCGTTGCAGGTTTTGGACGATAAGTACACTCAGGCATGTGAGGCTCTTGACGGGAAAGATAAGTTTAAGCAGAGTCTGAGAGAGGGTTCTGATCTGGCTGAGATGTTGCGCGATGCTGTCGGTTCACTTAAAGAGAAAGCTGCTCAGGCAAAAAAAGACAACAGCATGATGGGAAGATTCAAGAATTTTATTGATAGCGTTGTCAATGAGTAATAATTGTATTATTGAAATAATCTGATCAGGCATATGAGTGATTTTAATTTCAATTTCGAAGAAGACATGAATGTCTTCAACTTCCAGAAAGGTAATTCAAGCATCATCAAGGTGATTGGTGTCGGAGGCGGTGGAGGTAATGCAGTGAATCACATGTACAACGAAGGTATCCACGACGTAACCTTTGTAGTCTGTAACACGGACAGCAAGGCGCTGTTGGATTCACCAGTTCCTGACAAAATTCAGTTGGGTGAAGGATTGGGAGCAGGAAACAAGCCTGAAGTGGCTCGTAAGGCGACTGAAGATTCTATAGATGATATAAAGCGAATGCTTAGCGACGGAACCAAAATGGTTTTCATTACTGCCGGCATGGGAGGCGGTACGGGTACAGGTGCAGCGCCGCTCATAGCCAAGACAGCTAAGGATATGGACATCCTGACTGTGGGTATCGTCACCATTCCTTTCAAATGGGAAGGTAATAAGAAGATAGATCAGGCACTCGACGGTGTGGAGGAGATAAGCAAGAACGTAGATGCTCTGCTTGTCATCAACAACGAACGTCTGCGTGAAATCTATCAGGACTTTACTTTGGTTGAAGCATTTGCAAGAGCAGACGATACTCTTTGCAATGCTGCACGTTCAATAGCCGAGATCATCACAATGCATGGTATCATAAATCTTGACTTCAATGATGTGAAGACTGTGCTCAAGGACGGTGGTGTCGCAATAATGTCTTCCGGCTTCGGTGAGGGTGAAGGTCGTGTGACGAAAGCGATTGAAGATGCACTGAATTCTCCGCTCCTGAACAACAATGATATTTTCCGTTCAAAGAAGATTCTGCTCCGTATATCCTTCCCTGGTGAAGAGGCTGAGGGCAACACATTCATGATGGACGAAATGAATGAGGTTCATGAGTTTATGGAGAAGATGCAAAAGAGTGATGTTGAAACTAAGTGGGGACTCGTAGCTGACCCTGCACTCAAGAATCAGGTAAAAATCACTATTCTTGCAACAGGATTCGGTATCGAAGATATTGATTCAGATGCTCTTGAACAGCGTATTCATATGCGCGACCAGGAAGCTCAGGCTCGTGCTGCAGAAGAAGCAGAAGCGAAGGCTGAGCGTGATGCAAGGCGTGGTTTGTACTATAAGGACAGTAACCGTGGAACTATTCGTCGTCCGATATATAGCTTTGTATTCAACGACGATGAACTTGACGATGAAGATGTCATAAGTATGGTGGAAACGTCACCCACCTATAAACGTACGAAAGAGAACCTGAAACAGATTAGGGATGTTGTAAACAAGAACAACGTATCCTCCGATGCAGGAGCGGTAATAAATTTTGCTTAATCCTCGAAAAAAGATCAGTAGTGTTATAAAAAAGTAGTCCGCCAATTGAATTTGATTTCATTGGCGGACATTGTTTTGTTATGTTGAGTATATTTAACTCAGTCGTTTTCCTTATGCATCGATATTGGCGTACGTTGCGTTGCGTTCGATAAAGTCGCGACGCGGTCCTACGTCTTCACCCATAAGCATCGAGAAAATATAGTCGGCTTCAGCGGCATCTTCAATGGTAACCTGCTTCAGAAGACGCGTCTCCGGATTCATAGTCGTTTCCCACAACTGTTCCGGGTTCATCTCACCAAGACCTTTGTAACGCTGGGTCTTGATACCGTTCTCGGTTCCGTCGCCATATTTATCGATGAATCGCAGACGTGCGTTCTCGTCATAGCAGTATTCGCTAATCTTGCCCTTCGTACATTTGTAGAGTGGAGGAGTAGCAATGTAGAGACGTCCGTCCCTAATGAGTTGTGGCATGTAACGGAAGAAGAGAGTCATCAGAAGTGTGTCGATGTGTGAACCATCGACGTCGGCATCGGTCATGATGATAGTCTTGTAGTAACGGAGTTTATCGTAGTTGGCTTCCTTTGAATCTTCGTTCAGTCCAAAACGAACTCCCAGAGCCTGAATGATATTGTTCACTTCCTCGTGCTCGAATGCTTTGTGCCACATCACACGTTCCACGTTGAATATTTTACCGCGGATAGGGAGAATGGCTTGGAAATGACGGTCACGTCCTTGTTTTGCAGAACCGCCTGCAGAGTCTCCCTCGACTATAAACATCTCGCAGTTTGCAGCATCCTTATCGGAACAGTCGGCCAGCTTGCCTGGAAGTCCTCCCCCCGTCATTGGGTTCTTGCGCTGAACGCTTTCGCGTGCTTTCCTTGCCGCTACACGTGCAGTAGCTGCGAGCACCACCTTATCGACTATCAGTTTTGCCTCTTTAGGGTGCTCTTCAAGATATGAGCTCAAAGCCTCTCCAACGGCAGATTGAACCACACCGGCTACTTCGCTGTTGCCGAGTTTGGTCTTAGTCTGCCCTTCAAACTGTGGTTCTGCCACCTTTACTGAAATTACGGCGGTGAGTCCTTCGCGGAAGTCTTCACCCGAAATCTCAATATGATTCTTCTCGAGTTTTTCGGTTATCTTGTTGTCATCCGCATATTTCTTCAGTACTCGGGTCAAAGCAGTGCGGAAGCCCTGCAAGTGCGTACCACCTTCGATTGTATTGATGTTGTTGACGTATGAATGGATATTTTCTGAATAGGAAGTGTTGTACATGATAGCCACTTCGATAGGCGTCTCGTTCTTCTCCTTATTCAGGTAAATCACATCGTCGAAAAGATGTGTACGTGTTGAATCGATATATCTTACAAAGTCGCGCAGTCCACCTTCGCTGTAGAATACTTCCTTACGTTCTCCCTCAAATCCTGCTGCTGCATTCATGTCCAAACGCTTGTCTGTAAGTGTGATGGTGATGCCGGCATTCAAGTATGCCAGTTCTCTCATTCTGTTTGCCAGAATGTCGTACTTGTATGTTGTTGTAATGAATATAGATTTGTCAGGCCAGAATTGCTGACGTGTACCTCTGAGGTCAGTCTCGCCGACAACCTTTACATCATAAAGAGGTTTGCCAATCTCATATTCCTGTTGATAGATTTTACCATCGCGGAATACCTGAGAAAGCATTCTTGTAGAAAGTGCGTTAACACAACTCACACCTACACCATGCAGACCTCCAGAAACCTTGTACGAGCCCTTGTCGAACTTACCTCCGGCATGTAGTACAGTCATTACGACTTCAAGAGCCGAACGGTGTTCCTTCTCGTGCATATCCACAGGTATGCCTCGGCCATTGTCCTGGACTGTAATAGAATTATCTTCGTTTATCGTTACCTCGATGTGTGTACAATATCCAGCCAGTGCTTCATCGATAGAGTTGTCGACCGTCTCGTAAACAAGGTGGTGAAGTCCTTTTTCGCTAATATCGCCAATATACATTGCAGGACGCTTGCGCACAGCTTCCAACCCTTCCAGCACTGTAATGTTACTGGCTGAATAATTTTCATTTTTCTCTAAATTCTCATCCATGTTTTTCGGTTTGTTTATTATGCTGCAAAGATAGTGAAAAATGAGCAGAATGCAAACATAAAAACATAGTTTTTATACAATGTTTTTCATAAAAAATAATAAAAAAGTGAGCCAATTGAATTAGACTCACTTTATGTTTTGAATGTTGAATGAAAAGAGTGGTGTTATGCCATCTTTGCAATAAGTTTTGCAGCGCCTGACTTAAGGTTTGCAGCCTTCTTCCAGTGGATGATGTTCTGCTTTGCAAGCTTGTCAAGCATCTTCTGGAGTTTTGGATACTGCTCTTCTGCTTCAGCCTTAGATTTAGTGTTACGGAAGTTCTTGAGAGCTGTACGCATAGACTTTGCATAGTAGCGGTTGTGCGCCTTACGCTTTTCATTCTGACGAATTCTCTTCAGACATGATTTGTGATTTGCCATTTCTTTGAAGTTTTAATTGTTAATAGAACTGTTATTTGTTGTGGAGTTCGATGTGGTATGGCTATTGACCTCGCACCCTTCTCCAAAAATTAAGGGCGTGACTTGCGTCTTATGCCCTTATTTGGTAGTCCCT
>CAJODY010000033.1 GCA_905233285.1 uncultured Bacteroidaceae bacterium
ATGATTATGATACGTACTTTTATTACTACAGTTTTTCTTTCCCTCTGTGTTACCGCTATGGCACAGAAATACCTGAAAGCGGCACAAAAGGGCGATGCAGACGCTCAGTATCGTCTGGCACAGAATTATTTGAAAGGCAAAGATGTAAGACAAGACTCGAAGCAGGCTGTACACTGGTTTCAGCAGGCTGCCGAACAGGGACACACGGAGGCTCAGTATTATCTGGGCGTAGCCTATCTGTATGGTGACGGAGTAGCAAGTGACCCAGCAAAGGCTCTGTCATGGTTTGAGAAAGCAGCAGAGAAGGAGCACGTGGCTTCGATACAGCAAACCGCCGACCTCTACTATGAAGGAAAAGGATGTGCACAAGACTACAAGAAGGCTTTTGACTGGTATCAGAAAGGAGCCGAGAAGAACAATGTGGCATCGATGGTGAAACTCGGCGACTGCTACTATGAGGGTAAGGGCACGTTCCAGGATGAGAAGGAGGCACGCGAATGGTGGAAGAAGGCTGCAGCGAAAAACAACAAGGAAGCCAAGCAGAAGTATAACGATGCGATGAAGAGGTATGAAGCAATGAAGAAAGAGGCAGACCAAGCTGCCAAGATATTCAGCGAAGGCAAGGCTGCATATACGCAACGCAAATACGACGTGGCACTTCCCCTAATCCACAAGGCTGCACAGCTGGGGCTTTCGAAGGCACAACTTTACTTGGCAATATGCTATGATGAAGGTAGGGGTATTGATAAGGATATGTCTCAGGCTGCCTACTGGTATGAGAAAGCTGCAGAACAGTATGAGACAGTGGCTCAGTATCACATTGCCTACTGCTATGAGAACGGTATCGGTGTGGCTCAGAACATGGAACGTGCTGCGTATTGGTACAAACAGTCTGCCGAAGCGGATTTTGCCCTGTCGCAGTGTATCTACGGAAAATGCCTATATGAGGGACGTGGTGTGCAGCAAGACTATAAGGAGGCTTACGAATGGTTTACCAAAGCTGCGAACCAGGGTGTTGCCGAGGCACAGTATATGCTTGGAATCACCTTTGAAGAAGGTAAGGTGATAAAGAATATTGATAAGGCTGCCTACTGGTATGGCAAGGCTATGGAACAGGGACATACGGAAGCTACATATAAGATGGGTGTCTTCACTTACTATGGCAAGGGAATGAAACACAGCAAGAAGAAAGCCCTGCCTATTCTGCAACTTGCTGCCAGCAAAGGAAGTACGGATGCCGAGTTGTTCATAGCAGAGAAATATACCAAGAAGAAAAAGAGCAAGAAGTAAGAGTTAAGGGTTAACGACGATGGTTAACCCTTAATTTTTTAGAATGCATTCCACTTGAAGTATTCCTCTATCTCTGTAGTCAGAGTGGCATAGTCTTTCTGGTAGTCCTTCAGTATCCTGCCATGTTCGAGGAGTGTGGCACGGGTACAAATGTCGAAGGTGTGCGTAAGGTTGTGGGAGGAGACGATGATGGTAGCTCCAGTCTCCTTGTTATAGTTTTCGAGCAGATATTTCATTGCAAGCTGCGAAGAGGGGTCAAGGAAATTGAACGGTTCGTCGAGTATGAGCAACTGCGGATTGTTGAGCATGGCTCCAATGATGCCCACCTTCTGCTGATTACCCATGGAGAGGTTGCGGATGAGGACGTTGCGTCCAAGCACTTCTCCGTTCATGAATCCCTCGAAGAGTTTAAGTCGCTGACTGAGGGTCTGACTGTCGATGTTGTTAACTTTGGCAATGAAGCTGAAATATTCCTCGGGAGTAAGGAAGTCAATAAGGAATCCTGAGTCGATGAATGCTCCGGTGTAGCGTTTCCAGTCTTCGCTGCGGGCAGTGTCAAAGGAGACGTGGCTGCCGTCGGGCAGTATGCCGTGGATTGTAGTTGTTCCGCTATCGGCATGTAGCAGGTCGAGCAGAATACGGAAGAGCGTAGTCTTTCCGGCTCCGTTGTTGCCTAGCAGACCTATTATCTCACCGGAATGGATGTCGTAGCGATTTATGTTCAGCACTTCCTTATCGCCGAAACGCTTTGTTATGTTTTCAATTGTGAGGTTCATATTTTAGTTTACCGTTTACTGTTTACCTTCGGTCGATTTTGTCGCGACTCAGGATAGTTCAAGCAAGCTTGACTCTGCGTTCGCTGCTCCAAAATGTTCCCGTTTACCGTTTACAGGTCAAAGGTTATCTGGAATTTCTGAATCCGTCCATTATTGTGTAGCGTCGCCGCATGAATCGATGGTAGATGTTGCGAAGCCACAGCGGATGAAGTATGGTGCCGATGATGCCGATGGAAATCATGCAGACGGCTGCTATGTCCTCGCCTAGAAGCGTCACCATGGTGTACATTATAAACATAGGAAGGAACAGTGCAAAGGAGGAGAAAATGATTTGCGTCTTTGTGCTGCGCCCCGACTTCGTGATGCGTGCATTTAGGTTGATAGCCGAGTCGTTATAAGCTGCCAACTGAAAGAGGAAGGGCATGACGACTCCACTAGTAAAGAATGCACAACCTAAAGCCTCTGCTATGGTCAGTTTCCCTTTCACAATTGGAAAAAGTGTGATAAGGAACGGCACTATCATCATGAAGCAGTTGAAATAATACTTTGCCTTCAGAAGTGATAGAATGCTCTCCTTTCGAGCCATCAGTCCGTCGATGTAATTGCCCTCGGCACAAAGCACCACCGTAAGGGTCATGATGCTGAGACAAGAGAAACAATAGACACAAATGTAAATCTTCATCATTGGCATATCGTCATACACACCGGTGAAGGCAAAGATGATGCAAAATGCAAGCATACAGTAGAAGCCGCTGAGAAATTGCTTGCGTACTACTGAGTTGCGAATAATGGAACGTATTTCAATCTTGAGGTATTCGCCTATGGTGCCCAGGCGGTTCAGCAGGGCGTAGTGCTGTGACTTGTACTTGTGCACTCTGTCTTTTCTCGATATCTCAGTATATACAGAGATATACTGAAGCTTGCGGTTGATGGCATAGAGAGGCACAATGAGCGCAAAGGTAATAACGTACATGAGAGGATTGCGCTCCACGAAGAGTCGCCCTATCCATACTCCAACATCAAACAACCAAGCATGGGAGGAATCATAAAACAGTCCCATGTATATGAGAGCAGCATAGATGAGTATGGGAACTATGAGGAAATAGACATTACGGTTCACGAACGTGCGGCAGATAAGATACCACATACTGTTGATGACAAAAAGCAGCCACCATCCAAGCAGATAGCTGAGCAGTCCAACGAAACCGTAAAACTTCACAACTGCAAGCAGTCCGAAGGGAAGTAAGAAGAAAAACCAGAAAAAATTGTAGATGCTGAGTCCCATACGCACCAGAAACACATCAAGCAGGAACCGTATGGGGATAGGCATAAGTTTATAGGAATGGACATCCTGAGCAGGAGTCTCCTGCATACCAAAACGCAAAAAGAAATCAATTGCAAGCAAGAATATCATGTAACCATCCACAACATCGAATGCTTCGATAGCAGACTGACTGAACATCTCATAGACAAAGAATCCGAGCATCATAAGATATACTGCCCAGAAACCGATGAATATGTAGCTGAACGCCTTCACGAACATGTTCTTCTCGAACATAGGGTGACGGTGTGCATGAAGATGCTGATGGTGGGATATCAGCCTATAGAATATTCTTGCCTGCGAGAGGGTCATAGAAGATACTTTTCTGCTTCCATCGCAGCCTTACATCCGCTGGCTGCAGCAACTACAGCCTGACGATAGAGAGGGTCGGCAACGTCGCCTGCTGCAAACACCCCTGGGATATTGGTGCGCGGTGTGGCACCTTCGGTCTTTATAAATCCGTTCTCGTCAGTCTCAATCCATGGTTTGAATACCTCTGTATTGGGCTTGTGACCGATGGCAAGAAAGAATCCGTCAAATGGCAGTTCGTAGATGCGCTCGTCGGGCTGTCCTTTACGGTAAACTAGTCGTCCGCCTTCTACCCCACCCTCGCCATAAAGTTCGAGAGTATTGGTCTCGAAAAGAATCTCAATCTTCGGATTATTCTTTACCCTATCCTGCAATATCTGACTGGCACGAAGGAATGGTTTGCGAACGATGAGATAGACCTTGGAGGCAAGTCCGGCAAGGTAAAGAGCTTCACCACAAGCTGTATCGCCACCTCCTACTACTGCTACTGTCTTCTTACGGTAGAAGAAACCATCGCAGGTAGCACAAGCACTGACTCCCATACCGCGGTATTTCTCTTCGCTTTCAAGTCCGAGGAAACGGGCTGTGGCACCGGTAGCAATGATTACGGCGTCAGCTGTCACTTCGGAGTTATCATCGAAGGTAAATCGATAAGGACGCTGCGAGAGATCGGACTTCATGCAGATATGCTGGCGTATTTCAACGCCGAACTTCTCCACCTGCTGACGCATAAGGTCCATAAGTTCAGGACCGGAGATGGGTTCAGGATGAGAAGGGAAATTTTCAACCATGTCGGTTGTGGTCAACTGACCACCCGGCTGCAGTCCTTCGTAAACGACTGGTGAGAGATTGGCACGGCTTGCATAGATGGCTGCAGTGTAGCCTGCAGGACCAGAGCCAAGTATAAGACATCGGATATGTTCCATTATTTGTAAAGGTTATGGGTTATCTAAGGTCAATCACTTCTGCGTTAGGAAATTCCTTTGGATTGAAGCGGAACGAAGCCGCATCGAATTTCTGATTGGGCAGATATGAATTGACGGTTATTTCCATTGTATTTTTCTTTGTGACAGTCTTGGTGTAGAGAGGGCTGTAGTCTTTCTTGCTGATACGAACAGTGACGGTGCTGAAAGCAGTTTTGGAGTTGCCGTTCATAATGACTTCGTAGTAGGTCTTAGTGGATTTGCCCATCTTGCAGGTATATCCGTTTTTGTACATGGAGAGGAAGAAGTAAGGGTTCATGCGTTCGACATTTCGTGGCGAAGGTGTGCTTATGTTTACTTCCTCGGTAGCTTTGACGTAGTTCCACATAGTAGTGCCGTCAAACCATACGCAGATTCCACCCATGTCGCAAAAGAACTTCTTCTCGGCTATGTTTATATACCCAGTTGAGGTGTTGCCGCCAGTGGTAATTTGGAAGCCAATCTTGACGTTACCAGCCTCCATAAAGCGAGCGGAGGCTTTGTCAAGAACCGCCTTGGCATTTTCTGCCATAGTCAATTGGGCTACGAGGAGACAAAGGAAGAAAAGCTGTTTTTTCATTTTTATCCTATTGAGTTTAATAAGGATTCGAGGGTAAGCGGGTCTTTGATGAGTACTTCACGTGGCTTACTGCCAGACTGAGCCCCTACTACTCCCATATGTTCGAGTTGGTCCATTATCTTGCCGGCACGATTGTAGCCTATAGAATAGTTGCGCTGTATCATAGAGGTACTGCCCTGTTGTGAGTTGACAACAAACTTAGCCACTTCGCTGAAGAGCGGATCAAGGCGTTTTGGATCGACTCCGCCGGCACCCATGCTGTCACCATCGCCTTCCATTGTCACTTCTGGCAGATACATCGGATGAAGGTAGCCCTGCTGCTTTGCTATGAAATTGCAGATATTGCTAACCTCTGGGGTATCGAGAAAAGCACACTGAACGCGGACTGGTTCACCACTTGCAAGATAGAGCATATCACCTCGACCGATAAGCTGCTGTGCACCAGGACGGTCGAGTACGACACGGGAGTCAATCATTGAACTTACCTTGAATGCCATGCGGGCAGGGAAGTTTGTCTTAATGGCTCCGCTGATAATGCTGGCCTGCGGACGCTGAGTAGCTATAATCATATGAATACCTACTGCACGAGCCAACTGGGCAATACGACAAATTGGCATTTCCACCTCTTTACCTGCTGTCATGATAAGGTCACCGAACTCATCGACCACGACGACGATGTACGGCATGAACTCATGACCGTGTTCAGGATTCAGTTTGCGTTCCTTGAACTTGGCATTATATTCTTTTATGGTTCTACAGCCGGCTTTCTTCAACATGTCATAGCGGGTATCCATCAGTTGACAAAGGGAGGTAAGTGTCTTTACCACTTTCTGGACATCGGTGATGATGCAGTCTTCTTCTTCCTCAAGCCGGGCAAGGAAATGGTTTTCAATAGGAGAATATACACTAAACTCAACCTTCTTCGGGTCAATCATCACAATTTTAAGTTCAGCCGGATGTTTCTTATAAAGCAACGAAGCGATGATTGCATTCAGTCCGACTGACTTTCCTTGTCCGGTAGCACCTGCCACAAGAAGATGGGGAGCTTTGGTAAGGTCGAACATGAAGACTTCGTTGGTAATGGTCTTACCGATGGCACACGGCAGTTCCATTGTGCTGTCCTGATAGACTTTGCTATTGAGGACGCTTTCCATCGAAACGATACACTTCTTCTTATTAGGCACTTCAATACCAATGGTTCCCTTGCCTGGTATAGGGGCTATGATACGAATTCCTTCGGCAGCAAGACTAAGCGCAATGTCATCTTCGAGGTTTCGGATTTTGCTGATTCTTGTTCCTTCTGACGGCACAATCTCGTAAAGTGTGATTGTAGGTCCTATAGTAGCTTTGATGCTGCTTATCTCCACACCGAAATTTCTTAATACATGTGTGATGCGGTCTTTATTGGCGTTCTGTTCTGACATATCGATGGCAGGAGTGCTGTCTTCCGAACTTGCTATCAGCGACAGTGTTGGATATTGATAGGACTCTAGGTCTAGTTTGGGGTCGTATGGAGTATTGATGTCACCACGTTCTATCTCACCTGAACCCTGCTCGGTAGTCTGGGCTGTGACATCGAAATCTGGTCCGTTTTCATCTTCTTCAACATCGGAATCGGCATCAACAGTTTCAGAAGCCTCATCCTCAGCGGCAACTACATTTTCGTCGTCGTTATCGTTTTCTTCTTCAATTTCTTCTGGTACGTCTTCCTCTGGCACTTCTGAATCATCATGGATATCAGATGTAAGATCGGAGAATTCTATCACATTATTCCTATTAGCTACATTCTCAAATTCAAGTGCAACACGCATTGACTCGTCTGTATCCTGTTCTGTCTCTTGTTCTGATTCTTCATCTTCTCCTTCTTCATCTACATTCTCGTCTAAATCTTCCTCTGCTTTTCGTTTCATCAGTCGTATCTTCTGTATAAAACTCATGCGCAGCATACTGCGTATCATCTCTATTGTCTTTGCACTTACATAAACAAGATACATTACTGCAGTGATAATCATCAGTCCCAACAGTCCGGGCGAACCAACTACTGCCGTAATTTTCCTCACCACCATCTTTCCATGATTACCTCCAATATTCAGGAACGAGTCGTTTAGAGTAGATATGAAGTCACTGATAAATGCTAGGAAAACACTAGTCCATAGCATCATAAAAATTCCCAGTATCAATTTCCTGATAAGACTGATACGAAAAACTTTCATCATTCTGAGTCCTAAAATAATAAGCAAAGGAATGATGAAAAACGAAGCGAGTCCGAAGAGATCATTGATAAAGAAATAAGCCGCCTTTGCTCCCAACCAGCCACAAGCGTTATGGAAACGATAATCCTCGTTGGTCATATCACTGGAGTTGGGACGTTCCAGAATATCGAAATCGGCAGCGCCTGTATAGAGATATGAGCAGAATGCTATGAGCAGAAATACTGCCACTACTAGGAATATAAATCCGAAAATAAATCCGGAAAGTTCCTTCTTACCTATACCTTCGATGGGGTTAAAGTTGGTCTGTTCAACACTCTTTCCTGCCTTTTTTTTCTTACTACTACCTTTTTTATTTTGTTTAGTTGACATAAAAAGTTCAATTTGGCTGCGAAGTTACGGAATAAACAAGAATAAAACAACGAAAAATCTGCTTACTTTTTGAAAATAGTCTTCCACGATTCGAAGTCGTGGATATAGCTCAGTCCGATTCCTTGAGTATTGAGTGTCGATTTAGTGAAATAACGGTCATTCGTTTGGTTGTATGCCTTCAGATATGTATTTCCTCTCGTCTTTCCTAATCTCCATTTTACCTCAAAGTCACCGACAAACGTACCCGTGTTGGTAAGTGTATTGTCACGGTAACCGAAGTTGCCGTTTATAAGCAATCTGTCATCAAATAATCTACCTGACAAACTGCCTTCAACATCCAAATCTCTCCATCCCTGTTCTCCCGTAACAATTCCTGTTCCGAAGTTCCAGTTAGAGTTGTTACCTATCAAGTTACCGATTATATTATTCAACTGACCAGACAAGGTTGACGATACCAATGAATTAACAGCCGAAGAGGAAGCATTATCATTCGCCATCTGTGACACATTTGAAGGGTAGAATCTGCCAAGGGCAAGCAGATATATAATCTGAGTATTCATCTCCTCTTCAGAATTTATCATTGAACGTACTAACTGCTTTATCTCGTCGCTCACATTCATCACGTCTATATCAAACTTGAAAGCCATGTTGCCGAGTGTACCTGTGATATCGAGGATACAATTCACTTTTACTTTATTATTTGCCGCATAGGCTGTGGTGGCGGTAAGGTCGCTGAGAGGTACAGCGTTGACTGTATGATGGCACAGCAGATGGATGTGAGCACCAAATGGCGGCCCGTTGAATTCGACGGTACTTCCTGCCTGCAGGGTCAGGTCTTTGTAGATAAGGTCTTGCATGTAGAGGCGGTAACTTCCGCGTTGTATCTCGTATGTACCGAAGAGTTCGAGGGTTCCCTTATTGTGATATTTCGCGGTGAGGTTACCTCTGCCGTAGGTTGTTATGTAGCCGTCGGCATTGTTATCCATGCGAAGACGTATCTGGCAGTTTTCATTCAAATTGATGTTAAAGTCCATGTAAAGGTCGCCATGATAGAGATAGCGGGTATCGACGCTTTTATTTTCCTGTTCGTTCCGTTTCCATACGAATTCGCGCGATTCGTCTTCTTCGGGAGTATTGAAATAGTTGAACAGCATATAGCCGTCGCTATTGCTACTGGTCGTATCCACCGGAGTTATATCATTGAATTCAATAAAATTGCCTGAGGTGATGGCATCGGGCGATGCTGAGTCGTAAGCAAAAGTCGAACCTTGGGTCGGGGTTATGTTGGCGGTGATATACATCGGATGACCATCGCTGCCTTTTATTTTCAAATCACCATCGGCGAATATGGTAGCATAGAAGTTGTCTTCGTTGAAAGTGCGCTCGTCGTATGCCAAGATTTGCGAGAATGTGACATCGAAGTCGTATTTGAAGTTGGCAAGATTACGGTGGGTAACAGCGCCGTTCACCTTACCCTCGTTTCCATATTTGTCGGAAAGAACCACATCGTTGAAGACTATGGCATTGGGACGTAAGGAAGCATGCTGGTTGACTGCCTGGTAAGGTACATTGGTGGCAAGCAAGGCTATGGTGAGGTCGGCATCAACCTCGCCCACAAGGTTGACATTATCGAGTGGTCCGATAACACTTACCTTTCCCGTCATGTTACCCTTGATAGGATGGAATATGTCGTAAAGAAAACCATTTAGGAAGTCGGCATTGGTACGGTTTGCCGTTATGTCAAGACGCATGTCGTTATTTGCCGGTGAAATGAATCCATGGACTTCTGTTCCGGTCGGCATTCCAACTGCTTCACCTTCTGTTTGGGGCTGAACCATCCAGGCATCGAGCATGATTGCTTCTTTTTCCTTACTCCAACCTCCTTTGATGGTTGCCCTTCCCATAGAGCCTCCTTCGAACAGGAGGTCATCAACATTGAGATTTGCATGGAAGAGCGGATTGTCGGAAATGACGTCGTCGAGAACTATAGTACCCGAAGCCATGCCGTCAAGGTTTACTACTGTAAAGTCGATGGCATCAAGGATATATCCAATCTGAAGGTTATTGATTTTGGCAACTATGCTGTCATTGTCTGTTGTCGCCGATGTCCTACCATTCACCTTCAGGTAACTGTCGTTGCCCCCATTCACCTTAAAATCGTTGATGGCAATTTCTTTTTTGTATATACTTATCCGGGAAGGAGAAATGTGCCACAGGGAGTCGTTGATAGTAAGCAGCGATTTGCCTAAGTCTATCTTGGTCTTGAGACTACCGAGACTGTCAGTAAACGAAACCTGACTGTTGAGGTCCATATTGATATTGGTGTTGCCTCTGAGTTGCATACGCACGTTACCATCGATTATACTGTTTGCTGCGACAGCCTGAAGATCCACTCTTGCAGCAGATTCGTCGCTAGTTACAATAGTGGAAAGGTTTGCACTGAGGTTATCAGCCGTATTGTTGCATCTGACTACGACATTATTAAACTGACGATCGCCATACTCAACCTGTTTCGTCTTCACATTAACACTGAGCTGCTGCAGTTCGGTATTCACGAATCCGTACGATTCGATAGGTGTCACGACCGACACATTCGATGGCAGATAATGTTTCAGCAGAGGATGTGGTGTAATATTGGCATTGTATGTAAAGTTGGAATAAACAACCTTCCCTTTCGTCGGCTTACTAGTTATCAGGTTGTGCAGATGGGGTTGGAGCATTGCTGTTACCTGCCTGACTAGTGATGAAGGATATATGTCGCCGTCGATGTCTATTTTCACGAAGTCACCATAGACTGACACATGAGAGTTTTCAACCTGACGTTCGATGTCGATATTGATTGAATCTACATCGATACTCAAGGAGTCTGTCCGAAGGTTCAAGTCGGATAGTTTGACTTGTCCGGTCACATTATCCATGGTGCTACCCACGAGGTGTCCTGACACTATTCCGCTGAACACATCACCTTTATGCCCTGTCGTCAGGTTGAGAGCATGGGGATTGATATGGCTTATCCCGCACAGGAGTTTCAGGTCATAGGTGCCACTCTGATATTTGTAGTTTAGGTCTGATTGGACGTCGATGGCAGGACTCAGCAAGTCGAATATTCCGGAGAGCATCAGTATGCGACTGCCATGAGTTTTTATGTCCATATCGACATTTGCCAAACCATAACTGCTATTGTCCATGACATGACCCACATTGAAATTCTTTACATCGGCATGGGCTGTAATAATCTCCATCGTGTCCATCTGTGCCCTGTAGTCGATATTACCGGCTGTAGTATTCAGCCTTCCGATTGACGACAGACCATTGCTGTCATAGTTCATTTCACCCGTATAATTCACATCGCCAAGGGCTGTCAGAGGCTTAACTATCGACTCCTCCACACCGAAGCCCTGCAATATCTCCTTCATGCCGCTAGCCGTCACATGCACATCCTTGATGTATGCTTCGGCATTGCTCACCTTGCCGTCAGCAATTCCAATTGACGACATAGCATCCACTTTGATGCTGCCCAACGGATTGGAAATATGCAGTCGGTCGATGTTTACATTATTGCTACCACCCGAGACATCGGCAACGAGATGGAACGGTGTATGGACTTTATAAAGCAGGGGAAGCAGACTCTGAAAGTCTGACGGCACTATCATGGCACGCAACTGAACGGGGTCGAAACGGAAACTGCCGTCTTGCTGGAAATCTGGATAGAAAAGCTTTAATTTTTCTATCGTCAGAGAACTGTCTTGACTCTTCAGCGAGAGGTTTGTGAGCAATGCCTCACTCTTGTTCGCCTCCAAGTTGAGCGACATATTCTCTACTTCCAGTCCGCTGTTCAGTTCCTTGGCTGACAGACGTTTGATGCCGAGGTTGAGGGAATCGTCGGTGAGGGTCTTAAGCGAGAGGTTCATGCCGACACCTGTCAGTTTCAGATGGTTCAAGTCGATTGCATAAAATCCCTGGGCGCTATCCACTAACTGACGATGGGGCTCACTTTTCACATCATAGCTCACATTGGCATGACGCAGGATAAAGGTGTTGACCCTGACGTTCAGTGGTGTCTTCTCCTCGTTGTCGGAACTGAAAGCATCGATAACGAACTGAAAGTTGGGTTCAGCACCTGTGGAGTCGGAATAGAGAATGACGGTAGGCGAAAAAAGCTGAGCAGTGGATATATGTATGTTTCCACGCATTACCTGAAGGTAGTTTATTCCTCCAGAGACACGAGGCACCTTCAGCATCTGTGCTCCCCTACGATCATACATAGTGAGGTCGCTCACTCTGACACGGTTGAGGAATCCGAGGTTGACGCTACCTATCTCGACACGGGTTTCGAGTTTTTCCGACAAAATATCTGCTATCCAGTTTGCTAATGTTTTCTGAACAGAAGGCAAACTGAATAGCAGAATCAGGGATGCATATACGGCTATGATGCCCAATATAACCCCTCGTAATATTCTTTCAAAACGCCCGATAGGTGTATGGTGGTATTATTTTATCCGTCGTCTGAAATCAACCATCTTGATGGCTGTCACAGCACATTCGTCGCCTTTGTTTCCCAACTTTCCTCCGCAGCGGTCTTTTGCCTGTTGCATGTCGTTGGTAGTAATCAGACCGTAGATAACGGGAATGTCCTGAGTGGCATTAAGCCGGGAGAGTCCCGCGGTAGTACCCTCACAGATGTAATCGAAGTGAGGAGTGTCACCTCTAATCACACAACCGATGGCAATTATGGCATCGAGTGGCAACTTCGTCATCTGCTGTGCACCATAGATGAGTTCGAAACTGCCCGGCACGGTCATGACTTTTATGTCGTCTTCGCTTACACCGTTGTCGGTAAGCGTCTTGAGTGCCCCATTGAGGAGAGCACCCGTTATTTCGCTATTCCATTCACTGACAACGATGCCCACCTTCATTCCCTCGCCCGAAGGAACTGAGTTGGCATCGTAGTCAGAGAGATTATGGTATTTGGTAGCCATAATCAAAGTAATTTATTTTGAAACTTTTTCGATATACTTATCCATGTCCTGAGATACAGGGCTGAGGTAGTATTTTTCCTTAATCTCTTTGTAGAGTTCAAGAGCTTTATCATTCTGACCCTCAGCTTCATATACTCTTGCAGCCTGAAGCATGAATACTGGAGAGAGAGCATCGTTGTCAGCCTCTTTTGCAGCCTTGAGCAGGAGTTCGATTCCCTTTGCAGTCTGGTCTTTCTGAATGTAGCAGTTACCGAGTGCAGCAATGGAAGCAGGAGAAATCAGCTGGTCGTTTTTCTGACTGAAATCCTCGAACATGCTGATTGCCTCGTCATACTTGTCGATGTTAGCATAGCAGATAGCTGCATACAATTTTGCGAGGTTTGCAGTCTTAGTACCGCTAAACTCGTCGATAACACGGAGGAAACCGATGCTAAGTGCACCGTCACCGTTAAGAGCCTTCTCATACTGCTGCTGTGCAAATGCGTCCTGACTTGCAGCGATAGCCTTCTGTGCTTCTGCATCTTTACCTGCCATGTAGTTGTTGTAAGCGAAAAATGCCACAACTACCACTACCACAGCAGCGATTGCGACAAGGATTTTCTTGAGGTTCTTCTCGATGAAGGCCTCAGTCTTCGTAAGCTGCACGTCCAGTGCAATAGCTTCTTCTTTCTTAGAGGTTGTTTTCTTTGCCATTTTTATTTGAAATAATTTTGTTGATTCACATTTTAAGCGTGCAAAATTACGTCTTTTAATCAGAATAGAGAAGAAAAACATAAAAAACTTTCCCTTTTTTCTGTGTTGATTATTCTTTTTCCATTTAATATATTTACTTTTGCAACCAATATGTGAAGAAAACATACGCCATGAGCACTCATTGTTAATATATTGAACTCTTGAACTTTTAAACTTCTTAAACTATTAAAACCATATGGAACAAGTATTCGCGTACATTATTAGTCTCGGAGCATCAGTCATGATGCCTATCCTCTTCACCATCATCGGACTATGCATCGGCATGAAGTTCGGCAAAGCTCTCCGAAGCGGACTCTACGTAGGTGTGGGATTTGTCGGTCTGGGCATTGTTACTGCATTGCTTACCACCAACTTCGATATGCCCCTGAAGGCTATTTCGCAACTCTACGACCTTCAGCTCAAGGTTTTCGACATGGGATGGCCTGCTGCTGCAGCCGTAGCCTATGGTACGGCAGTTGGAGCACTCATCATCCCTATCTGTCTAGGTGTCAATCTTCTGCTGCTTTTCACTAAGTGCACACGTACGGTCAATATCGACCTGTGGAACTACTGGCACTTTGCTTTCATCGGAGCCGTTGCTTACTTCGTCATGGACGGAAGCCTCCTCTGGGGTTACTTCGCAGCGATTGTCTGCTACATCATCACACTTGTGATGGCCGACCTCACAGCTGAACGCTTCCAGAAACACTACGACCTGCAGGGCATCAGCATTCCGCAGCCGTTCTGTCAGAGTTTCACGGTATTTGCCGTTGCCATCAACTGGTTGCTGGACAAGATTCCGGGATTCTCACGTCTCGACATAGATGCCGAGGGACTGAAGAAGAAATTCGGCGTACTTGGTGAACCGCTCGTACTGGGTGTCATCGTAGGTGCACTCATCGGTTGGGGTGCCCAGCTCGACATCAAGAAAGTTCTTTTCCTCGGTGTCACCATGGGTGCCGTCATGGAACTGATTCCACGTATCACTTCACTTTTTATCGACGGATTGAAACCTATCGCAGAGAAGACTCAGGAGGTGGCAAAGAAGCGTTTCGGAGGTATGAAGGTATTTATCGGCATGTCTCCGGCTCTCGTCATCGGACATCCCACTACCCTCGTCTGCTCCGTCATCCTCATTCCTGTCATCCTGGCTCTGGCTGTTTTCCTTCCGGGAAACCAATTCCTTCCACTTGCTTCGCTTGCTGGTATGTTCTATCTGTTCCCTCTTATCCTGCCTTACACCAAGGGTAATGTAGTTAAGAGCCTCATCATCGGACTTGTAGCCCTGATTGTCGGACTCTATTTTGTTACCGACATGGCATCAGCCTTCACCCTTGCAGCCGGCGAAGTGTATAAAGCCGATCCGACTGCTTCGGCAGCACATATTCCCGATGGATTCGAAGGTGGAGCACTCGACTTCGCATCCTCTCTCTTCGGTTATATCATCTATGCCTGTGTGAAGTATCTCCAGTGGATTGGCATGGGTGTTCTCACACTCATCACCCTGGGTATGATGCTATGGAACCGCAGCCGAATCGTCAAGGACGAAAAAGCAAACAACCAAAACAACAGATAATATGAAGAAAATTCTTGCAATTACAGGGCTGATAGCCCTCTCGCTTTCTGCTGCAAACGCACAGGAAGCAGACCGTTTCGTTGGTCGTCAGCACGTTAAGTTCCAAACTGCATGCCATCCGGAGGATGTGAAGCACTACGACACAAAAATGCTACGCGAACGTTTCGTGATGGAGAAAGTGATGTCGCCCGACTCTATCCTCCTAACCTACTCCCACTACGACCGTTTCATCTTCGGTGGTGCCATGCCTGTAGCCACTACCCTCACTCTGGAAAACTTCTGGGAACTTGGTCTCGACGTAGATAAGAACATAAAGGAGAAGTATTTCATGTACAACCGCGAACTGGGTGTCGTAAACTGTGGGACTGGTGATGGCGTCGTAATTGTTGACGGTAAGGAATATGCCCTCTCTCCGAAGGAGGCACTTTACATCGGTCGTGGACATATCGGTAAGGACAAGGACGTGAACAAGTCCGTTCAGTTCCGCTCTAAGGATGCAAAGAATCCAGCTAAGTTCTACCTCAACAGCGCTACAGCTCATCAGCACTACAAGACCCAGTGGATTACGCTCGACGGTCGCAAAGGTTCGCTCAAGGCTGCCGTTTGGGGACCTGTAGGTTCGGTAGAGGAGGCTAACAACCGTACAGTCTATAAACTCATCGTCAACGACGTACTTGAGGAAGGACCATGTCAGCTTCAGCTCGGACTCACACAGCTCAATCCGGGTGCTGTATGGAACACTATGCCTCCTCATACTCACGGTCGTCGCATCGAGGCATACTACTACTTCAACCTGCCCGACGGACAGACTATTTCACACGTAATGGGACAGCCGCAGGAAAGCCGCAACGTATGGCTCCACAACGAACAGGCCATCATGTCGCCTGAGTGGTCTATGCACGCAGCAGCCGGCACCTACTACTATACCTTCATCTGGGGTATGGCAGGTGAAAACCTCTACTACAACGACAAGGACGAAATCCCTGTCATCGACATAAGATAAGCATTTGCTTTACTCTACAGTCAGCTTCATGCCATCATACGCCATATGTACGTGTGGTGGCATGTTCTTTTCCTCCTCTTCGTGGCGTAGGATGTGGTGACTCATGTGTATCAGGTACGTTTCTCTTGCTCCGAGAGTCTTCGAGAATGCGGCAGCTTCCTCTATCGTCTGATGCGTGGGATGAGGATAATGGCGCAATCCGTTCACTATCAGCGTGTCTATGCCCTTCAGGTATTCCAGTTCCTCTTCGGGTATAGTCTTCATATCGGTAATGTAAGCCAGCCGTCCTACGCGGAATCCCAATATCGGCAATCTGCCGTGCATCACCCTTATCGGCATTACCTCCACGGCAGGATTCTCTCCCACCATTACCTTTTCGTGAGGTTCTATCTCATTCATATTCAGGGCAGGAACACCCGGATAGCGTTTCTCCTTCGGGATGAAACAATACGGGAGTCTCTCCCTCAGATGCTGCGCACAGTACGGTTCGGCATATAGATTCACTTCGCCGAAAACGCTGTATGGGCGCAGGTCGTCTATACCTCCCACGTGGTCGTAGTGTTCGTGGGTAATGAATATGGCATCCAGAGGTTTAAAATCGATACCGAGCATCTGCTGACGGAAGTCCGGACCGCAGTCAATCAGAATACGTTTCCCTTCCGTCTCTATCAGGGCCGAACAGCGCAGGCGCTTGTCATGAGGGTCGTCCGATGTGCACACTTCACATTGGCAACCTATCTGCGGCACTCCGCACGACGTTCCTGTTCCGAGTATCGTTACTTTCATACGAAATTCACCTCCGGTTTGATGTCTATTCCGAACTTCTCCTTCACTTTCCCTCTCACAAAATCCGACAACGCCACAATCTCCTCCGGCTTTGCCCCTCCGTGATTCACCAGCACCAGAGCCTGATTCTTATGCACTCCGGCACTACCCTGAGTTATCCCCTTCAGTCCGCATTGCTCTATGAGCCATCCGGCAGGCACCTTCACCCCACCCTTCGCATCGTAATGCGGCATCGAGGGATAGAGCTTCTGCAGCTCTTCGTACTTCTCCGTGCTCACTATCGGATTCATGAAGAACGAACCCGCATTACCAGTCACCTTCGGGTCGGGCAGTTTAGCGTTGCGGATGTCGATTATTGCCTTGCGCACATCTGCAGCCGTCAGTTCCGTTTTGTCAGTTGGCAGAGCAGCACGTATATTTCCGTAGTCAAGGTGCAGCACAGGCTTCTTCCCCAATCTGTACGTCACGTGAGTTATGGCATAACGTCCTTTCAGCTCCGTCTTGAATATACTGTGGCGGTATGCATAGTCGCAGTCGGCATTGGTGAACAGCCTTATCTCTCCGCTCTTCATATCCACACCTTCCACCTCAGTTATAAGGTCTTTCACCTCCACGCCGTATGCACCTATATTCTGTACCGCCGATGCACCGACCTCGCCGGGTATCAGCGACAGATTCTCAGCTCCGTACCATCCCCTCTCCACCGTAGTCCTTACGAAGTCGTCCCATACTACACCACCTCCTACCTTCACATCCACCCATTCATCCCCTTCGGCTACAGTCTCCATCCCCATTATCCTGCTGTGCACGATAGTCCCGGCAAAATCCTTCGTAAACAGAATATTGCTTCCGCAGCCGATATGCAGCCACGGTTCCACAATCAGTCCCTGCCGAATCATCTCCTGCAACTCCTCTATCGAATCATATTCCAGAAACCTTGCTGCCTTCACATCCATACCAAACGTATTATGCCCCAGCAACGGATAGTCATGCTTTATCATATCTTTAATTTTCGATTTCTATCAGTTTCCAGTCCTGCCTGTACTTATGAAACTTAAACTTGAAGAACATATTGTCGTTCATGCTCTGCAGCAGCACCTGCTTCAGTCTCACTCCGCTCGAAGGCTGTCCGTAGTCAATATTCATCAGCACACCCTTCGGCAGCGGATAATCCTCCTTCAGGTATCTCCAGTCAGAAGCATCGTGTTTCGTCTTCACCATCTGTTCTTCTTCCGTATCCTCCGAAGTGATGACCTTCAACGGATTATCTATTGAACGGACCTGGAACACCGAATCGCACACGAAATGGCGGAAAAACCTCAGGAACTCGCCGTTAGGCAGTTCCTCCACCTTCGTCTGGTTTATCGTCGAAAGCATCCACATCGTCTCCTCCTTGCGGAACGTATATACATCTGCAGAATCCTCCTGAAGGTCAATCCATTCCACCGACACCCTGCTGACTGCCGTATCGTTCTTCACATCAATATCGTCATCATCCTCAAACACCACCATGAAATGTTCCTGAAAGATAAACTTATTATACTTTTCCCAATCCTCCTTGTTCACCGTGCGAGCCCTCGTTCCGTTTGTACAAGGCAGAGGAAAACTGATGCGTTGCATCTGAAACCCCTGATTCGTCACGAACGTGAAGAAGAAATCGTCGAACAGTCCATCCACAGCCACTGGTGGTTCCTCCTCGTCCTCCAGCAGTTGAAGAGTATCCTGTGCCGACTCGAGCGAATCGCGACGATACAGGTCCTCCACATCCACAATCGGTTTTCTGCCTCCACACGACGCAATAAAAACCGACAAAACCGCCACAAGCGGCAACAGATATAAATGCTTACACATCTTTATTTCCGAAAACGATGGCAAAAATACGGATAAGTGAGCGAAGAACAAAAAGAAAAAAAGTTTTTTTTATTTTTTGCTTTTCCGAACAGGAGTATTTAGGCGTAGCCAACGTACGGATAAGTGAGCGAAGAACAAAATAAATTCATTTATTTTTATTTCCGAACGCCAAAGTATAAATACTGACATAATGCAGAATGCATTTCGGCGTAGCCAACGTACTGATACGTGAGAAATTTTTCCCTCGCCTGCCGAGCGAGAGCATTTAATACAATTTTTGCAGCCCTATCACACCTAAAAATTGCGCCCGACTGAATTCATCGTTTAGCCCGACTGAACTTGTCGTTGCGCCGTCATGCAACATTCAAGGCTGGGAGGGGGCGGATAAGGGTTAAGGGTTAAAGGTTAATGGTTAAAGAATTATGTTCGAAAAGAAGATTTTTCTGTTTTACCCTCACTTACTCACTAAATCATGCTCTAGCCCTTTATCCATCGGGGATGTAGCTAGTGACCCATCTTTTATATGGGTCACTATCTGAAAGTCCGATAAACACTGGGCTGAAGGCCAAAATAGTGAGTAAGTGAGGGTAAAATGAAAAAACCGCCATCACGAATGTGACAGCGGTTTTGTGTTGTAAGGTTAATATGACGCCCTGATTCAGGGCGTCATATTTAATTATGTATTACAGGCTGATCTTGAAAGTCTCGTTGCCTACCTTCACGATGTAAATACCGGGGTCGAGCGAAATAGAGCAGTTGCCTTCTCCATCTGCGATGCGGATACCACCTGTGTTGTAAACCTCTACTTCTGCATCGTCCTCTGCTCCTACGACTTTGATAGTTCCGTTGTAAGCATACACCTTCACCTTTGAGGTCTCAGTCTGCTTCATACTCTTTATGTTTGATGCTTCCTGCTTGAATACCACATTCAGTTCAGAATCACCTGTGATTACAGGAGTTGAGAACTGACCATCGAGCAACTGACCTGTCATATCCTGCCCATTGAAAGTCAAAGTATTGACAGTCCATCCATCGTCTGGTTCAACCTTGTAAGTATAAGTCTTTCCCAGTTCTACAGGTTGTAATAACACACCTCCATCACCAATTCGGATTGCGATATAATATTCCTCACCTTCGTTGCCTATTGCCACGATTTCCATAAATCCGCTCCAAGGGGTCTTATTCTTATATTGGTTTACGGATTTTTCTGGTACATGCAAGGTTACGAACTCAATATACGAATTCTCGAAAATATCATCTACAGTCGTAGGGTATCTTACTGCATAACAATAGACATCTTCCATTTTTTTACAATTCGCAAATGCTTTGCTGCTAATATCCTCTATTCCAGCACAAATTGTAATCTGCTTTAATGCAGAACAACTAGAGTATTTGCAACTCATTGTGTATCAGTTTGTTTCAATCAAAACGGTAGAAAAGTGATTGCGTAGATTCTGTAGATAGAGAAAAAGGTGAATATTTAACGTATTTAACTAAAATCATAGAAGTGTGCAACTTTTGTACAGAGAGTATTGCTTGTAAGGAAAAACTTTGGGTGTATCCGTGCTTTTGAAGTCTGTATGATACAAAATCTCTTAATAATCGCAAAAAATGAACACATAAGTGCAATTTTTGAATGAAAGTTCTTATGTTGTCGATTATTTTATGTAACTTTGCGTTCAAATTAAAGAGATTTGCAAATGAAAGATTTGAATCGTATTAAAATTGTTCTAGTTGAAAAGAAGCGAACAGCTAAGTGGCTCGCAGAGGAATTAGGCAAAAACCCTGCTACTGTTAGTAAGTGGTGTACCAACGTTTCCCAGCCCGACTTATACACATTAGATAAGATAGCAATGCTGCTTGATATTGATAAACGGGAACTCATAACAGGTAAAGATTAAAGCCATGACAGATATTATACAGCTTCAAGAATCAGAAGTTGACGTCTGGACATTGCCCACCCCTACGCAAGAATAAAATAAAAGAAATATAAACATAATAAAAGATCCAATAATGTATATAAAGAACATCAAGCTTACGAACTATCGTAACTACGAGAGCCTGAATGGAGAAGACGGACTTGATCTTGGTAGACAAACGACGGTTTTGATTGGTAAAAATGGTATGGGAAAAACTAACATGATTGCTGCTCTTAAACAGTCTTTGAGCTTCATCTTTACAAAGAGTTCAACAGTAAGTCAAAGCAATTTCATCGCAAACACCATACAGAAGATTAAAAGTTTCGAAACTACTGATGCCATAAGAAAATTTAATTCTGATGGAACACAATTAAGCGAAGGAACTTACCCTATACAAATTGAGACGACTCTCGATATTGAAGAAATTAATCCTTTAGATGTTGTATTCCGTAGAGAAAGTCTTTCTACAGGAATGAAGGAACTATATACCTCGGAGGCAATTCGCTTTTGGAAGCATTACAACACCCTTGAAGACCTGCCTGTTTTAGCATTCTATTCAGATTCGTTCCCTCATGAGAAGGTAACAATTGGAAAGAAAATTCAGGATTTGCTTAGTTCTGAATTTGGCATCTCACAGTCGGCAGGCTATTATAATTGGGACGATCCACGTGACTGTGGATTAGTTTGGCAGCAGTATTTTTCTATGCAGTTGAAGAATGACAAATTTGGCCACACAAAGAATAATGAAGCAGATTACCTTCTTGCTGTTGGTAATTGTATGAAGAAATTCTCAGAACCATTGTCAGATGCGGTAAAGAACGAAGATTTCGAACTGAAAGAAATAACTGTTATAACAAGAGGCAAGGAGGATGTAGTGGTTCTTAGGTTCATCAATGGCCTCGAATCTGATTTCGAATCACTTCCAGCCGGATATAGACGAGCATTCTCAATTGCATTCGATTTGGCAAACAGAGCATTCTTACTTAATAAGAATTGTAATCCTAGCGGAATATGTTTCATTGACGAGATAGACCTTCACTTACATCCATCATTGGCTCAAGAGATGATAGATCGTCTGCGTCAAGCTTTCCCACGCATTCAATTTATTGTATCAACCCATTCTCCTGTCGTTTTGTCAAACTTCAAACAAGATGCTAACAATATTGTATATCAATTGGGAAGAAACAA
Source organism: uncultured Bacteroidaceae bacterium (assembly GCA_905233285.1). Classification (GTDB taxonomy): domain Bacteria; phylum Bacteroidota; class Bacteroidia; order Bacteroidales; family Bacteroidaceae; genus Minthosoma. The sequence continues at coordinate 21,855 of CAJODY010000033.1, forward strand.
TGATAAGACAACAAAATATGCCAAGCTACCTAATTCATACGGTATAGACTATAATAGTCTGCTCGAAAACCAGATGGAGGCCCCAGTAAGAAACTCAATGTTGAGCGAACTTATTTCTGCTTATCGTTATTGGAAGGATGCTGGCGATTCAAATCGAATGAGCAAGCTTTTGGAACTTATCATTGATAAAGTTGGAGATGATAATGAACTGGTGATAGATCTTCAGAAGTAGAAGGCTGTATGGAATACATTGACAAAAGCAAAAGTCGTGAATGGGCACATGCGCTCATCAAGGAGTTTCTAAAAAGACGCCTTGAAGAAGATGGCGAGTATCCAAATGAGTTGTATAATGCCTTCATGGGAGACACAAATTGTAAGGATGCATTTGTAAAAAGATTACTCGAAGATAATAATCATCGGTGTTGTTACTGTATGCGAGATATACAGGGAACAACAATAGAACACATGATCCCGCAATCAGTAAAAACCCAAGAAACTTTTTCGAAGTATTATGAGCATAGCAGTAATCTTGATTCCTTCAATATGATACTTACTCAACATTTTTTGGATAATCATAATGAAGTACCACCATTTCCACATGCAATAGCTTACGAGAATCTTATTCCGTCATGTTTTGGCTATTTGCCTTCTGGTGCATCCAAATGTTGCAACAATTTCCGAGGAGATGAAACAATCCAGCCTCTTGTGTTTCGCCCCAACATCCATGAAGAGATCAAGTATTATGCTAATGGTAATATTATCTGGACTGAAGATCCTGAAGATGAAAAACCAACCATCGTGAAATTAGGATTAGATTGTCTTGAGTTAAAAGCTATCAGACGCATATGGTATTATTTGGCCAATCATGATATGGCCTGCGAGGACGCGAATAAGAACCAAGCAATTGATGATCTTCTGATCGAGATAGGAGTTCCTAACGATATTCAAGAAAGCAATATGCAACAGATGCTTATGAATTTCAAACAAACAGAATACTGGGGCCTTTTGAAAAAATATACATATTTCGCAGACAAAGAGATATTTGAATAAATAGTAATTATTCTATAATAATAGTACGATTATGGACGATACAATGTTTGCAGCTTGCAATCTTGAAGGACAAACAATTAACAATTGGTATATTAAGGAAAAACTTCCCAAAGCTGATCGTTCCAAAGGAGAGTCAGGAGGGAATTTTTCCATATGTTATATTGTTAATAAAGATGGAAGAGATTTCTTTATGAAAGTTTTGAACTATCAAATGATTATTACAAAGCCTTTACCTACTGGGGTAAGTCGTTCAGAATACATGGAAACAGCATTAAAGGAGTTCAATTATGAGAAAAATCTTTCGAAATATTGTAAAGACAAAAGAATTTCAAAAGTGGTTCTCTATGAAGATTGTGGAGAAATTGAATTAAGCAATTATATATTTCCTACAGTGTCATATATTATTTATGAAATGGCAAATGGAAATATTAGGAAATTTGTTGAATATTCAAAAAAGTTAGATTTTTCGGCAAAAATAAAAACACTCTCAGACAAACTACAGTCACTTCGCGATGTAGCAACGGGGTTAAGTAATCTTCATCGTCATGATATAACCCACCAAGATTTGAAACCATCTAACGTGATGTCTTTTGAGAAAGAATCAAAGATTGGAGATTTAGGAAGATCACTTTGCTTTGACGATGAAATAGAATGTCCATATATCGCCTCATCCTTTCATGGAGATTGGAATTATGCACCACCCGAAGCCTTCTTTAATTATTTGATACCTGATATGAAGGAAAGGTTGTACCAAATGGACAATTATACATTAGGTGGTCTAATGTCTTATTATTTGGCAGGAGTATCTTTTAACGCGTTATTGGAACTATTTCTTCCTATGAGCATGAGGGATATGAGGAGGTCTGGATTTGCTTATGAAAATGTTAAAACTGATTTGACTAATGCATATACTAAGGCGCTTGATGAATTAAGAAAGGAAATTCCACTTGAATCAGTTCGAGAAGATATAGTAAGAATTATTGGTTATTTATGCGACCCAGATCCTGCGAGGAGAGGTCATCCCAAGAATGTCGCACAGACAAATCGTACATCAAATTATGATTTGCAGAGAACTATTTCCGAACTCGATCTGGCGTTGAAAAGAGCAAATATAGAATTATTAAGATATTAAAGTATGGCTTCATTTAATGAAAAAGAAAAAAGAGATGTTTTACCCAATTGGCGAAGTTATACTAAAACATCATCTGCTGGAGAGTTTAATGCTTCTACCAACAGTCAATATAACGTTCCTTTTTTCTCTTTAGATGAGTATATTTACGCTTGGGAAGAACATCGAGGAATTCCATTTGCAGCAGATTTAATATCTGCGGCAATAACCAACGGGCAGACAAATAATCCCAAGGTTATTGAAGCTGCTCTTTTTTTAAACGATCATCCTGATGACTGTTCAAGTACACAACTTACATGTGCAAGGAGAATATTACCAATAGAAAATTCCGAGAGTAGCGAGAAGCACATGGAAATAATAAACAAACTTCGCTTTCTAAAAGACAAAGAAACACATTATCGAGAATGTATTAGAATTCTAAAACAACAAAACACAAAATATCCCTACAATGCTGTAAATTACTGTGAATTAGCCAGATACTACGCAAATATCGGTCAAATAGATAAGGCGAAAGACATGATGGAGATTGCTGTTCATTTGGCTCCATCTTCTCGTTTTATTTCAAGAAGTGCTGCTAGATTATTCTCGCATATTGAAGACTTTGACAAAGCCCACAAGGTTTTAGTTAATAATCCCTGGATATCTAAGGATCCATGGATTATTGCCTCTGAAATTGCTGTCAACTCCGCAAGGGGGCGCAATTCACGATTTGTAAAACGAGGAAAAGAGATAATTGCATCTGGCAATTATCAGCCTTTCAGCTATTCTGAAATGGCGAGTGCCATCGGTACTCTTGAAATGCAAAACGGTAGCAGAAAATCATGTCGTAATTTTATGAATATTGCTTTAGAGCGTCCTAATGACAATAGTTTGGCTCAAGCAGAATGGTTGCTAGGTGAGAATCGTGATTTGTCTTTGTGTTTTGGAAATTACGACTATTTGAAAAATAAGGCTGAAGCTGATAGTAGATATGCATATTTTAAGGACGATTTTAAGGCTGCCCTATGTTCGGGAATCGATTGGATTGCAGACTATCCTTTTGATCCCAATCCGATATACTTCTCTGCAGAAATGGCATATACTTTCGTTAAAGATTATGAGACCGCTATTGATATTATTAATCTTGGACTAAGAGCAAATTCAAATGATGCTGGATTGCTAAATAATTTGGCTTATTGCTATGCTCTGTCAGGGAACTTAGAGGAAGCAGAATCCATCTTAGATCGAGTAGATATAAAGTCTATGTCTCTCTCAAATGAAACGAAAATTTGTCTGATTGCAACGAGGGGATTAGTTGAATATCGTAAAGGAGTTATAGAGAATGGGTACTACCTTTATATGCAGGCAATAACAAAAGCCAAAGAATTGGGCTGCGAGAAAAGTTTCATAGAAAAAGCAATGCTAAATTTTATAAGAGAGGAAGTCAAGGCAAATCCTACCTTTGATAAAGGTTTGTTGTCACTAATAGATGATTTAGAGATTGTTGATAAGGAAACGAAACAACTTAAAGCAGATATCTTTACAAACATGAAGAAGTAACTGATATAAATTTTGATGATAGATGTGAAAGAGCATGTTTAAGCCTACAAAGAAAAATGAATGATGCAGTAACGATTATAGTAGGCGCAGGTGCCGTTTTGGACTTTGATCATAAAGGCATATTTCCATCTGTGAAGAATATCACAGATGAGGTGCTTAAACTGAGCATCCAGAAAGTGGATGGAGGTGAAAGACCGCTTCTGCGTGAAATTAATGATTATATTGTTGGGAAACTGAATCAAGTAGGCCGTCCAGAGATTAATCGCTATCTTTGAGAGTTTACTGCATGACGTTGAGATGTGTATTTCATATAGTGGCTATTGGCATAAGGAATTTACGTCGTGGCCTGCATTGCCTGAGTTCGGGACTTTGATTCAACCAGATGAGTTTTTGAATGATATTCAGACGTATGACTACATCAGGGCTGCATATGGATTGCAAAAGACTGTAATGAGTATTGTTAATCAATACGATGCTTCTTTCAATGAGGATACGTCAACGGAGCGATGGTATCGAGATTTCTGGAAATCCTTGTCAGGAAGATCAAATATCTTCAATCTGAATTATGACAATACAATTGAGAATAGCCTTGGCGAATATGAGGATGGATTCCCGCCAGTCAAAGATGGTGAGGAATATAGTCGCTTTTCAGCGAGACACTATTATGAGAACAGAAGAGGAGTATCAACAATAGCACATCTTCATGGTCAGATATTGTTCAGCGAGGCAAGGTCGTACCCATTTGATTATAGCATACGCGACATGGTAAAGAACAGAGATTATGAAACCGCGTGTAAAAATAGGATTGGGGGGCAGTTTCCCCCATCTAATCAGGCAAAAGAAGAATATGTACAGCCATATATTGTATCAGGTTCAAGGAAAACAGAAAAGATGACGTTTGCGCCCAATAATGTGTATCTGTCGGACTTGGCGAGGAAAGTGATTGAGAACAACCGATTGATGGTTGTTGGCTATTCATTTGGAGATTTGTATCTGAATGAGATATTGGGGCTTGGAATGGCTGCACATGGAGATGATTTTAAGGTAGTGATAATTGATAAGTACCCCTCATACATAAATTCATACACCTCGTTATTCCAACATGTGGCTCATAGATGCAATCCTCAAGCATACACATTTGTATCAAGACTTGCTAAGGATAGGCTATATGTTGAAATAGGGCAGAAGGAGTTTCCGCTTATTGTTGGAGAATATGGTGTACCCATAGTTTCAAGGAATGGTAAACTGATGATGTGTATAAACGGATTCAAGGATGCGGTAGTGAACCATAAAGAAACTATACTGAAGTTTCTTTGGCAATAGATGTTTACGCCCTACTTCCTCCTCTTCAGCAGATTGCGTGCCACACTTCGACCTTTAGGTTGAAGATCGAAACGCCACACCTCGCACCTTAGTGGCGAAGAATCCTGTGCTTTGTAGAGCGGATGGCCTCTTGGGTGATACTCATGATGCAGCGCACAGCTATTCCTCACACATTTCCGTTATATATCTATCCAGGTCGGTGCCGGAGCCGTCGTGACCAGTGAGTTTCTGATAGAGACGGCGACGGAGGTTGCTGACATTGCTCTTGGTGCAGACGAGGAGGACGGACATCTGGAGGGGGCTGCAACGGATAGCGAGGAGGCCAATGACGTGACGC
>CAJODY010000034.1 GCA_905233285.1 uncultured Bacteroidaceae bacterium
GGTCATTGATTGTATCATACGCGTGTACAGTTTTTATTATTTTGTGTGCAAAGGTAAGAAAATAATTAAAAAAGCGTATCTTTGCACGCAAAATGATTTTACCATACATGGTATATAGTAAATAATATGGCTTGTATACTACATATTGAGACTGCTGGAGAACTGTGCAGCGTGGCTGTGAGTCAGGACGGAGGGACGATTTACGACGAGAGTGCAAACGGCGACAAAGGCGGCAGCGCAAAGAAGAAATCTGTAAGCAGAAATGTCGGTGTGCTGGGCAGTCTGGTCGATGGCGCGATGTCATTTACCGATAATCATGCTATTCCGTTCGACGCAGTGGCTGTGAGCAGTGGACCAGGCAGTTATACAGGACTGAGAATCGGGGTGAGTATGGCAAAAGGTATCTGTTACGGCAGGAACCTGAAACTTATAGCCGTACCGACACTGAAGATTCTGACCGTACCATTCCTGCTCCGACACGATGACATTGAGGAGGATGCTCTGATTTGTCCAATGATTGACGCTAGGAGAATGGAGGTATATACCGCACTTTACACCCGAGCCTTGAAACCAGTTGTGGATGTATGTGCCAAGGTTATCGACGAGCATTCGTTCGAGCAACAACTCAATGAGCATCCTATCTATTTCATGGGTAGCGGTGCGGAGAAATGTATGCAGGTCATTAAACACAAGAATGCCCACTTTATAAATAATGTACGTCTTCATGCCAAGAACATGGCTCCACTAGCCGAGCAATTGTTTCTGAGAGGCGAATTTGAGGATGTGGCATATTTCGAACCAAATTATCTGAAAGAATGGACTACAACACACAAAGACCAAAACTGATCATGGCAGAGTACGGACATACTGCAAACAGATAGAGGACGACGATGAACGTCAGCAATGTGCCGAGACCATCATCGGCATAATGGCAGAAAAGACTGAGCGAAGCGGCAACGAGGAAGAATTCGTCTCGAAGCTGTGGAACCACCTGGCTGCCATATCCAACTACGAACTCGACATCCAGTACCCTGTAGAAATCGAGAAGGAAGAAGGTGTGGGATTCAAGCGCGATATGGTGCCTTATCCCCAAAAGAATATCGAACGTCGTCACTATGGCGCCATCGTAGAGGCTTTCACTCAGGCCATAGAAAAAGAAGAGGACAAGGAGAAGCAGCAGGAACTGGCATGGCTGGTAGGCAACCACATGAAACGCGACCTTTCCAACTGGAATATAGATGCAATGAGCGACAGCAAGGTTTTGGACGACCTGAGTAGATATACCCACGGAAAAGTGCAACTCGACACTTCCGACAGAGGACTTATCAGCGACGGAGACCTGCTGAGTAGCCGTAATCCTACCACCGTAAAGAAAAGCCGAAAGAAAAGATAAGAGATATACAAGATGGCAAGATTTATCATAGAAGGAGGACATAAGCTAAAAGGCGAGATTTATCCGCAGGGAGCCAAGAACGAAGCTCTGCAGGTAATATGCGCCACTTTGCTTACTGCCGAACCGGTCGTCATCCGCAACGTACCCAACATCGTAGATATCATCAATCTCATCGGACTGCTGAAGAAGATGGGAGTGGAAGTGACGTGTACGGGTAATCACGAATGGACTTTCTGCGCAGCTCAGATAAAGAAAGACTATCTGAAAAATCAGGACTTTGTGCGCCGCTGCGAAAGACTGAGAGGTTCCATTCTGACACTCGGACCACTGCTCGGACGTTTCCACACGGCATGTGTGGCAAAGCCTGGAGGTGACAATATAGGTCGTCGCAGACTCGACACCCACTTCCTCGGAGTTCACGAACTGGGAGCGAAATTCACATACGACTCCGAACGTAAGGTGTATGACATCGATGCCAGCAACCTGCAAGGTGCATATCTTCTGCTCGACGAAGCAAGTGTTACAGGTACTGCAAACATCATAATGGCTGCCGTTATGGCAAAGGGTCAGACCACCATCTACAATGCAGCATGCGAACCCTACGTGCAGCAACTCTGCAAGATGTTGGTACGCATGGGAGCCAAGATAGAGGGTATCGGTTCAAACCTTCTTACCATCGAAGGTGTAGATCAACTGCACGGCACAGAACACACCATTTTGCCCGACATGATTGAAGTCGGATCGTTCATCGGCATGGCTGCCATGACAGGTAGTGAGATGACAATCAAGAACGTATCGTACGAGAACCTCGGCATAATACCTGAGATGTTCAGTCGCCTGGGTATCAACATGGAACGACGGGGCGATGATATATATATCCCCGAACAGGAACACTACGAGGTGCAGTCGTATATGGACGGCAGTATCCTCAACATTGCCGATGCACCGTGGCCCGGACTCACTCCCGACCTGCTCAGTGTGATGCTGGTCGTAGCCACACAGGGAAAGGGCAGCGTGCTGATACATCAGAAGATGTTTGAAAGCCGACTTTTCTTCGTCGATAAACTCATCGATATGGGGGCACAAATCATACTCTGCGACCCGCATCGTGCTGTGGTTGTAGGTCACGACCGTAAGATTCAGCTGCGGGGTATGAAACTGTCCAGTCCTGACATACGTGCCGGAATTGCCCTGCTCATCGCAGCTTTGAGTGCAAACGGACTGAGCGAGATAAGCAACATAGAACAGATAGACCGCGGATATGAGGATATCGAAGGTCGTTTGACAGCTCTCGGAGCAGTTATAAGGAGGGAAGAATGATACGACGCGAGGATGTAGTTCAGATTGGTAAGATAACCAAAGCACACGGACTGAAAGGCGAAGTGAACTTCGTCTTTTCCGATGACGTGTGGGATCGTGCCGATTGCGACTATCTCATTTGCGACATCGACGGCATTCTGGTACCATTCTACATGGAAGAATACCGGTTCCGCAACGATTCTACTGCACTTGTCAAATTTGACGACATAGACAGCGTCGAAACTGCCGCCTTCCTTATTGGCTGCAATGTATATATAGAGAAGAAATATATCGATGAAATCGATGAAAATGATGTTCCACTCAGCTATTTCATAGGCTATAAGGTAATAGAGGTGAGCGATGGCAGTTTCGTGGGGACCATAACCGACATCGACGACAGCACAGAGAATTGGCTTTTCATCCTACAGCAAGAAAACGGCAAGGAAGTCATGATTCCGGCACATGAGGATTTCATCACAGAGATAAGACAAGAAGAGAAAGTCATAGTGGTTGACCTTCCAATAGGACTCATTGAAAACTAACAGAAAGACAAATGAAGAAAAGAATTTGCATACTGGGTTCGACCGGTTCCATAGGTACACAGGCAATCGACGTCATTGAGCAGCACAGCGACCTATACGAGGCTTACGTGTTGACAGCATACAACAATGCAGAACTCGTAATCAGTCAGGCACGCCGACTGAAACCCGAAATAGTGGTCATTGCCAACGAAGAAAAACACGACATGGTTCGGGACGCACTGAGCGACCTCCCCATCAAGGTTTATGCCGGAGCCAAGGCTCTGTGTGAAGTCGTGCAGGATGACAACGTGGATATTGTTCTTGCCAGCATGGTCGGATTTGCAGGACTCGAACCCACCATTGCAGCCATAAAGGCAAAGAAGGCCATAGCACTTGCCAACAAGGAAACACTTGTCGTAGCCGGTGACCTCATCACACAACTGGCAAACGAATATAAAGTACCTATTCTACCGGTGGATTCGGAACATTCTGCTATATTTCAATGTCTCGAACCCGGCAATAAAATCGACAAGATACTCCTCACTTGTTCTGGTGGCCCCTTCCGTCGTTTTACGAAGGAACAGATACAGCATGTGACCAAGGACGATGCACTTGCCCACCCCACATGGAATATGGGAGCAAAGATAACCATCGACTCTGCAACTCTTATGAACAAAGGATTCGAAGTGATTGAGGCACGTTGGTTGTTTGGAGTACGTCCCGAGCAGATACAAGTCGTGGTACATCCGCAGAGCGTCATCCACTCGGCAGTCCAGTTTGAGGATGGAGCCGTCAAAGCACAACTCGGAGTACCCGATATGAGACTACCCATTCAGTTCGCATTCTCCTATCCACGCCGTCTTCCACTCAACGGCGAACGTCTAGACCTCTTCTCATTGAAAGACCTCACCTTCGAACGTCCCGACACCGAACGTTTCCCATGTCTCCGTCTGGCATACGAATCCTTACAACAGGGAGGCAACATGCCTTGTATAGTCAATGCAGCCAACGAAGTGGTTAACCGAGCCTTTCTTGAAGACCGCATCAGTTATCCAAAGATTGCACAGATTATCGAAAAGACTATGGAGAAAATACCTTTTTCAGCGGATTCATCGCTGGAATGCTACCTTTCCACCGACCACATGGCACGAGAATATGCCAAGACATTAATATAAAACGACACCCAATAAACCCATTAACTCCCAATAAGCCCAATTACCCCATTAGAAACAATGGAAACAATATTTATAAAAGCACTTCAACTGATTGTTGCACTCTCGCTCCTGATTGTACTGCACGAAGGAGGACACTTCCTTTTTGCAAAACTCTTCAAAACCAGAGTTGAAAAGTTTTACCTCTTTTTTGATTATAAATTCAGCCTTTTCAGCACTTATTCCAACTGGTTCCGCCGTCTGATAGGCAAACAACCAGTTCCCCACCGCAAGGACAAAGAAGGCAAAGAGACCTCTGAATACGAATATCAGGGTACGGAATACGGCATCGGATGGATACCGTTGGGTGGATATGTGAAGATAAGCGGAATGATTGACGAGTCGATGGACAAAGAGCAGATGGCTCTACCGCCCAAACCATGGGAATTCCGCACCAAACCGGCTTGGCAGCGACTGCTCATCATGCTTGGAGGTATCATCATGAACTTCATCACTGCTTTCTTCCTCTATGCCATGGTACTTTTCAGTTGGGGCGAACAGTATGTGAAGAGTGAAGACATGCAGTACGGAATGAAATTCTCGGAAGCAGCTAAGGCAGACGGTTTCCGCGATGGCGACATCATTGTAAAGATTGATGACGAGCCTGTCGTTTCATGGACTCCGGGCAAATTGCAGGACATCTCTAATGCACATGAAGTGACTGTCATCCGCGGAGGCAAAGAACATATCATCGAACTGCCAGGCGACCTTAACCTTATCGACATGCTGCAGCAAGAACCGCGTTATGCCTCCATCCTGCTTCCCATGCAGGTTGACAGCGTCCTCGCCGGTTCGCCAGCCGAAAAAATTGGTCTGAAAAAAGGTGACAAAATTACAGCACTCAACGGACAGCCAATAGCCGATTTCAACGAGTTCCAAACCCTGTTGCTCACCCTTCAGGACGTACTGACTGAGGAATCGTCCCCTGCCGACAGTCTTAAACAGCGTACCGTCACTATGGTTGTCAACAGTCAGGACACGGTTACTACAGTACTTACCTCCGAATTTAAGATAGGTTTTGTCAATGCCATACCCTATCAGGACAAAATTACAACACGTACTTACACCCTGCTCGAGTCTTTCCCCGCCGGCATCCGTCTGGGTTATTACCAGATGGTCAACTACGTGGACCAGCTGAAATACCTCTTCTCGTCGAAGGGAGCACGCAGTGTCAGCGGATTCATCGGTATCGGCAGCATATTCCCCGACGTATGGGACTGGGAACGTTTCTGGATGCTCACCGCCTTCCTTTCCATCGCACTCGGAGTCATGAACCTCCTGCCTATTCCGGCACTCGATGGTGGTCATGCCGTATTTGCCATCTACGAGATGATAACCCGTCGCAAACCGAGTGAGAAACTCCTGGAACGCGTCCAGTACATCGGTATGATACTGCTCATCGGACTCATGATACTGGCTCAGGCCAACGACATCCTGCGTCTGTTCGGATTATAACACCTAATCTCAAAAACACATGAAAATATTGGCAGTAGGCATGAACTATGCCATGCACATTGATGAATTGTCCACTATCTCCGACAAAGATAATTCATCATTGCTTACGCAAAAAAGCAATAATAACAGCAAAAAATCGTTATTACCTGTAGAGCCCGTGATTTTTTCCAAACCCGACTCTGCCATCATACAGCCAGGTAAGCCGTTCTTCGTTCCGGATTTTGCCGAGCGATTCGACTACGAGACAGAAATCGTAGTTCGTATCAACAGGGCTGGCAAAGACATTAGTCAGCGCTTTGCCCATCGCTACTACGACGAAGTGACCGTAGGGATAGACTTTACCGCTCGCGACCTCCAGACCAAGCTCCGCAACGGCGGACTCCCATGGGAACTGTGCAAGGGATTTGACGGCAGTGCAGGCATCGGAAAATTCGTCAAGGTTGCCGACATAGGAGGCGAAGTGCAGAACATCGACTTCCACCTCGAGAAGAACGGTACTACAGTACAGAGCGGAAACACCCGCAACATGATATTCACCATCGACAGTCTGATATCGTACGTAAGCCGATTCTTCATGCTCAAGACCGGAGACCTCCTCTTCACAGGAACCCCTTTCGGAGTGGGACCGGTCAACGAAGGCGACATCCTCGACGGATACATTGGTGAACATCACCTGCTCCATTTACGTATAAAATAAATGGCACGTATTCTCTACATTCTGACACTCCTCCTGTTGCTGTGTCCTTCCATGGGCAGGGCAACCGACTATGCGTCCCACTCAGTCCTCTCGTCGGGTCGGTGGGTCAAAATACGTGTCAGCAATGCAGGAGTATATCAGCTCTCGCCCTCTGCCCTTTCCGACATGGGATTCTCCAATCCCTCGTCTGTACGTCTATTCGGTTATAACCTGCCCATGCTGCCCGAGGCAAACATCGAGAACATTTCCGACGACTTGACCGAAATACCTCTTTATCGTCGCAGCGACGGTACCCTACTCTTTTACTCCTGCGGCACAGTAAAGTGGACACGCACCTCAAGCGGTAGTTTTACCCATCAGAACAACCCTTACTCCACCTACATCTGCTACTTCCTTAGCGAAGGCACACCAGCTGCTTTCCGTACTGAAAGTACATCGAGCACACCTACTCATAGTGCTACTACATTCCCCGAGCATACCGTCATCGACGAGGACTACTTCCCCATCATCAACTCCGGACGTGTCATGTTCGAGAACTACACCTATAAATATAACGGAAACCGTTCCTATCCACTCAATACGGCAGGATGCAGCGACGGCAACGTAAACGTCGAGCTGCGCTTTGCCACTACCGATGCAGCCACGCTCTACGTCAATGCCAATGGTGTCCGTGTAGCTACACGTTCATTCACCGCTCCGCAGTCATACTACAACGCACGTGTCAACACCATACCTGCCAGTGTAGCCAACAGCTATTCCGGCACTACGAACATAAACCTCCAACTCAGCGCTCCGTCGAGTCTTACCAACGGTTATCTCGACTATATCCGTGCCAACTACACACGCAGTCTCGACATCAGCGGACTCACCCATCTGGCGTTCCGCACCCATGAGGCATACAACTACCGTATCTCAATTGCTGGAGCCGGTGGCGACACAAGAGTATGGAAAATCACCTCTCCTTCCGTCACTTGCGAACAGGCAGGCTCACTCTCCGGTTCTACTTATAACTGTAACATCACAAACAGTGGTTACGACGAATACGTGGCAGTTAACGTCAATGCCACATTTCCCACTCCAGAACAAGTCGGTGAAGTAGGCAATCAGGACCTCCATAGCTTGCAGGACATCGAGTTTGTCATCATCGTACCCGAGAACAACCGCTACACGGCTCTGGCACAGCGTCTTGCCGATGCACACCGTGAAAAAGACGGAATGAAATGTCAGGTTGTCCGTTCCGACCAAGTATATAACGAATTCTCTTCCGGCACACCCGATGCCACAGCCTATCGCCGTCTGCTCAAGATGCTCTACGACAAGGCACAGGCAAACAGCAGCATATCGGCTCCCCGTAACCTTCTGCTCTTCGGTAGCGGATTTTGGGACAACCGTCTGCTCTCTTCCACCCTCAGCGGCAAGTCACAGTCTGACTACCTGCTCACCTACCAGTCCGAAAACTCATGGTCGCCTACCGACAGCTACGTCTGCGAGGAATACTACGGACTGCTCGCCGACGGTAGCGGCATCAATCCTCTGAAGGAAGAGGCTCAGATAGGTATCGGGCGCATCCCTGCCACTAACCTCACCGAAGCCACCAATGCCGTTGAGAAACTGATACGTTACATCACCAACACCGAACAAGGTGCTTGGAAAAATACAATCTGCTTCATGGGCGACGACGGCGACCAGAACATACACATGGAAGATGCCCGTCAAGTCATTAAATCGCTCGAACCCCGATACCCGAACTATTACTACAAGAAGATATTCTGGGATCGCTACAAACTCATTCAGACAGCTACCGGTAACACCATTCCCGACGTGACCAAAGAGATAAACGACATCATGAATGACGGTGCACTCATAATGAACTTTACAGGTCACGGTTCTGCCGGTCAGCTCTCCCACGAAGCCATCATCAAGACAGAAAACTTCCGCAAGTGGTCGTCACGCCGCCTACCTTTATGGTTTACCGCAGCCTGCGACGTTACACCCTTCGACGAAAACAAAGAGAACCAAGGCAGTGTTGCACTCTTCAACAAGAAAGGTGCAGCCATGGGATTCGTCGGTACGGCTCGTACCGTCTATTCTTCTCAGAACCGCGTCATGAACCGCTACTTCATGTATTACGTTCTGGGTAGCGATGCCACGACAGGTCGTCGCCACACCATCGGTGAGGCACTCACCCTTGCCAAAGGCGACATAGCATCAAAGACCGGTGCCTCCAATCGCGACCTCATCAACAAAACTCACTACGTGCTCCTCGGCGACCCTGCTATCACACTTGCCACTCCTACATATAATATAAAAGTAGATCAGATAAACGGCACAGACGTCAGCAGCACCACACCTCCGACCATCAGTGCCGGCAATAAAGTGACCGTAAGCGGACATATCGAAGATGCCAACGGCAACATCGTCAATGATTACAACGGTACTATATCACCTACAGTTTTCGACAACACCGAGACCATAGTGTGTCAGAACCACTCCTATTCCGACACGACCTTCGTCTATCAGGACCGTATCCGCAAACTATTCATTGGTTCCGAGTACGTGCAGAACGGACGATTCTCCTTCACCTTCCCCGTACCGCTCGACATCAACTACAGCAACCTCGCCGGACTCATCAATCTCTATGCTACCAACGGCAGCATCGAGGCTAACGGCTGCAATAGCGACTTCCTCGTAGGTGGTACTGGTACATACTCACAGTCGGGCGAAGGACCTACCATCACGGCATGGCTCAACAAAGAGTCCTTCTCCGACGGCGACGACGTCAACGAAACCCCTTACCTCTTCCTTACCCTCCACGACGACGACGGTATAAACACTACAGGTAACGGATTGGGTCACGACATAGAAATCATTATCGACAACAACGAACAGACCACATACAACCTTTCCAGCTACTTCACCCCTACCACCGGAGGATATGCCGACGGAACAGTGGGATTCAGCATACCAGAACTCGAAGAGGGACACCACACCATGGAGATACGTGCCTTCGACGTACTCAACAACATGGGTACCACGACCGTCAACTTCAATGTAGTACGTGGTCTCAAACCTGAAATCGCACATCTTTGGATATCCGGTCCGGTACGCGAGAAAGCAGTCTTCCGCGTCTTCTCCGACCGCAAAGGCTCCATCATCGACGTCACCCTCTGGATTCACGACATGCATGCAAAACTCTACTACACCCAGACCCTCAAACGTGAAGAGAACATCGACGACTACTACGAATTCGAATGGGATCTCACCAGCACCATCGGACTGGCTCCTCCGGGCATCTACATAGCCCGTGTCGGCATCAACACCACCGACAGCGAACAGGGTAAGATAGCCAAGAAATTCATGATTCTCGGCAGCAAGCAGTAAGACATTTTTAACATACCATTTGCAATAAAAACCGCAAAACAGAGTTTGTATAAAAAGAATCGTTGCACATTTGATATGAAAATCAGAATAATATATCTCACATTGATGCTGTTCAGTTTCACATTCGCCTTTGCTCAGGACGTGAAAAACCAGCTCAATCCCGTCAACTACGGAGTCACCTCCCTTGCCATTGCCCCCGACGCCCGTGCCGGTGGTCTCGGCGATGTGGGTGCTGCTACCGACCCCGACGTCAACTCGCAGTATTGGAACCCTGCCAAATACCCGTTCTGCATCAGTCGTGCAGGATTCTCGCTCAACTACACCCCTTGGCTCCGCCGACTCGTTAATGACATCGACCTTGCCAACATAACAGGTTACTACCGTCTGGGCGAATACGATGCCCTCTCCGGTTCGTTGCGCTACTTCTCCCTCGGTGAAGTAATCGCCACTGAAGACCTCACCATCAAGCCTTACGAGATGGCGTTCGACGTAGCCTACTCCCGTATGCTCAGCGAGAATTTCTCTGCAGCCGTCGCACTACGTTACATCCGTAGCGACCTCGGTTGGAACGACGACGGTACCTCTCCCGGCAATGCCTTTTCTGCCGACGTAGCCATGTACCACAACGGTTACCTCGACCTCGGACGCCGCGAGTGCCAGCTCGGCTGGGGTGTCAACATAAGCAATATCGGTAGTAAGATATCCTACGACGGTGGTAACACCAGCGAATTCCTTCCTACCAACCTCCGTTTCGGACTCTCCTTCCTCATTCCTTTCGACGATTACAACACCCTGACCCTTGCAGGCGACCTCAACAAGCTGCTCGTCATCACCCGTCCCACCATGGAACAGTACATCAAGGAGACAGGAGCCGACAAGGAAGACTATGCAGGCTATCGTGCCTGGCTCGAAGGCGAAGGCTACTACAACGTAGGTGCCATCACCGGCATCTTCAAGTCCTTCAGCGATGCCCCGGGCGGCTTCAAGGAAGAACTGCAGGAAATCCAGTGGTCCATCGGTGCTGAATACTCCTACAACAACCAGTTCTTCGTACGTGCCGGTTACCACTACGAGCACCCCAACAAAGGAAATCGTAAATACTTCACCATAGGAGCCGGATTCAAGATGTCCGTCTTTGCCATCGATGCCGGTTACGTCATCTCCACGGCACAGTCCAACCCACTTGACCAGACACTCCGTCTGTCCCTTTCGTTCGATATGGACGGCATCCGCGACCTCCTCGGAAAACGCAGATAATGAGAATCGGATTTGGTTACGATGTACACCAGCTCGTCACTGGTCGCCCCCTCATCCTCGGAGGCATAGAGATACCCCACAGCCATGGACTTCTGGGGCATAGCGATGCTGACGTCCTAATCCATGCCATCTGTGACGCCATCCTCGGTGCAGCCTGCATGCGCGACATAGGCTACCATTTTCCACCAGTTAAGGGTAACGAATACGAAAACATAGACTCGAAAGTCCTGCTGCGCAAGACCATCCAGCTCATATCAGAAAAAGGATACACACTTGGCAATATTGACGCTACCGTCTGTGCCGAGCAGCCCAAACTCAATCCCCACATTCCGCAGATGCAGGCTGTCCTTGCCGATTGTATGGGCGTCAGTCCCGACCAGGTGTCTATCAAAGCGACCACCACCGAAACCCTCGGTTTTACTGGTCGTCGCGAAGGCATCAGCGCCTACGCAGTAGCGCTAATAAATTAGTTTAAGAAGTTCAAGGGCTCTCTATCTTCCACAAAGACTTTTGAAATCACAATACTCGCAGTTGCTCACCACAGGAGTAGCTGCGAATTCTGTTTCGGGAGAGAAAATCCGTTCTATCGTTTTCAGCATCAGGTCGTGGAATTCCTCACTATACTTCTTATAGTCTGTTATCTCCTCCTTGTTAATCTTTACAGCCTCATCGCGCTTGTCTGCAGCCTGCTTCACATACATCAGCTGCGGATAAACGGCGTCATCCGATTTCTCGGAGAGGGTCTTTACCTCGCAATAATACATTGCTTGCAGAATATGCGATGCGCGGTTCTTCTTCTCTCCGTCGAACAGATCCGCCACCGACTTCGTCGTCTGTGGTGTCGTGCTCGTCTTATAATCCACTATGCACACCTTACCTTCGCTCTGCCTCTGACTGCGGTCAATGACACCGCCCACTCTCACCACGTGTCCGTCCACCTCCATCAGCGTATAAACCGTGTGTTCCAGTCCAAGCAGCGTGAACGGACAATGCTCCGCATCATACTCTATCTGCCTCTTCACATATACCGTCAAAGCATTGCGATTCAGCAGCTGGTGTCCATTATATACCCGCTTGCCGTCCTTCGTCTTGAACACATGCTTATCGAATGCAGCATCCACAGCCGCTTCAATCTTCGTTTCGTCCTCAGCCATCTCCTTCAGCGTCTTGCTCTGCAACTGCTTGCCTACAAGTGGACGGTACAGCTTCTCCATCGTCTCGTGAAATAGCGTTCCGAACGTAGCATTGTCAATATCCATATCGTCCACATCCTCCGTCGTCGTCAGTTCGGCAACGTAATGCAGGAAGAATCGTCTCTGACATGTGATAAACTCATTTATCGCCGACGGACTCAGCGTCATCAGCTTTCCTCCATGTGCTTCGCTGTACTCCTTGTCATATCTCGTGTCGAACCTCCTGCATATCCGCTCCGTCACGTTTTCTCCCCCTAAACAAGGAGAGTCAGAGAGGGTTCTCATTTCCTTAATTTCATTTCCTGCCGTCAGACTCAATTCCTTCAGTTCCACGTCGGGAGCAAACAGCAGTTTCCTCTCCAGTTTCAGTTGTAGCAGGAACCGCGACATCTCCCCTCGGTTTATTCCTTCCGTCGAAGTGTTATATACCATCGTCACGTTCCGTGCCCTCTGCAGCAGTCGGTAGAAATAATATGCATACAGTCCGTTCTGCCTCTCAATCGTCGTCATTCCGTATGCCTCGCGTAGCGTATAAGGAATAAACGAATTATTCATCCTAATCTTCGGAATCTGTCCCTCGTTCACCGACAGCATCACCACGTTCTCAAAATCCAAGTTACGAGTCTCCAGCAGACCCATCACTTGCAGTCCCACTGCCGGTTCACCATGAAACGGAATACTCCTGCTCCTCATCGCCGTCAGCAGCAACCGACAATACATCGCCACCGTCATTTCCTCCTCATCCACCGCAGCCGTAGCCAACCTGTTCATCAACGTAAACGTCTCGTAGAGGCTCTCCACAGCAAGAACATCCTGCTGTCCATTGGCCATAGAACTTTGTAAGTCTGGTTCCTCCCCATCATGTGGAAGGTTAGGTAGGGGCTTCAAGTTCTTCACGATGTCAATCAGCCACCCCTTCATTTCCTCTACCGTCTTGATATCGGCAAAAAGCAGGGCAGTCTTTTCGTTCTCGCGCAGATATTCGGTAGTGGGGAATCGTACCCCTTCTTTATTCATTCGTGTCAGTAGTGCTGTAGCCTCATCCTCCGTCAGCAACTTCGCATACGGATGGCGCAGCAGAGTCGCCACCGTCGAATATCTCCAGCTGCCGCTCTTCGTGCGTCCATGCAGTTGCAGGTCAGTTAGTGCAGCCACAAAACTATAAATCGGAGTGCTCTGCAGCGGATAACCCATCGTCACGTTCATCTCTCCAAGTCCCTCCACCGATGCCAGTCCGTAGAGCACCGATCCCAGCATCTTCTCGTTACAAAGCACGATAGCAGTCCTCGTATCCTTCTCCTTCAGTCCCTCGATGATTTGTGCTACATATCTGCATCCTGCATCCTCCGTCGCCGTAGCCACCATTGTCAGCCGCTTTCCCGACTCATGCATACCATCATAGCAGTCGCGTCCCTCCAACCGGTTTGGGAACAGCCGCATATTCTCCTTTACAAACCTTCCCGCATCACTCTCCAGATACGCATTATCATAATCCCAGTAGAAATAAGCCCCCTTTGCCTTCTCCCTCAACATCTTGAACAACCGCTTCTCCGTCTCATTCAGCACAGCAAAACCAACTATTATAAAGTTGATAGTTGATAGTTGATAGTTGAAAGTTTTTCCTAACTCCTCTATCACCATTCTTTTCCTCATTCCATTATATGCCCTATGCTCCTCCTTCAACCTTCGCCTGAACTCCGAATATACCTTATACAGATAACTCCACGTCGAATTAAACTGCGCCGTTAACCCATTTACCGTTGAGCTGTTGGAGTTAAGTTCCTCCCCATCATGGGGAAGGTTAGGTAGGGACCTCAATGTATTAAAGAACCTCACGATTGCCTCTTTCTGTTCATTGCTCAGATAGTCGTAAGTAGTCAGGTCGTTCAGGTCCTCGATATTTCTGAAGACCACCCTTGCATCGACCATATTATTATCTATATCCTCGAAGTCGCTCAGCAGCAGCTGTCCCCAGGCGTAGAAGCGATCCAAGGGTTCGTGCGCACCCGTCACCTCGCAGTACACCTTATGCAGCAATGTCACCAGATACACTTCATCCGCAACAACCAGATCCGACAGTTCCCAAAACACATCATCGATAGTCATATACCTTGGTGCCATCATCGGTTTACCCTCGGCGTGCTGCATCAGATACCTGTTCATAAACAGCCCTGCACGTTTATTCGGGAACACCACCGTCACGTTCGAATAATCTCCTCCGAACGTCTCGTACATATCGTCAGCCACCAGCTGCAAAAAGCTCTTCATAGTCGAATGCATTTACAAATGCAAAGATACGATAATGAAAAACAAATCAGAAAAATATTTCCGCACTATTTCTTCTGCGTCAATAAAATCCCTATTTTTGCATCCAGAAAACCATTTATCTCATCCGTTTATGTTAGATTGGTCTGAAAGTCCCTTTTCGTCCCTGTCCGTATCATTCCTGCTTGGAGTATTGGCAGGCAGGGTGTGTACCCTGCAATGGGGACTTCCGCCATCCCCCATCCCCATCTTTCTGGCTATGAACATACTCCTCATCCTGCTCATAGTCAGCAACCGTCTCATCCGACGTTCCACGAAATGGTTCACATCTTTTATATTATGTGCCTGCACAATCTTCCTGCTCACAGGCTATCTCTATTCCTCCTTTTGCCATCAGGAAGCCTCAACTATTTACGGCAATCGCATAGACTACCATATCCACCAGCACAACTCCATGCAGAACGCAAAGGCGCTCCATCTTCAAGAGCAGCTACATAGCCACCTTCAGTCATCTTCTGTTGGCTCGTCTGCTGAAAAATCCATTATCGAAGCCATGACTATTGGTCACAGGAGCAACATGGATAAGTCTCTACGCAAACAGTTTGCAGCCGCTGGGATCAGTCACATGCTGGCATTGTCCGGATTTCATTTGTCAGCCATATACCTCCTTCTTTACATACTCCTGCGTCCCTTGCGTAACGTTCCAAGAGTGCGCATCGCAGTCTCCGTTATAGTCGTTCTGATGCTATGGTTCTACGCACTCCTCACCGGCATGTCCCCCTCCATTGTCCGTGCCGTCATCTTCTGCACCATTATAGAAATATGTCATCTTTCCAGACGCAGAGTCAACCTCTTGAACTCCTGTTCCATAGCATCCTTCATAATACTACTTTTCGATCCCTTGTTTATAGGTCACATCGGATTTCAGCTCTCCTTCCTCTCCGTCATGGGCATAGCCCTTTGGCAGAACCAGATACCTCGCAACTGGCTACTTGCCATCCTCACCATCACAGTCATCTGTTCCCTCGTAACCTTTCCCCTCGTAGCCTACTACTTCGGCACCCTTCCCCTTTACGGACTGCTCACCAATCCAATAGCAACCATCCTTGCCTACCCCGTCGTCATCCTCTCCATGCTCTGGTGGCTACTCAGTCTTATATCCATTCCTGCCACTTGGCTACTCCACGTCATCACCTTCTTCACGCACCTACTCATCAGCCTCGTCCGTCTGGTCAGCGGCCTACCCTTCTCCACCATCAGCTATAGCCCGTCCGTTACCATTGTCCTCCTATGGTACGCAGCCCTTTTCCTGCTCTACCTGATACTGAAACGCACTTCATTTGTCCTGTCCCCGAACTATATAAAACGGTCATTTTGCGATAAAAGATGTTAATTGCCGTACAGAAAAGGAATGTTTTATTCTTTTTCTGTACTAAAAATTGTAACTTTGCGTCGTAAAACAGAAACAACATGATAAGTATCGAAGAACTTCATCAACTGAAGAATTTGGGGAATGTTCCTTTTGAGGCATACGTACTGAGGAACATGTTAACCAACTATCAATCGCCAGAAAAGAAAATCCTAAAACTGGTGAGAGACGGCTATATCATTCGCATTAAGCAAGGATTATACGTTGTATCTCCAGAGGTTAGCGGTAAGTTGTTGTCAAAAGAACTAATAGCCAATCACATCTATGGTCCTTCTTACGTATCAGCCCATTATGCACTTCGTCATTATGGATTGATACCAGAAATGGTAACAGAAGTAACATCCTTTACCACACGACATACACGTAGGTTTGAAACGTCAGAAGGCTACTTCTCCTATCGGCAGGTTAACAGCGAATACTTCCCTATTGGAATTAAAATGGCTCAAGATGACGATAATGTCACCTACCTGATAGCGACACCAGAAAAAGCGTTGTGTGACATGATAATGATAGAACCACATATACAATCCCAGTCTTTATCTGCACTTGCCACCTTTTTAGAAGAAGATATGCGAATAGACACAGATGAATTGAAGGATATGAATCTTGGTATCATACGCAAATGTATGGAGACAGGTAATAAGAAGCAGATATTAGCAAACCTGATAAAGTTAATGGAAAGATGACAATTTTCGACGAAATGGTGAAGGCTTTGCAGCCCCGCAACAAAAATGAGATGGATAATGCGCAACAAGAAGTGATGCAGCAAATCACCCTGTACGGTCTTTATCGTGGAGGTTTTTTTGATCATGCAGCTTTTTACGGTGGCACATGCTTAAGAATCTTCCATAACCTTCAGAGATATTCAGAGGACATGGACTTTACCCAAACCGAAAAAGATCCGAACATCCATCTGGAGAATTTTTTCCCTCAGATTATCGAGGCTTTCAAGTTGACAGGTAGAGAGGTTACTATAAAGAAAAAGGACAAGAAAACTTTCGGTAAGGCAGAGTCAGCATTCCTGAAAGACAATACCGATGTGTATGACATTGCTTTCCAAACAGAAAGAACCATCAAGGTAAAAATAGAACTGGATACTGACCCACCACTGGGATTTGAAACAGAACAGAAAACACTTCTGAAACCATTTTCCACCATGATACGCTGCGTAACCCTTCCTGACCTTTATGCAGGTAAGATGCATGCTTTGCTTTATCGTAACTGGAAGGTCAGAGTGAAGGGGCGCGACTGGTACGACTTTCAATGGTATGTAGCCAATCGCGTGCCATTGAACTTTAAGCATCTGCAGAAGCGCGTTTCCGAATTTAACGGAATTGAACTAAGCAAGGAAGACTTTCTGGAAACCTTACGCGAACGTCTGGCGACAACAGACATTGAATCCGTCAAGCAAGATGTTGCACGTTTTATCTTTAACCAGCGAGATATTGACCTTTGGTCGAACGATTACTTCCTGCAGTTAGCCGACATGATGGTGTTCAAGGAGTGAAAACTCAAGTCATACTCCTGCCTGCTGAATGACACAGCAAAAATGATTTGCGAGGATAGCATCATGACAAGTTGAATCAGACACCTTATCATAAGTAGTTTTAAGGCTGTTGATTCGACATTGATATATCGATGCCAGGGCATCCGAAAGGGTAAGATGTAAAAAAAACTGTTTTCTTTTTGTTCTTCCCTCGCTTATCTGTATCTTTGCGACATAAACGTATCATTTACAACGATTATGGCAACATATGCTATTACATTGAACGAACGCACCTCAAGCGGAAAGGCTCTGATAGAGTATCTGCAGAAGTTGGGCGTGCTGATGCACAAGGTGTCGCCCCAATCTGCCACAAAGACCCGTATCTACGATCCTGAGACGGGCTGTTACTTGAAAGATAGTGTGGTAAAATCCATTGAGAAGGCTCACGAAGACATGAAACATGGCAGATTGAAGGCTTACGAGTCTGTAGACGAGATGTTCCAGGATTTAGGTATCAACGCATGAAGTATAAGATTATACCATCGAAACGCTTCGAGAAAGACATGAAGCGTTGTGAAAAGCGTGGGTATAACATGCAGCTTATTAAAGATGCTATAGTTTTGCTCGCCCAGACAGGAACATTGCCTGCAGAATACAAACCCCATCAGTTGCATGGTGACCGCAAGGGTCAGTGGGAGTGTCACATCCAGCCCGATTGGCTCCTAATCTGGGAGCAGCATGACCAGGAGCTTATTCTTATCATGCTTAATACAGGTACACATTCCGATCTGTTTAGCAAGAAGTACAAAAAATAACCTTTAACCTATAACCTTTACAGAATGAAAACATAACACCATAAACTAAGGACATAGACTGGACGTCCACTTTTGATTCTTGTTCCTGAAAATCTGCAAAATTATCAAGGATATTGCAAGAGCAGAAGTAGATTGTTCACGCTGATTGGCGTGGGCTTTTACTCGTTTAAGCAATATAGGTGTTTGCAGATACCTCAGGAACGTAGACGAAGTAATTTGTCCACGTTTTCTTTGTTTATATATGGACTCGAACAATTGAATATTAACCTATAAAACCATATCGATTATGAAAAGAATTTTACTTTCTTTATTTGCTGTACTCCTTTCCTATAGTGCATGGGCAGACAATGTAGAAATTGATGGCATAAAATATGCTCTTAATGAGGGGACCAAAGAGGCTTCAGTTATACGTAAATCACCTGTATATTCAGGCGACGTAATTATTCCATCTTCAGTGAAATATTCTGATGTTTCCTATAGTGTTACAAGTATTGGTTATAATGCTTTCTATAACTGCACAGGTTTGACCTCGATAGAGATTCCAAATAGCGTTACAAGCATTGGTAGTTATGCTTTCTATAATACAGCATGGTACAACAACCAGCCAGACGGATTAATATATGCAGGTAAATTAGTTTATACATATAAGGGTACAATGCCAGAGAGCACATCAATTATTATTAAAGATGGAACTACAGGAATCGCAAACGAAGCTTTCAGTTATTGTGTCAGTTTAACTATGGTAACGATTCCAAATAGTGTTACAAGTATTAGTGATTATGCTTTCCGTGGTTGTACAGGCTTGATTTCGATAGAGATTCCGAATAGTGTTACCAGTATTGGTAGTAGTGCTTTCAATGGTTGCACAGGATTGACTTTGGTGAGAATTACAGATATAGCAGCATGGTGTAATATACAATTTAGTGATATTTATTCGAATCCTTTATATTATGCACATGATTTATATTTAAATGACGAAAAAGTAACAAATTTTTTTATACCAGAAGGTGTTACAAGTATTGGATATCATGCTTTCTCTGGTTGCACAGGTTTAACTTCGATAGTGATTCCTAATAGTGTTACAAGTATTGGTACTGGTGCTTTCAATGGTTGCACGAACTTGACTTCGATAGATATTCCAAATAGTGTTACAAGTATTGGAATTTGGGCTTTTTCTGATTGCACAGGTCTGACTTCTATAAAAGTTAATTGGAATCGTCCATTAGCAATTAATTCAGACGTGTTTAGTAATGTTAATAAAACATTATGTATGCTATATGTTCCCAAAGGGACTGCTATGATGTTTATGTCGGCTACTGTATGGAATGAATTTACAAATATTGTGGAGTTTGAGGATGGAGACGATGCTCATTACATAACTATCCGAATGGGTGACGGAGGAGAATTGCAGCAATCGGTAGAACTAGGAAAGATTTATACTTATAAGGTTAAAGCTGATGATGGATGGACTGTAAATACTTTGACTTTCAACGGACAGGATATGACGGGTCAGTTGCTCGATGGTCAGTTCTCAACTCCAGTAATCACGGGCGATGCAGAACTGAATGTGGTATTCAAGCAGGAAGCATCGAATATAAAGAGTATGAAGCAGACTGAGACTTCAAAAGTAAAGGTGTATGCTTACAATGGAACTATCAAGGTAGCAGGAGCAGAGGACGATGCAGAAGTAGAGGTTTACAACACAAGTGGTATCCGCATCGCAGATGGAGAAGGTAACTGCTCTATTTCGCTCGACTCTGGCATTTATATCGTAAAGGTAGGCAACGATACTTTCAAGGTCAGCCTGTAATACATAATTATATATGACACCCTGATTCAGGGAGTCATATCAACCTTACAACACAAAACCGCCGTCGTGTTTCACGATGGCGATTTTTTCTATTAAACTATTAACTCTTACCCCCTTCCTAAGCGATGAATGTTGCGTGACGGCGCGATGAACGTTTCAGTCGGGCGCGATGAACGTTTCAGTCGGGCGCGATGTCAGACCTCGGCTGAGACGTGATAAAATATTTCTGTATCCTCCCCCAAAAATACGAAAGCAGTTTTTGAATTTAGCACCATTTTTTTAGAAAAAATCAATTCTACCCTCACTTACTCACTATATTGGCATCCAGCCCTTTATTCATCGGAGGTACAGCTAGGGAGATTAGGGCCATAGACCTCCCTCAGACCTCCCTTAGAGGTCACTTGCGAAGAAGCCTGTGACCATTGTGACCGCTGTGACCTGTGACTTTAAGGTCTTTCACACGCTAACGGAAGGCGATGAGTCAGTTGTTAGTATTAGTTATTAGATATTAGTTATTAGTTATTATTATATGGTAATGTAGTATTACATTAATATATGTATGTATTTAATAATACCTCTTACTTACTTCATATATCTT